>DATAVW010000232.1:0-2650 GCA_036267515.1 Rhizomicrobium sp.
GCAGACACGCGTTATTCCGCGGGACGTGCAGCTCGATCCGGTAACCGACCGCCCCGTGCACGTGGATTTTATGCGCCTGAAGGAAGGCACGAAGATCGTGCTCGCTATTCCCGTCCGCTTCCGCGGGCAGGAAAATTCGCCGGGCATCAAACGTGGCGGCGTGGTCAATATCGTGCGGCATGAGATCGAGGTGCTTTGCCCGGTCGAGAACATTCCCGAATACATCGATGCGGATGTTTCCGGCCTCGAAATCCACGGCACGCTGCACATCTCGAACATCGAACTGCCGGAAGGCGTAGTGCCGATGGTGAGGGAACGCGATTTCACCATCGCCTCCATCGTGGCGCCGACCAGCGTGATTGAAGAAGCGCGTGCTGCTGCTGCCGCGGCCGCCGCTGCCGCTGCGGGGGGCGCACCGGTCGCGGAAGCAGGTGCTGCTGCGGCCGAAGGCGCTGCCGCTGCAACGCCTGCCGCAGGGGCTGCTCCTGCGAAGACGGCGGAAAAAAAGTAACTCGCCGCCGCGCAGAACATGGCCGAGACTCCGCTGCTCATCGCCGGGCTCGGCAACCCCGGCGTAGATTATGCGCGCAACCGCCACAACGCCGGCTTCATGGCCGTGGATGTGATCCACGAAAGCTATCGCTTCGGGCCGTGGCGCGGGCGCTTTTCCGGTTCGCTTTCGGAAGGCGCGCTCGGCGGCCGCAAGACCTACCTGCTGAAGCCAATGACCTATATGAACGACAGCGGGGATTCAGTCGGTACCGCGGCGCGCTATTTCAAGCTGCCGTTATCCGCGCTTCTCGTCATGCACGACGAAATCGATCTGGCGGCCGCGAAGATCCGCGTGAAGACCGGCGGCGGCGATGCCGGGCATAATGGCCTGCGTTCCATCACTGCGACACTTGGGCCGGATTATCGTCGCGTGCGCATCGGCGTGGGGCATCCGGGCGAGAAGCATCGCGTGCACGGCCATGTGCTGAACAATTTTTCGAAGGCGGACGAGCAATGGCTGGTGCCGCTGCTGACGTCGATTGCGGAAGCGGCGCCGCTGCTCGCGATAGACGACGATGTCGGCTTCATGAACAAGGTGGCGCTGCTGCTGAATCCGCCGGAGAAAAAAGAAAAATCGGGCGACGTCGCGAAGAAGGAACAATAATGGGATTCAAATGCGGCATTGTCGGGCTGCCGAATGTCGGCAAATCCACCCTGTTCAACGCGCTGACCCAGACGGCAGCAGCGCAGGCGGCAAACTATCCGTTCTGCACCATCGAGCCGAATGTTGGCGACGTGGCGGTGCCCGATCCGCGGCTCGACAAACTCGCTGCGATTGCGAAATCGGCGCAACTCGTGCCCACGCGCATCACTTTTGTAGATATCGCGGGGCTGGTGCGCGGCGCGTCGAAAGGCGAAGGCCTCGGCAATCAGTTCCTTGCCAATATCCGCGAAGTAGATGCCATCGCGCATGTGCTGCGCTGCTTTGAGGATGACGACATCACCCATGTGGAAGGACGCATCGATCCGGTAGGCGATGCGGAAACCGTCGAAACCGAATTGATGATCGCGGACCTCGAAAGCCTCGAGCGCCGCATCGTGCCGCTGGAGAAGCGTGCCAAGACCGGGGACAAGGAAGCAAAAGAGCAGCACGCACTGATGGCAAAGGCGGTTGCGTTATTGCGCGATGGCAAGCCGGCGCGGCTCGCGGAACTTTCGGCCGAAGAAGCGGATCCATTCCGGCAACTGGGACTGCTCACTTCAAAGCCGGTGCTCTACGTTTGCAATGTGGATGAAGCCTCCGCAGCGGATGGCAACCAGTACTCCACCGCTGTGGAAGAGATGGCGAGACGGCAAGGTGCCGGCTGCGTGGCGATTTCCGCGCGCATCGAGGAGGAAGTGGCGCAGCTGCCGGAGAGCGAGCGGGCGGAGTTCCTGGCGCATCTCGGCCTGGAAGAGCCGGGCCTGAATCGGCTGATCCGGGCAGGCTATCACCTGCTTGGCCTCATTACTTTCTTTACCGCCGGACCGAAGGAGACACGCGCCTGGACGGTGGCAAAAGGAGCGCGCGCGCCACAGGGAGCAGGAGTCATCCACACCGATTTCGAGCATGGATTCATCCGCGCCGAAACCATCGCCTATGATGATTACGTGTCGTTAAACGGCGAAGTGGGGGCGCGCGAGGCTGGCAAATTCCGGCTGGAAGGCAAGGAGTACGTCGTGCAGGATGGCGACGTGATGCACTTCCGGTTCAATACCTGATAACTTGTCATGGCCGGGCAGCGCGCGTAGCGAAGCGCGACCCGGTCACCCAGGTGTCCCAAGCGCGATGGATTTTCCCAAGTATTTCGAAGATTTTTCCGTCGGCCAGAAATTCGCCTTTGGCCACTACGAACTGACGAAACAAGAGATTTTCGAGTTCGCCCGCGAGTTCGATCCGCAGCCGCATCACCTGGACGAACATGCGGCGGACGCATCGATGCTTGGTGGGCTTTCTGCCTCCGGTTGGCAGGTCGGAGGCATCGCCATGCGGCTTTGCGCCGAGCATCTGCTGAACAAGACTGAAGCGCGCGGCGGCGTTGGCGTGGAGGAGTGCCGCTGGCTGAAGCCTGTGCGGCCGGGCGATGTCCTGCGTCTGGAAGTCGAAATCATCGCACTG
>DATAVW010000233.1:0-22785 GCA_036267515.1 Rhizomicrobium sp.
GCAAGCCCGAGTCCCGAACCGCCGGTTTGCAGATTGCGGCCTTGGTCCAGGCGGTGAAATGGCCGGAAGGCTTCCTCGCGACGCTCTTCTGGAATGCCAGGCCCGTCATCGTCCACCAGAATTTCCATGTGTGTCCCGTTACGCTTTAGCCCCACGTCCACATGCTTTCCGTACTTGAGTGCGTTATCGATCACGTTCGTGGCGCAGCGCTTTAGGGCGTGACATCGCACGAACAGCCGGATATCCGATTCCGTTGCGAGTTTCAGCCGTTCAGGCCCGGCCCGCCGTGCTTTGGCAGCGGCCGCGGCAGCGTCCCGCACCAAATCTGCCAGATCGGTTTCGCGCGCTTCCTCTCCGCCTTCGCCGCGGGCGAAATCGAGATATTCATTCAGCATGTGCTCCATTTCGGCTATGTCCTGGCGGATTGCCTGTACCTCGGCGCTGTCGCCCATCATCGCCAGCTCCAGCTTGAGACGGGTCAGGGGCGTCTTGAGGTCATGGCTGACACCAGCCAGCATTTCGGTGCGCTGCGTCACATATCGTTCGATGCGCTCGCGCATGGTGATGAAGGCTTGCGCGGCGCGCCGCACCTCGATGGCGCCGTAGGGTTTGAAATCCGGCACCGCGTGGCCCTTGCCGAAGCCTTCTGCCGCCACGGCCAGCTGCTCGATGGGCCGGACCTGATTGCGCAGAAACAGAATGGCCACGCCGAGCAACACCAGCGAGGAACCGACCATCCACAGAATGAACACATCCACATTCGAAGCGACGAGCCGCTGCCGCGGGATATTCATGCGCAGCAGCCCATCCTTCACTTGCACTGTCACTTCGACGAAGCTGCCCACCGACCGCGACGTGAATGGCCGCTTTTCACCCAGTTGCCGCTCGAACATCAGCGTGACGGCATCTTTCAGATTGCCGATGGCATGCCGATAGGGACGTTCGAGCCGCTGGCCGGGAATGACGGAAATCCCGAAGGCGAGATTGCGTGCCGCCATATTGAGCAGTGCCTTGCGCTCCGGCCCGGCGGGATATTTCTCCTCGAGATTGGTGAGAAACACGACATCGGCGGCCGCGCCGCGGCCCATGCGGGCAAGCATCACATCGTAGTGCCGCTCGAAGAAAATATAGGTGACAATCCCCTGAAGGATCACCACGGGTGTCACGATGATGATCAGCGAGCGGCCGAACAGACCGCGAGGCATCAGCCGTTTCAGCGTGCGGAACGGATGTGGCCGGAAACGCAAGATCACGCCACCCGATCAGGCACGAGCATGTAGCCGATGCCCCGCACGGTCTGAATGTAGAGCGGTAGTTTGGGATCTTCTTCGATCTTGCGCCGAAGTCGCGTCACCTGCACGTCGATCGAGCGTTCCAGCGTGACGCCCAGCCGGGTGCAGAGATCGGTGCGTGAAAAAGGGCGGCCGACATTGGCGGCGAACAGTTTCAGCAAGGCGGCCTCGGAACTGGTGAGCCGCACGGCCTTGCCCTTGCGGCGTAACTCACTGCGCTCCGCATCGAACACGGCCTCACCCATTTTGATTTCCCGGTGCGGGTGAGCGGGCGGGGCGGCGCGCCGCAGCAACGCCGCACAGCGCAACACAAGTTCGCGGGGTTCGAAGGGCTTCGGCAGATAATCATCGGCGCCGTGCTCCAGCCCGGCGATACGGTCTTCCGCTTCGCCGCGTGCGGTGAGCATCAAAATAGGAGTTTGCGACTGCGCCCGCACGCTTTTGGTCAGTTCCAGCCCGCTTTCGCCCGGCATCATCACATCCACGATCAGGAGATCGAAGGCGATGCTCTTCATCAGGGCGCGCGCGTCCTCCGCTCCGGCCGCCACCGTCACCCGGAAGCCATTCTGGGACAGATATTTCTGCAGCAAGGCGCGGAGCCGCTCGTCGTCATCCACCACGAGCACATGACTTTCCTCCACTCCGGCGAGGCCGCTCATGGTTGCGAACCGGAATTTCGCGAGCACAAAGCCGGGGATGAGCAGTCCTGCGCCACCGAAAGACCGGAGGTGCGCTGGTGGCTTGTCCTGCGCCTTGCTTCTCCCCTGCGCAGAGATGTAGGGAGCCAGTTGGGTGCCGTGGCTATCGCGTTTGGCCAGCCACTTCGAACGTCTTTGGTTGGGTCCATCTTCGGCAAGCCTACCAAATCCGCGCCTTGCGCGTTAAGGGGAAGACATGGCTGACATTGTTCCGTTCGACAAACGCGAAGGCTCCATCTGGCTCGACGGGCGGCTGGTGCCGTGGCGTGAGGCGAACATTCATGTACTGACGCACGGGCTGCATTACGCGTCCAGCGTGTTCGAAGGCGAAAGGGCCTATTCGGGCCGTATCTACAAGCTCGAGGAGCACACCGATCGATTGTTCGAATCGGCAGCCATTCTCGGCATGAAAATTCCGTATACCCCGACCGAGATCAACCACGCTTCCAAACAGGTGGTGGAGGCGGAAGGTTTCGAGGACGCCTATGTGCGCCCGGTGGTGTTTCGCGGCAGCGAGCAGATGAGCGTGGCGGCGCTACATTCCAGCACGCGCGTGGCGATCGCGGCGTGGCAGTGGCCCTCCTATTTCGACGCGACCCAGAAGATGAAGGGCATCCGGCTCACGATTTCCGACTGGAAGCGGCCTGCGCCCGACACCGCGCCTTACAGATCGAAGGCTGCGGGGCTTTACATGATCTGCACACTCTCCAAACACAGGGCAGAGATGGAAGGCTACCACGATGCGCTGATGATGGACTACCGCGGACTTGTCTCGGAAGCGACGGGCGCGAATGTGTTTTTCGTGGATGAAGGCAAGCTGATCACGCCCACCCCCGATTGTTTCCTCGATGGCATCACCCGCCGCTCGATCATGGAGTTGGCGCGCGCCCGGCAGATCCCGGTGATTGAGCGTCATGTGGCGCCTGAGGAGATGGAACGCTTCACGGAGTGTTTCCTGACTGGCACCGCTGCAGAAGTGACGCCGGTCAGCGAAGTGGGGCCACACAGGTTCACCCCCGGCCGCATCACCGAAGTGCTGATGACCGATTACATGGAGGAAGTGCGGCGGCCGGTTTCCACCGTCAATCTTCGCGCCGCCACCGGCTAAGGGCCTGACTGTCCGAATGGCGAGTGGCGACCCACTCGGTCGCGCCGTCGCGCTGCTGCAGTTTCCAGAACGGCGCACGCGTTTTGAGATAGTCCATGAGGAATTCGGCGGCTTCGAAGGCTGTCTTTCGGTGTGAGGACGCCACTGCGACAAGTACGATATTGGCTCCCGGCGCGAGCTTGCCCACACGGTGGATGACGCTCGTTTCGATCCCCGGCCAGCGCGCCTGCGCTTCAGCCCCGTGCCGCGCGATTTCCCGCTCGGTCATGCCCGGATAGTGTTCGAGCGTCATCGCTTCGATGCCGTCATCCGCGCGCACAATGCCGGTAAACGTCACCACCGCGCCGGCGTTGCTGCACCGCCGCCGAAGCGCCAGAACTTCCGCTGCAACATCGAAATCCGCGGTCTGGACGCGAACACTCATCCGCCGGTCACTGGCGGAAAAAACGCGACCTCATCATCAAACGCGACTGCCGTATCCCACTTCACGTGCTCCTGATTCACGGCCGCGCGCAGACCGCCTGCATCACCAAAGACATCCGCGAACGCTCCACCGCGCTGGCGCAAAAACTCCGCAAGTTCGGCGATGGTTCGTACATCCGGCGGCAAGCTGATCCGCTCTTCGCCAGTTCCGAGCTTTTGCCGGACCCAGGCGAAGTAGAGCAGCGTCACACTGCTTCTCCGGCATGCCGGCGCGAATGCAGTTCGGCGCGCCGTTGCCGCGCACGTTCCGCCCGGGGATGCAGATGTCTAATCCCTACCCTGAAGTAGGCATAGCCGGTGCCAACCGTCAGCGCGGCAGCCACCCATAGACCGACATAGGCGACCAAACTGTATGTGGTGGCGACGCCTTCCGGTAACCAGCGCCACGCCAGCGGATCGAGGATCATGGCGCCGATGGCGATCATCTGGATGGCCGTCTTCGTTTTGGCAACGCGGGTAACGGGCACACTCACCGCCGCACCGGCCAGAAATTCGCGTAATCCCGAAACCAGAATTTCCCGCGACAGGATCACCAGCGCCGGAACCAGCTTCAGCAGGCTTCGCAGACCGTGCGCGGAATCGAGCGTGAGCTGCTGAAAATTGCCTTCCGAAACCAGCATCATCAGCGCGACAGCCACGAGAATTTTGTCGGCAATCGGGTCGAGCATCCGGCCGAAATCCGAACCCGCATTCAGCTTGCGCGCGGCAAGCCCGTCCAGCGCATCGCTCGCGCCCGCAATGCAGAAAATCACGAAGGCGGCGATGCGGGCCGGCGCCCCTGGCACTGCGAACAGAATCGCGAATACCGGCACAAGCAGAATCCGGGAGACGGTGATAGCGTTCGGGATATTCAGCATCGCGATACCTTAGCACCCCATTTCACCCGTTGGGATGAAAGAAATCGTAAATCTTTTTTGCAAGTGCCCGACTAATGCCGTTCACCGCTTCCAGATCGACAAGGCTGGCAGCGGAAACGGCTTTGGCCGAGCCGAAATGTTGCAAAAGAGAACGTTTCCGCGAAGCGCCCACGCTGCCGATTTCGTCCAGCGGATTGGCGCCAAGCGCCTTCGAGCGGCGCTTACGATGGCTGTCGATGGCGAAGCGATGCGCCTCGTCCCGTAATCTTTGCAAAAAGTAGAGTACCGGGCTTTTGGGATCCAGCCGGAAGGGCTCGCGGCCCGGCAAATAGAAGTGCTCGCGGCCCGCATCACGTTCCGGTCCCTTGGAGATTCCCACCACCGTCACATCTTCGACGCCGAGATCGGCGAAGACCTGGCAGGCGACCGCAAGCTGCCCCGGCCCGCCATCGATGAGCACCAGATTGGGCCATTTGGCCTTTGCCTCGTCGCTTTCCTTCACGAGACGCGAGAATCGGCGGGTGAGCACTTCGCGCATCATGGCGTAATCGTCGCCGGGCGTGAGCTCGGTCGAGCGGATGTTGAACTTTCGGTACTCGCCTTTTTCGAAGCCGTTCGGTCCCGAAACAATCATGGCACCGACCGCATTGGTGCCCTGGATGTGCGAATTGTCGTACACCTCGATGCGGCGCGGCGGTGTTTCGAGGCCGAACACTTCCGCCACCCCTTCCAGCAGTTCGCGCTGCGCAGAGTTCTCTGCCATGCGGCGGGCGAGCTGTTCGCGCGCGTTCTGGACTGCCATCTGCAGGATGTCGCGCTTTTCGCCGCGCTGGGGCACCGCGATTTCGATTTTATAGTCCTGCCGCACGGACAGGGCCTCCGCCAAAAGTTCGCGGTTCGGAATCGCGTGCGAAAGCAGGATGAGCTTCGGCGCTTCCCGATCGTCGTAGAACTGACCCACGAAGGATTCCAGCACCTCTTCCAGCGAGAGTTCGCGGTCATGGCGTGGGAAATAGGGGCGATTGCCCCAGTTCTGGCCCGCCCGGAAAAAGAACACCTGGATGCAGGTCTCGCCGCCCTCGCTGAACGCGGCGAACACATCGGCCTCAGCAAAGGTATTGGGATTGATGCCCTGATGCAGCTGGATATGGCTCATCGCGCGGATGCGGTCGCGGTAGCGGGCCGCACGTTCGAAATCGAGCGTTTCGGACGCTTCGGTCATTTCCTTCGCCAACAGCGCCTGCACGGCCCGGCTCTTGCCGGTGAGGAACAGTTCGGCCTCGCGCACCAGTTCTGCGTAGGCCTCTTTGTCAATCCGGCCGGTGCAGGGTGCGCTGCAGCGCTTGATCTGGTGCAGCAGGCACGGCCGCGTACGCGATTCAAAAACGGAATCGGAGCAGGAGCGCAGCAGGAAGGCGCGCTGCAAGGTGTTGAGTGTGCGATTGACGGCGCCGGCGCTGGCAAACGGCCCGAAATAGATGCCCTTGGTGCTCTTGGCGCCGCGGTGCTTCAGCAGCTGCGGAAATTCGTGGTCCTGCCGCAGCAGAATATTGGGGAAAGATTTGTCGTCGCGATAGGAGACGTTGTAGCGCGGCTTCAGCCGCTTGATGAGATTGGACTCCAGCAGCAGCGCCTCGACTTCCGAGGCGGTGGTGACGAACAGCATGTCCGCGGTTTCGGAAATCATCCGTGCGATGCGGTCGGTGTGGCCGCCGGATTTCGCGTAGGCCGCCACACGCTTTTTCAGGCTTTTGGCCTTGCCCACATAGAGAACGGCGCCCTTGGCATCCAGCATGCGGTAGACGCCGGACGCGTCCGGCAGCGACTTCGCACAGGCTGCAATGCGGGCCGGTCCCTTCAGGGCTTCTGCTGTGGTGCCGTGATCCATCGCTTCGGATATAATAGCGCGGACCGGGAGCGGCAAAATTGCACCCGTCCTTCACGAGGGGGCTTATGATTTTCCGGCAGTTGTTCGATCCAGCATCGTCCACCTACGCCTATCTGCTGTCCGATGGCGGCGAGGCGGTCCTCATCGATCCGGTTCTGGAGCAGGCCGAGCGGGACGCCATGCTCATCAGCGACCTTGGATTGCAACTTCTCTGGACGCTGGAGACGCACGTTCATGCCGATCACATCACCGGCGCGTGGACGCTGAAGGAGAAACTCGGCAGCCGGATTGCGTTAAGCGCGGCCGCGAACGCCGCCGGTGCGGATCGCCTGCTTCACGATGGCGATCGCGTCCAGTTCGGTGAGCGTGTTCTGGAAGCGCGCGCAACACCTGGCCATACCGCAAGTTGCCTCACCTATGTGCTTGATGACCACGGTATGGCATTCACGGGAGACTGCGTGCTCATCCGTGGCTGCGGGCGAACCGACTTCCAGGAGGGCAACTCATCTCAACTGTATCGCTCCGTGCACGAAAAGATCTTCAGCCTGCCCAATGCCTGCCTGCTTTATCCCGGCCACGATTATCGCGGCTTCACGGTGACGAGCGTGGCGGAAGAGAAGGCGCACAATCCGCGGCTCGGGCTGGCGAAGAGCGAACAGGATTTCGCCGAGTGCATGGCAAATCTGAAACTGGCGTATCCGAAGAAGATCGACGTGGCCGTCCCCGCGAATCTCCACTGTGGGCAACGCCTGGCCGCAGAACCGAAGTCCTCATAGCTCCAGCAAGGGTTCTATTCAGCGAGCAAAGCTGCTACGATTTGTAGCATGAGCGTTGAAGAGATTGAGAAAGCGGTAGCCAAGCTTCCCCCTGAGCAATTCGCGAGCTTTCGCGAATGGTTCGAAGCCTTCATTGCGGACGAATGGGACCGGCAGATCGAGGAAGACGCAAAAAAGGGGAAGCTCGACAAGCTGGCTCAGAAAGCCCTGGAAGACGTGAAGGCCGGCCGCTTCCGCAAACTATGAGCGAATGATTCGCTCGTATTCGTCGTGCGTGCCGATCCAGAACCAGGCAATCCCTTCGGGACTATCGACGCCGAGCGCCCGATAACCTGCTCCCGCACGCACACTCCAATATTGCCCCCGCTCTCTTGAGCTTCAGTGCGTGATGCGATGGATTGGTTTGCAGTAGCCGGTAATGCTTGTCAGCACGGTCACGCACCGGTAGCTTGTTGTAAGCCGCCCAAAAGTAGGGCGTTGTAACGTGCGGCATGGGCGAACCTTCGAGTCTTCAGCCCAACCTAAGGGGAACTGACGCAGATCGAAGCTTGTCAAGACCCGGATTCGTCTTCCATTCATGGTCTGCGAGAAAGAAGTGTCAGATGGCCTGTAAGCCGGGTTCTGTCCACCGCTTGCGCGGATAGATAGCCATTCCTCTGGGATGCGCATTGCTGCGCACCTCACGCGACCCACCCGGACGGCGATCCGAAAGCAGATCACATGCCGTCCCTATTTGGTCTTGCTCCCGGTGGGGCTTGCCGTGCCGCTTCCGTCGCCGGAAACGCGGTGCGCTCTTACCGCACCATTTCAACCTTGCCACTACTCGCGCAGTTCGGCGGTGTGATTTCTGTGGCGCTGTCCCTGGGGTCGCCCCCGGCGGATGTTATCCGTCACCGTGCTTTCGTGGAGCCCGGACTTTCCTCCAGCCCTCCTCGCGGACGGCCAGCGGCCATCCGGCCATCTGACAGTTTTATGATAGTCGATTGGCGTTGAGGTTCAACCACCTGCCAAATCGCTTCCGGCCGCAGCGAATATCCTCTTGAGCTCGGTTTTCATGATTTTGCCGTTGACGTTACGCGGCAAGGTCTCGGGCCAGAAGATGATTTTCACCGGCACCTTGAACGGCGCGAGCTTGCCCGCCACGAACGCCTGAAGTTC
This sequence comes from Rhizomicrobium sp., assembly GCA_036267515.1. Taxonomy (GTDB): domain Bacteria; phylum Pseudomonadota; class Alphaproteobacteria; order Micropepsales; family Micropepsaceae; genus Rhizomicrobium. The sequence goes on from DATAVW010000233.1 coordinate 8,261, forward strand.
TTCCTCCGTTGCGTGCGTGCCGGGTTTAAGATGCACCACCGCACCCGGCTCTTCGCCGAGGGTGTGGTGTGGAACGGGCACGAGAGCCGCATCCATCACCGCCGGATGCGCGTAAAGAACATTCTCCACTTCGATGCAGTAGATGTTTTCGCCGCCGCGGATCAGCATGTCCTTGGCGCGGTCGATAATGTAGCAGAAGCCCTCTTCGTCCATGCGCGCGAGATCGCCCGTCTTCACCCAGCCGTCGATAAATGTTTCAGCCGTGTCTTTCGGCTTGTTCCAGTAGCCCTTCACGATGTTCGGACCGGACGCCCACAACTCGCCCACTTCGCCAATGGGCAGTTCATGTGAACCGTCCAGCGTCATGATCTTGAGATCACAGACCGGCACCGTAGGCCCGCAGGAATCGGGCCGGTGCTCGTAATCTTCGGCAGAGTGATGCGTGCAGGTGGCGGAGGTTTCCGTCATGCCCCAGCCATTGCCGGCCAAGGATTTCGGGAACACCTCCTTGATCTTGCGCACCAGCTCCGGCGCAGACGGCGCGCCGCCATAAGCCACTGTTTCGAGCGACGACAGGTCATATTTGCGCCGGCTGGGATGCTCGATCAGCTGCCAGGCGATGGTGGGCACGCCGCCCGCGCCATTGATCCGCTCCCGCTCGATGAGTTGCATCGCCAATTCCGTATCCCATTTGCGCATCAGCACGATCTTTCCCCCGCTGGCGATGGAGGGATTCAGAATCGCGAAGCAGCCGGTGGCGTGAAAGAACGGCACAGAAAGCAACGTGCAGCGCTCTGGATCATTGGGGCTCTGGATGGGCGGCATCTCGCCGCGGCGAAGATAATTGCGCGCCGCCGAACACGCTGAGGCCATGATGTTCGCCAGCATGTTGCGATGCGTGCCGAGCGCCCCCTTCGGCTTACCTGTCGTGCCGGAGGTGTAGAGGATCGTGGCATCGTCGTCGGGTTCGAGTGATACCTTCGGCAGCGGGCGGTCCGGCAGGTTCCCCCATTCGTTGACGGTGCCGACAACGTCTTCGAGCCGCTGCACCACCGGGCTCCGCAAATCATCGGGATAGCGGCCGACATAAACACCTTCGAGCGCGGGGCAATTCACCAGATGCTCGGCGATGCGTTCCATGCGTTCCGCATCTACGAATGCGATCCTGGCGCCGGGGTCGATCAGCCCGTATTCCAGCTCTGGTCCCGTCCACCACGCATTCAGCGGTGTGACGACGGCGCCAATGATGCCCGCGCCGTAAAAAATCGCCGTCCATTCGGGCAGATTGCGCATGACAATCGCCACGCGATCGCCTTTGCGCACGCCCCGCTTCTGAAGCTCTTCCGCAATCGCGATAGCCGCGCGATAAAAACTTTCGAAAGTGGTGCGATCCTCCTCGTAGACGAGAAACTCGCGGGCGCCATATTGTGCGCGCGCCAGCATGAGAAGTTCACGCAAAGTCGGTGGCTGGTTTTTCCACACGCGGGTGCGGATGCCGCGGATCTCCATTTCCGCCATTTCCAGCGGCGATCCCGGCCCTGTGAGCAGAGCGTGAGCCTGTGCAATGGACATCGCCGGCCATTTGGGCCGCGTGGCGGCGGGATCTGGCATCTGCGGCAATCCGATACGTGCTGGCCAAACGATAGGCATGGATGCGCGCTACCCGCAACCAGCCACCTATTGCTGAAGCGAATCAGTGCACGCCTGATCAGATGTCGCGGCCCTTGCGACTTGAGTAGAAGACCAGCGCCATCAGCCCACCGCCAACGAGCAGTGTGACGATCACGCCCGCAACCAGGAATATCCAGCCCATGACTGGTATTCCCACCGCGCCAACGCTGTTCCAGCCATGGACCGCATAAAATAGCGCCACCACCAGAAAGCCCAGCAGCACCAGGATCGCCATCCATCCGCCGACACCCAGTTTGGCGGATGCTTTTGTTGAATCGTTCATCTTGATGAAACGCCTGTAGCGCCCTCAACGCTTCATGGCGTGCTTGGCGCAATGTCAAACTATCCGAACTTTAGCTCTTGGCACTAGCGCGAATCCAAGAAAGGCCACATTTATTGGCTTGGCTTCGAATCACTGACCGGGAGATTTCAGGATGATGTTCGCGCGTATCGCATCCGTCGCCGCTCTGGCTCTGGCAGCAACCCTGTCGCAGGTCGTTTCAACAGCCGCCGAAGAAGGCGATGTGGAGCGCGCTGCCGACAAATTCAGCCAGAGCGAAGTCGTGCAGGCTGCGTCCGGCTTCTTCGGAACGACCACGGAAGCGGTGGCGAAGGCAGTGCAGCGGGTGTTCGCCGATCAAGGATTGCCGGACGCCTATATTACCGGCGAAGAAGGCTCCGGCGCCGTCGTTCTGGGCCTGCGTTACGGTCAGGGTTGGCTGATCCGCAAGCATGCGCCGCCCACGCGCGTCTATTGGCAGGGACCGTCCGTCGGATTCGACCTTGGCGGCAACGCCTCCAAAGCCTTCGTGCTGGTTTACAACCTTGGTCCGTCGGACCGGCTGTTCCAGAGGTTTCCCGGCGTGGAGGGGAGCTACTACTTCATCGCCGGCATCGGTGTGAATTATTTGCGCGCGAACAACATCACGCTCGCGCCGATGCGAACGGGTGTGGGCCTGCGCGCCGGCGTAAACGCGGGCTACCTCACCTTCACGCGCGACGCGACCATCAATCCGTTCTGACGCTACGACGTCGCCGCCGCGGTTTCTTCGGACGTCCGCGGCCCGTGTACGGCTGGCAGATAGAGCAACAGCGCCGCGGCCACGTAGGTAGACGAGAACGTTCCCACCACGATGCCGAACAGGATCGAGGCGGTGAACTCGAACAGCGCCGGGCCGCCAAAAATCAGCAGCGGGATAATGGAGATGGCTGTCGCCCCACTGGTAAGAATGGTTCGTGTCAGCATCTGATTGGTGGACAGGTTGATCAGTTCGGCCAGCGGCATGCGTTTGTATTTTCTGCGATTCTCGCGGATACGGTCGAACACCACCACCGTATCGTTGATCGAATAGCCAGCAAGTGTGAGCAGTGCCGCAATCGATGTGAGTGTGAAGTCCCAGTGCAGGATCGAGAACAGGCCGGCGGTCACAAACACGTCGTGACCTGTGGCCACCACTGCGCCAATCCCGTATTGCCACTCGAAACGGACCCACACGTAAACGGCGATGGCAATGACGGCGAGAATCGTCGCCATAATGCCCGCTCGAAACAGTTCACCGCTGACCTTCGGCCCGATCACCTGCTGGTTGCGCATGGTGTAGCCTGATCCTAGCTTGCCTTTGATGGCATTGGCGATGTCGGTGCCGGACTGATTGGGCCCCGGCTGCACCCGGATCAGGACACAGGAATTCACCGGCGTATCGCATGCGCCGCCGCCGAAATACTGAAGCTGCGATTCCGGAAACCCAAGGCTGTCTATCTGGCCCCGCACCTGCCCGATGTCGATGACATGAGCCGATTTGACTTCCATCAGCACCCCACCGGTGAAATCGATGCCCAGATTGAAGCCGTGGATCACAATGGAAATGATTGAAGCAAGGAGCAGCAGGCCGTCGATAGCGAACGCGACGTAGCGGGCGCCCACGAAATTGATGTTCGTGTTTTCCGGTAGAAATCTGAGGAGAGCCATCGAAACCGGGGAGAAGTGGCGGCGGGCGAGACATAACGGCAACTTGGGCAAGGAACAAGCGCCGCGGCCGGCGGTGCCCGCGCATTAGGGCCGCGACTCTGCGGCAAAACGGGGCTAAACTGGTTCGCCATGCGTTCTGAAGCCGCTTCCTTGCCCGGACCTGCCATGACCACCACATCCCCCCCTCCGCCGCCATCACCTGATGTGCAGGAGCAGGCGAGGCTCGAGCGGCTGCAATCCATTTTTATGTCCGCCGTTGTCGCGGCGGTGGTGGTGACGGGGCTTTATTTCGGGCGGCCGATTCTGGTGCCGCTGGCGCTTGCCATCCTGATCGCCTTTGCGCTGTCGCCACTCCTTCGCCTGTTGCGCAAGCTGCATTTGGGCCGTGTACCATCCGTGCTGCTGAGCGTGCTGTTCGCCATTGTGGTGATGGTCGGCATCGGCACGTTCATCGGCTCGCAGGCGGCAAAGATCGCGGCACAGTTGCCGCAATATCAAACGAACCTGCTCCAGAAGGTGCAATCCATTCGCGGCGCGGCTGCCAACAGCGGCATCGTGCGCAGCACCACCGCGGTTTTGAACAACATCGGCAACGAGGTGGCGGGCGCCGGGCAAGGCACGGCAACCGGGCCGCTTCGAGCGCGGGACCGGCCGGTGCCTGTTGAGGTGGTGAAGCCGCGCACCACGCCCATCGACGTCATCGAGAACGTCATCGGCCCGCTGGTGGACCCGCTGATCAGCATGACGATCGTGATCGTATTCGTAGGGTTTATTCTGCTGCAGAAGGAGGATCTGCGCGATCGTTTCATTCGCCTTGCCGGTTACCAGGATCTGCAGCGCACCACGCTGGCGCTCGACGAGGCTGCGGACAGGTTGAGCCATTACCTGTTCTCGCAAACCATCATCAACACGTGTTTCGGCGCTATCGTCGGCACGTGCCTGTGGCTGATCGGTATCCCCAACGCCGGCTTATGGGGTTTGCTGACCGGCATGCTGCGGTTCATTCCCTATGTTGGCGTGCCGCTCTCGGCGCTTTTCCCGCTGGCGTTGGGCATTGCCGTCGATCCGGGCTGGTCGAAAGTGTTGTGGACGGCAGCGCTGTATCTCACGATCGAGCCCATCACCGGACAACTGATCGAACCTGTGATTTACGGCCGCAATATGGGATTGTCGGCCGTGGCGGTGGTTGTGGCCGCGATCTTCTGGACATGGCTGTGGGGACCGGTAGGCCTCCTGCTCTCCACACCGCTTACCATGTGTCTCGTGGTGATGGGGCGGCATGTCGAGCCATTGCAATTCCTCGACGTGTTGCTGGGCGACCAGCCGCCACTAGCCTCTGAAGAAAGCCTATACCTTCGCATGCTGGCGGGCGATCCCGACACTGCTGCGCTCGAAGGCGAAGCCTTTCTCAGGAACAATTCCCTGCTCGACTACTTCGACGAGGTGACAATCAAGGCGCTGGCACTGGCGCAACGCGATTATGACCGCGGCGTGCTCAAGCGCGATCGCCTCCACGCCATCCGCGAAACGGTGGACGCACTGATCGAAAATCTGTCCGAACGTGAAGACGTACCGGAAGGTGTGCAGGGTGAAGGGGAACCCACGCCTCCGCTGCCCGACGAAGGCAGCGAACAATTGCCGGAAAGCTGGCGCGGAAGGCCCGTTCTGTGCGTGGCGGGGCGCAGCGCTTTGGACGAAGCAGCCGCGGCACTGCTGGCCCATGTTGTCGAAAAACACGGCATCGGCGCACGTGTCGTTTCTGCGAGCGATGTTTCACCGACGCATCTTGCGCGGCTCGACGTATCGGGCGTGCAGGTGATCTGCGTGTCCTACCTCGATCCAGGCAATTACAAGAATGCGCGCTATCTGGTGAAGCGCCTGAAGAAACGCATGCCGCAGGCGCATCCGATCGCGGGCTTCTGGGGCTATGCGGAAAGCGATTCCCACTACCTCGATTCCATCGAGGCGATGGAGATGGACGACGTGGTCTCCAGCCTCGGCCGAGCCGTCGAGCGCATACTGGTGTTGGCGCGCCGCGCGAAGGAAGCTCCAATTTCCGAAGCTGCAGAAGACTCCGCCGCGCAAGCCTCGGCAGAAGCAGCGGAGTAGTCTCAGTTCACTGGGCGCACGGGAACGGAAAGGCCGCAGATGTCGAGCACCGGCGGCGGCGTATGAATGTAGAAGTCCGGCGCTGGATTTTTCCGCAGTTCTTTTTCGTTCGCGAACGACGCCGATTCTGTCCGCATCACCTGGAAGCGCGGGCGATCCTTTTGCGGAATATCCGACGCCAATCGCATGCGCACGATCGGATCGCGCTTGGCAACATCCTGAATGACGCCGTTCTCGACCTTCTGGTCGCCGCGCACGAGCTTCTGCAGATATTGCATGCCGTCGATCACGCGCCCGAAGGCCGTGAGATTGCGATCGAGCCGCCGCGGCGCCTCGCCGATCACGATGTAGAACTCGGTGGTGGCTGTATCCGCGCCGTTGTCGCGCGCGAAGGCGAACGTGCCGGGACAGTGGATCATCCATTCGCGTCCGGCTTTCGCGTCGCGCCCAACCGGAAAGCCATTCACATGTCCCACTTCGGGCGCGAACAAGTCGTCGTTGCCGAGGGGGGTGAATTTTACCTCGCTGCCGACGGGATGCTCGAATTCTGCTTTGAGCGCTGGCCATTGCGACAGCGAGGTGGCTTCCTTCGGATGATCCTTGGTGGAGGCGGTGCCTTCGCCGATGCCGCCTTGCGCCACGAAACCGTCGATCACTCTGTAGAACGACAGGCCGTCATAGAAATGCGCACGGATGAGCGCCCGCACCCGTTCCACATGTTTCGGCGCGAAGGCGGGCGCCAGTTCTACCGCCACTTCGCCATAGCGCGTATCGATCAGAACGAGATTGTCTGGTTGCACCTCGCGCCAGTCCTGTGGCCGCCCCGGCGCCTCCGCCGCGCGCGCACTGCACGCCAAAAGAATGACAGCGAGAATTCCAAGCCTTTTCATGACCCTAGCCCCTTCCACGGCTCGATACGGCACAGAAATTCGAGCGCCCGAACGCATTCGCGAAGACCATCATGGCGCCTGCCAACGCGCTTGTCAGCGCTCTTCAACTCTGACAGGCTTTCCCGGCCGTCTTGCTTGTCGGGGGCTTAGCATGGCGTTCAACGATCTCATTCCTTCGGACGGACCGTTCTTCCTTGCGCCGGGACAGTCCATGGGCATCACCGTCTGGTTCGGCGATCCCGGAGATGATCACGGTGCGCAGTGGATCATGGCACATCCCATTGCGGCCGATACGCAACCGCCTGCGCAACTCACCGTCACCAATTTCACGAAGGAGTTGCACTACGAACTGGGCAGCGTGACTCAAAACGGAGCTGCCACTTATCACTATTACGACCCCTACTACCGATACAGCGTGACGGTGACGAACACGGGAAGCAGCGCCGTGTTCTTCAGTGTGCAGGGCGGCGGCAATTCCTGAGGAGCCATACGATGGCGCGAACCGTAAAGATGCTCTTGGTAACTGACGCCGCCGGAAACATCGTGGGTGGTGCCCATCTCGGCAATTCGAAGCAGAAGAGCATGAACGTTGGTGTCAGACCTTTGGGCGGTCAGCATCTTCACGAGGTGGAAATACCTGCGGAGCTTGCCCAACTCCGGTCCGGCCATTTGCTTCACCAGGCGCTTTCGACCGCCACCTGGACTTCAACTCCCGCTGCTCTCAAATTTCCCAAGACACGCTTCAAGCGCAAAAAACACGACTGACATGCTCGAACGCTCTCGAAGTCGGCTCTCGTCCCCGCGGATCGAGGAAATCTGAAATAGACCGTTAAGCAGGTACTGTGGCAGCGAGACAGTACCGTTAAGCAAGAGGGCGGCTGCGAACCCTGCGCCCGCGCGCTGGCCCGTGCCTTGCAACGTCCCGCCGAAACGAGAGGACGTGACCCCAATGCGGCTCGGAGATCATACCCACAGCGGCTCCCGTGTAGTTCAGAGGAACGCGGTCCCCGTCGAGATCACGCTCACCGATGGAGTGTCGCTGTTCGCAAAGGTGTTTCTGCCGGTGCAAGGCCGCATCAGCGACGTGCTTAACGATGACCGGACATTCCTGCCGGTCGAAAGCGAGGGCGAGCATCTGGCGCTTGCAAAAGCGGCGATCAAGCAGGTGCGATTCCCCGCGACCCAATCTACCTACCGTGGCAACTGTCCCTATTCGGTGCTGGGCCTGCGCGAGGGCGCCACAGTGGAGGAAATCAAGCGCGCCTATCGTGAGCTTTGCACGGCGAACCATCCCGACCGGGTGAGGGGCGCCGGCCTGGGGCAGGACTTCGTCGAATTCGCCACGCAAAACATGATGCGCATCAATAGCGCCTATGCCGAGCTGACAAAGGGTCTTGGCCAGCGAGCCGCCTGACCCCCTGTGTGGTGACGGGATGCATTACCCCAGCATCGCTCTCACTTTGTTCGCGAGCATCGCCATGGGAAAGGGTTTCGTGAGGATCTCCATCCCGCGTTCAAGATGTCCGTTTCCGACAGCGGCGTTCTCTGCATAACCGGTTATGAAAAGCACCTTAAGTCCCTGGCGCGTTTCCCGCGCTGCGTCCGCAAGTTGGCGCCCGTTCATGTTCCCCGGCAGGCCGACATCGGTGATCAGCAAATCCACCGGTTGATTTGAGCCCAGTATCTTCATTGCCGACGCCGCATCGTGCGCTTCCAGGACCCGGTAAGAATTTTCGGTAAGAACCTCGCTTACGAGCATCCGCACCGTCGCTTCGTCGTCAACGATCATCACCGTTTCACCGAAGCCCTGATCCGGCTGCTGTGCCGATACCGCTTCGATCTCGCCTGCGCTGCCGAAATACCGCGGCAGGTAAAGGCACATGGTCGTGCCTTTACCGACCTCCGTGTAGATTCGGACTTGGCCGCCGGATTGCCGTACGAAGCCGTAAATCATTGAAAGTCCCAGGCCGGTGCCTTGCCCGAGGGGTTTGGTGGTGAAAAACGGGTCGAATGCGCGCGCAACCACGTCGGGCGGCATGCCGACGCCGGTGTCGGTAACGCACACTGATACGTACTGTCCGGGCGGAATATCGCGCTCCTGCGCGGCTCGTTCGTCGAGCCACTTGTTCGCGGTTTCAATGATGAGCTTGCCGCCGTTGGGCATTGCATCGCGCGCGTTGATTGCAAGGTTCAGCACCGCGCTTTCCAACTGTGGCGCATCCACCAATGTGAGCCAGAGGCCTGCCGCTCCTACGACCTCCACGGCGATATTCGGGCCCATGGTGCGGTTGACCAGGTCCTCCACGTCGGCAATGAGCCGGTTTGCGTCCGTGGGCTTCGGATCCAGTGTCTGGCGACGTGAGAACGCCAGCAGCCGATGGGTAAGCGAGGCAGCACGATTGGCGGACTCGACGGCAGCTCCAATAAAGCGGTCTGCTTCCGTCGCCCGCCCTTGCTGAATTCGGTGTTGCGCACGGTCAAGTGCACCAATGATGCCCTGAAGCAGGTTGTTGAAGTCGTGCGCCAAGCCCCCGGTGAGTTGTCCAACGGCCTCCATCTTTTGCGCCTGGCGAAGTTGTTCCTCGAGACTTTGCCGTTCGCTGACATCGCGTGCTGTGACTGCTATCCGCGGTGGTTTCCCGGGTTCGGCCGGGATGGGCGTTGCAATGGCATCTACAACGGATTTGCCAAGTCTGCGCGAGTAAGAATACGGCGCACCGCTGCGCAAGCACGCCTCCAGATGGGCGTTAAGTTCGGACGCGCTCTCTGACGGGAAAAGATCGTCGATGGTCCGCCCGACGACTTGATCGCGACTCATGCGATAGAGGTTCAACGTCGCCGGATTGATTTCATCATATTGAAACTTTCCGTCGGGCCGACGACAAAGAATCGCGTGGCACTCCGACGAGTGCATGTAAAACGTTTGTATGTTTCTCAGATCGGCTGTGCGCTCTTCCACACGGCGCTCCAGGGTCTGGTTCAGAGCGGCGAGGCGTTGCGCCTGCTGTTCCAACTGGGCCTCGGCGCGCTTTTTGTCGGTGATGTCGCGAACAATCTTGGAAGCGCCTATGACCTTTCCATTACCGTCTTTGATGGGCGAAACCGTAAGCGAGATGTTGATGAGCCGGCCATCCTTGGCCTGACGCACCGTTTCGAAATGCTCGACGCGCTCGCCACGCCTGATCCTTCCCAGGATTTCGTCTTCTTCGGGGTGGCGTTCACGCGGAATCAGAGTGAGCACTGATTTGCCGACGATTTCCTCGGGAGTATACCCGAAAAGGCGCTCAGCCGACTTGTTCCAGCTCTGGATGATTCCGTTGGTATCCTTGCTGATGATCGCGTCTTCTGAAGACTCGACGATTGCCGCGAAATGGTAGGCTGACCTGTCGGTTGCAGTCCTGCCCGTCACGTCGCGAGCAATCTTGGACGCCGCGATCACGTTCCCTTGAGTATCGAAGATGGGCGATACAGTAATTGCAACGTCGATCAATGATCCGTCCTTACGGCGACGGACCGTCTCGTAGTGCTCAACACGTTCGCCGCGACGGACCTTTTCCAAAATGAGGCTTTCATCGCCCTCGTGCTCAGGCGGAATCAGGAGGTAGATGGATTTTCCGACGATCTCATCGGTGGTGTAGCCAAATATCCGCTCGGCCGCTCTGTTCCACGTCAGGATAACCCCGTCGAGGCTTTTGCTTATGATGGCATCGTGTGAAGATTCAACGATTGCGGCAAGCTGCTGGATCGCGCGTTCGGCGTCGTTCTGGTTTGCTGAATTCACTCTGTTGCTCCGGGCCAAACGCTTGAAAGCGGTGGCGGCTCATGCATTTTCTCTTACAGAACGCCTGGGCGGCGAATGAGGCTCCGAATGCAGGGGCTTTGGGCGATGCCGCGCTTATCCGGCGAGCGAAATCGGAACTTTCGCGGTCCTCAGCCGGAACATAGCATCGGAATTTGGCGCTCCCACGGGGAATCGAACCCCGGTTTCAGCCTTGAGAGGGCCGCGTCCTGACCGCTAGACGATGGGAGCATCTGCGAAGCGATGATTAAAACCACAGCTGCGCTCCGCGATCAACGACTCCTCCGATCCACCTGCACATCGTCATCGCCCGCTTCATGCCGGCGGCCTGATTTTACCGGGGTTCCAAAATGGGTTGCCCGGAAACGCCGGGCAATGACGATCTAGATGTGGGTCACGCCTATTTCGGTGCGATCACGCGGCTGACCACGCGCCCCGATGTGTCGTCGATAATCTCGATCTCTTCCCCCTGGTCGGTCTTGATGCGCAGGATGACATGACCGGAATCCGTTTTCATGTCGGTGATCCTGGCGCCTTCCTTCAGCTGATAGATCTGAGGCACGTCGGCCACCGATTGCGGCCGGCTGTGCGAGGTCAGCCGCACCACGAAACCGACAATCAGCGCGATCAGCGCCAATACGATTAAGACGCCCAGGATGATGACGAGCGCTAGCGCCGCGCGGTAGCTTGCGGTGTTGCGCGGATCGATATCGTTGGCGGGAGCGGTGCCGGACAAGTCTGACAATGAAAATTCCTCCGTAGGCGGAGCACCGCGCAGGGCTGCGGTTGCGGCCGAACTGGCGGGCGAGCGACTGGACCGTTTCCTCGCCGCAGCGCTTCCGGATCTAAGCCGTTCCCGGCTGCAGGCGCTCCTTGCCAGCGGCGCTGTGACGCGTGGGCAGCAAACGATAGGAGACGGCAACACGCGGGTCAAACCCGGCCAAATCTACGAGGTCCAGGTGCCGGAGCCCGCGCCCGCGCTACCGCTAGGGCAGGATATTCCGCTCAGCGTCGTGTACGAGGACAAGGACCTCATCGTCATCGACAAGCAGGTGGGGCTGGTGGTGCATCCGGCGGCCGGCAATCCGGACGGGACGCTCGTGAATGCGTTGATCGCCCATTGCGGGAAATCGCTGGCGGGCGTCGGGGGCGTGGCGCGGCCTGGCATCGTCCACCGGCTCGACAAGGATACCAGCGGGTTGCTTGTCGCCGCGAAGAATGACCGCGCCATGGCGAGTCTCGCGAAGCAGTTCGCCGCCCGCACCATCGAGCGCGCTTATCATGCCGCAGCATGGGGGGCGCCCCGCGCAGGCGATGGCGTGATCGAAGGCGATATCGGCCGCAACCCGTTCGACCGCAAGCGCATGGCCATCGTGCGCCACCAAGGCAAGCCTGCGCGCACGCGCTACCGGATGCTGGAGCGTTACGGCACTGAGGCGCGCGCCTTTGCCAGCCTCATCGAATGCCGGTTGGAGACCGGACGCACACACCAGATCCGCGTGCATCTGGCACATCTCGGCCATCCACTGATCGGGGATTCGGTTTACGGTCGCGCCCGAAGACCGCCGCGCGCAAAGAATGAAGCGGAAGAGCGCGCGTATTCCGCCGCCGCCGGATTTCCGCGACAGGCGCTGCATGCCTGGTTGCTCGGCTTCCAGCACCCCAGCACACACGAACAGATGCGCTTCGAATCGCAATGGCCCCCGGATTTCGCTTCTTTGGTTCTTGCCTTGCGGGAACTCGCGCCGGCCTGACGGGCCGACGGCGGCTGACATGAAAGACAGCAAGCGGATGGCATTCTGTCTTGCCTGCGCGACGCGGCCGACTATCTAGTGACGGGTTGGGAAGGCGGCAATCGCGCAAATGAACATCGGCGGAAAACACTACAGAACCATCTGGCCCGTCGGCAGCGATGCCGTCGAGGTCATCGATCAGACGAAGCTGCCACACCGGTTCGAAACGATACTGTTGCGAACCGCTGCCGATTGCGCCAAGGCGGTCCGGGAGATGATTGTGCGCGGTGCGCCGCTGATCGGCGCGGCAGCCGCTTACGGCATTGCGCTCGCCATGCGTGAGGATGCCTCCGACGAGGTATTGGATCGCACGCACGACTTGCTGCTCGCCACCCGTCCAACAGCGATCAATCTCCACTGGGCGCTGAAGCGCATGTGCGACGCGCTGCGCAATCAGCCGCGGGAGCGACGGGCGGAGATCGCCTGGCGCGTGGCCGCCGCCATCTGCGATGAAGATGTCGAAACTTGCCGCAGCATCGGCTTGCACGGACTGGAAATCCTTCGCGATGCAGCAACAAGGAAGAGTTCTGCGCCGCTCAACATTCTCACCCACTGCAATGCCGGCTGGCTGGCGACCGTGGATTGGGGCACGGCGCTGGCGCCCATCTACATGGCGCACAATGAAGGCATTCCGCTGCACGTCTGGGTGGACGAGACGCGGCCGCGCAATCAGGGCGCTTCGCTCACCGCCTTCGAACTGGGCGCCCACGGTGTGCCGCACACCATCATCGCCGACAATGCCGGGGGCCACTACATGCAGGGGGGCGAGGTGGATGTGTGTATCGTCGGCACGGATCGCGTGACCGCGAATGGCGATGTGGCCAACAAGATCGGCACCTACCTGAAGGCGTTGGCGGCAAAGGATAATGGCGTGCCGTTCTATGTGGCGCTGCCTTCCTCCACCATCGATTGGGCGCTGAGTTCCGGCCGTGACATTCCCATTGAGGAACGCTCAGCCGACGAGTTGCTGAAAATGACGGGCCGTCTGCCCGATGGGGGGCTCGCCACGGTTGAAATCGCCGCGCCGGGCAGTCCCGGCGCCAATCCCGCGTTCGATGTCACCCCCGCGCGCCTCGTCACCGGATTCATCACCGAGCGCGGCGTCTGCCCGGCAAGCGAAGAAGGCCTGCGTTCGCTGTTTCCTGGGTAATCCGGTGGATCGGAAAATCACCACGTTGCGCAAGAAATGTCCGCGAATATAGTGCTCTCCGCAACGGGAGGGGGTCCACATGTTCAGAATTATTACGACGGCGTTTATCGCCGTGCTGCTCGCAAACCAAGCTCAGGCAGCGTCGCCTAACGCGCCGGTGTCAGCAGCCGTAACGCCTGCCAGCGGCCAATACTGCAGCTGGGGGGCGGGAACCTACAGCAATGGCACACGAATGTGCGTGTCCACCCTGCGGTTGATGATCTGCGTGAATGGAGAATGGCGCGTCGACGAAACCCGTACGCCATTCACCGAGGATGTTTGCCGTCAGGACAATTCGCGCGCGCCGGCGTTCGGGAAATAACGCAGCCGACCGAGTTCAGCCGGGTAGCGTGATCCGCTCGCGCGGTTCAGAGGAATTACGCCGCGACGGCTTCCTTGCCATCGGGATCGCGCAACACATAACCGCGGCCCCAGACGGTCTCGATGTAATTGTCGCCATTGGTGGCAGCGGCGAGCTTCTTGCGCAGCTTGCAGATGAACACGTCGATGATCTTCAATTCCGGCTCATCCATGCCGCCATAGAGGTGGTTGAGGAACATTTCCTTGGTGAGCGTCGTGCCCTTTCGCAAGGAGAGCAGCTCCAGCATCTGGTATTCCTTGCCGGTGAGATGCACGCGGCTGCCATCCACCTCCACGGTTTTGGCGTCCAGATTGACGGTGAGCTTTCCGGTGGTGATCACCGATTGCGAATGGCCCTTGGAGCGGCGCACCACGGCCTGAATTCTCGCGACCAGCTCGTCCTTGTGGAACGGCTTCGTCATATAGTCATCGGCCCCGAAACCCAGCGCCTTCACCTTGGCTTCCACGATAGCGTTGCCGGAAAGGATCATCACCGGCGTCTGCACCTTGGCGAGCCGAAGCGATTTCAGCACCTCAAAGCCGCTCATGTCCGGCAGCTGCAGATCCAGCACCACGATGTCGTAATCGTAGAGCTTGCCGAGATCGATGCCTTCCTCCCCGAGATCGGTGGTGTAGATGTTGAACCCCTCGGATCGAAGCATCAGCTCGATCGAACGCGCCATGGCGCTATCGTCTTCGATCAACAGCACACGCATCTGTCAGTGCCCTCTTCCCCCCGGCGAAA
>DATAVW010000234.1:0-33249 GCA_036267515.1 Rhizomicrobium sp.
AATGGAAGAAGGACCGTAAGCTTGAGTTCGGCTTCTATGAGAAGGGCGACCGCAAATCGCAGATCGCGATGGAGATCAGCAAGCTGCCATCCGAAGCGGACATTGAGAAAGAACGCGCGGCATGGAAAAAGGCGTCTGAGCGCCTAAGTGCTCTGGTGGGAGATAAGTAGGTGCAGATCACAAGCGTTGTATTGGCAATACTTGTCGTCTTGGGGTGTGCAGCAGTGGCTGTTCTGGGCGATTGGCGGGAAGGTGCGGCTCCAGAAGCTTTTGCCTTGGCCGTCGTTTGGTTGGTGGCGTGGTCGTCGCGCTTGTTACACACCGTCTCCGGTACTTGGTTGCCGGTTGGGGTTTGTTTTTGGGCGTTTGGCTGACGGTGGTCGAACTATTTCTACTGCTACCGATGCGTTCCAAAGGCGTGGTCATGCAGGACAAGACAATTGCGCTTGCGGGGATAGCAGCGGTGACAGTGCTCGCGGTTGCGGGATTGGTACTCGCTTTGATTGCCCCAGCGCAGGATCCGTAGTGGTGTACGTGCAATTGGGAAATTAGAAGAACACTATGCAACTTCATCTTTCCTCCTGGCCTGAGATCGAAGAATACCTTGAGACCTCCAAGGCCATACTCATTCCCATCGGCTCAACGGAGCAGCATGGCCCGAACGGCTTGCTTGGCACGGATGCGTTATGCCCGGAAATTATTGGCAAGCGCGCGGGCGACGAGGCCGGCATTCTGGTGGCACCAACTTTCAATGTCGGCCAGGCGCAGCATCACATGGCCTTCCCCGGCACAATTACGCTCAAACCCTCCACCATGATCGCGGCGATGAAGGATTGGGCGGAAAGCCTGGCGCGCCACGGCTTCGAGCGGCTCTATTGGCTGAACGGCCACGGCGGCAACATTAACACCATCAACGCGGCGTTCAGCGAAATCTATCATGGCATCAGCTTCGACCGGGCTGGTTCGAATCAGCCGCCGCTTCGCTGCACCTTGCGCAACTGGTGGGAGCTGTCCGGTGTAATGGGTGTCTGCAAGCAGCTGTTTCCGATCGGCGAAGGGCATCACGCGACCCCGTCGGAAGTGTCGGTCACTTACTTTGCCTATCCGGAAGCACAGAAGCGGGTGGAGATGACGCCCAAGATTGCGCCGGTCGGGCCCATCTACGATGCGGAGGATTATCGCCGCAGGTTCCCGGACGGCCGCATCGGCTCCGATCCTTCGCAGGCAAGTGTGGAGGCCGGCGAGAAAATCGTGGCCGCCGCTGTGAAGGCGGTGATCGCCGAATTCCGCAGCTTCGCAAATTCTGGAGGAGGGAAACAGTGATCAGCGGGGCACATGTCATCATTTATTCGAAAGACACCGCCGCAGATAAGGCGTTCTTCCGCGATGTGCTGAAGCTTCCCAATATCGACGTGGGCAATGGCCGACTGTTCTTCAAATTGCCGCCGTCGGAACTCGCGATGCACGAGTCGGACACGAACGACGTGCACGAGGTCTGGCTCATGACCGACGACGTCGAAGCCGAAGTCGCGCGGCTGACAGACGCCGGCGTGACCTGCGATCCAACCGCCGACCGCGGCTGGGGCATCGTCACACATATCCCGCTGCCCGGCGGCGGCAAGCTGGGCCTTTATCAGCCGCGGCATGAAAGACCATGATGGCAGGCCGCGGCAGGATTGAACCGGAGCCGCGGAAACGATACAGAAACGACTTCTCCGGTCACGGGGCGTAGCGCAGTCTGGTAGCGCATCTGCTTTGGGAGCAGAGGGTCGCGTGTTCAAATCACGCCGCCCCGACCACTACTTAGCCGAAGTGTGCATCTCCGGTTTTGTCGCCGGTTTTGTAGGGTTCGTCTGGCGCTGTTCTCTCAGCTTGGCTTGATCGACCGCGACCTGTTTCATTCGGCGCATTGGGTTGCGGATAATTTCAACGCACTTCACGTAGGTCTTGATCCAGCTTTCGTTCTGGGCGGAACACGGCTGTGCGTAGGCAAACCGAGCCAGCTCCTTGTCTGCATCGTCCATCTGAGGCTGGTCCGACGCGAAGCGGATTGCTCCATCGCAGTGAACCTCGCCCGAAACGAACGGTCAACCCCGCCGCAACAGCCGCCTTCAAAGCGCGAGTTATGTCGGTCTGCTTGAACGTGAAGGATTTGCGGTTGCCGCGCTTAAGCGACGACAGCGTCTGGCTGGGCTAACTTGATTACTCATTGGATGTTTGTTAGTTGATGATTCTCCTGCTCCGGCGGCGGCAGTCATCGGCTCGCGGATGCATCTTCTGTCTCTGCCCAGGTTTGCCAAGCCGACTTGCCAGACCCAATTCCCGTTTCCACGATAAGTTATGTGTCGATTAAGGAATTGCGCCTATGCAGGCAGCTGCTGCGAGATGCAAACACCATGTTCGCTCAATGGATGAGAGCTTTCCAAGAATGACGAAGGTCCAAACCCTGCTTTCTCATTTCCGAGTCTTGCGTCCACTGTCGCTCGGAACGCTGTTACTTTCCCTCTCAAATGGCACAATCTCTTCAGCCGACGCCAAAACAGTAAATTTCAGAATCTACGAAGATCACTTCGCGCTCCCACCGTTTGTTCAATCGATCAACAATTCGCTGTCGACTGTGGGATATTTTCCTGGCGTTGATGGCATCAATCACGGCTTTTTGCGCACCGCGGACGGATCAATTACTTCATTCGACGCACAAGAAGATTCTTGCGAAACTATTCCATATAGCATCAACCAAGCGGGCACCGTTGTCGGCGCACATGCCAGCGGCGATGGCTGTAGCGTCTCTGTAGGGTTCCTTCGCTCAGCAGAGGGTGCGATTAGCACGTTCACGGTACCTGATGCCCTTTGGACAAACGCCAACAGTATAAATGACGCGGTGTAGTCACAGGATCTTATGGTAACAATCTAGACAAACTTCACGGCTAGGGGACAAAGAGCCGGCCGTTTAGCTGTGAATAACCAGCTCGGGCGGTGCCACCTCCTGCGTTGTCATATAACTGACGCAAAACTGTCACTCACGCTTTGTCTTCGACTGCGATGAGCCCCCTCGAAGGGGCGGCGAGTCTGCGGCCGATGTTGTCCGCCGGACTTGGAGCCGAACGCTTCACGGAACGGAGACAACAATGAACATGAGGGCAATTCTACTTGGAAGCGCAGCCTTGCTGGTTGCGATCGGAACGGCGCAGGCACAGACCGCCTCCGCTGAATCCACCACGAAAGTGATCCATAAGCACCGGCATCACCACACAAGGGTGGTAACAAAGAGAGTCACCACCATCAGCGGCGGGGCGGCCGCCGCGGTTGCATCGTCTGCAGCACCGCCTCCGCCGGCAGCCGACACCAATCCATCGCTTGAGGAGCGGGTGCGGAGGCTCGAAGAGCAATTGGACACACAGCATGAGCGGGAGGAGGCCGAACACACGCGGCTGACTGCCCTCGAGCAGAACTTCAACGACACCACCTGGTCGTTCGACAACGCACGGCCGACCGTTAAAAGCGGCGACGGCCGCTTTACATTGGCGGTGCGCGCCCGTTTCCAGTTCGACGCGGCGGACTTCTTTCAGAAGGACCCGCACGATCCCAACAACATGGCGCAGTTCAAGGATCTGTCCAGTGGCGCCGTCGTGCGGCGGGCGTTCTTTGGCGTGGAAGGCAAGGCGTTTAGCGATTTCTGGTATGAACTTCGTCTCAACGCCGGCGGCTCGAACGGTGGCGGCATCAATGCGACCGAGGGCGATCCGGTTCTCAGCCTCGCGCGTGTGGCATATCTCGGCATTCCGAATTTCGAACTCAATGTGGGTGTGATCGAGCCCGCCTTCATGTTCGAAGGCACGACATCATCCGGAGCGCTGCCGTTCCTGGAAAGGCCGGAAATCGACAATATCGCAGCCGATAGCTTTGGGGCAGGCGATGCCCGCCGCGGTATCGAAGTTCGCTATCAGAAGGCCGACCTGTTCCTGCCGGGCGATAATTTCGTGATCGGCGGCGACTTCACGGGAGGAAAAACCGGCTCGACCGCGGGTCATGGGAATGGCGGAGACGAGCAGAGCCAGGCCATGGGACACCTGACCTATCGCGCCTGGTCGGATGGAATTTCCAATGTCAGCTTCGGCGGCGACTATTCGCATGCCTTCACCGGCGGCGGGGTGGGCACGATCAACTTGCAAGATCGGCCGGAGCTGCGCGTGGATGGCGATCGCCTGATCAGCACGGGAAGCATTTTCGCGAAGACGGCAGACATGTGGGCCGGGAACGCTGGCGCGAATTTCGAGAACTTCTTCGTCGGCGGCGAATACGCGCGATTCACGGTAGATCGCGAAGCGATTCTTCGTGGGGATCAAATTGACCGGCCGGATTTCTCTGGTTGGTACGTGGAGGGCAGTTGGGTCATCACCGGCGAGCCGAAAAGCTACTCGGTGTCTGCTACGAATAACGAAGTCGGCGGATTTGGCGCCCCGAAAGTCTCCAGTCCGTTCTCGCTTTCGGGTGATTCGTGGGGCGCTTGGGAGCTCACAGCCCGGTACAGTGACACCGACCTGAACTGGAATCAGAATGCCGCTCTTCTTACCGACGGCCTCCCTGGCATTGCCGGTGGCGAAGAGAGGATCGTGATGTTGGGCCTGAACTGGTACCTCAACAACAACGTCAAGCTGCAGGTCAACGATGGCATCGTCCATGTGGACAAGCTGAACGCTGCCGGCGGTACCACGCAGGTCGGACAGAACTTCAACGAACTCGCCGTCCGGCTGCAGTTCACAAACTAGATGGTCTCGAAAGGAGCATGACAATGAGGTTCAATAAACTCAGTGGTGCAATCACCGGGCTGGCGCTTTCTGCTATGTCGATGCCGGCACTTGCGGCGGAGATTTCCGGAGCGGGGGCCACTTTCCCATACCCAATCTATGCGAAATGGGCTGCCGCCTATAAAGGCGTCAGCGGCGTTGGGCTTAACTATCAATCGATTGGCTCGGGCGGCGGCATCGCCCAGATCAAGGCAAAGACGGTGACCTTCGGCGCCTCGGACATGCCTCTCAAACCCAAGGACCTTGACGAGGCAGGGCTGGTGATGTTTCCGACCGTCATCGGCGCCGAGGTGATGATTTACAATGTGCCCGGGATTCCCTCGAACACCCTTGTTCTCGATGGCCCGACTATCGCCGACATTTATCTGGGAAAGGTGGCGAAGTGGAATGATCCCGAGATCAAAAAGCTAAATCCCTCCGTTAATCTTCCTGATAAGGCGATCACGGTGGTGCATCGGTCGGACGGATCCGGCACTACGTTTATCTTCGCGAACTACCTATCGAAGGTCAGCAAGGAATGGGTGAGCAAGGTGGGAGCAGGTACCTCGGTCGATTGGCCCGTCGGAATCGGGGCGAAAGGCAATGAAGGCGTTGCTGGCAATGTGGCGCAGACCGCGGGGGCTATCGGCTACGTGGAATATGCGTACGCCATGCAGAGCAAGCTCCGCTATACCAAGCTAAAGAATCACGATGGCCAGGTGGTTAGCCCCACCATGGAGAGCTTCCAATCAGCCGCGGCGAATGCGGATTGGGATCATGCGGATCACTTCTACATGATCCTCACGGATCAACCCGGCAGCAAATCGTGGCCCATCGAAAATCCCACCTTTATCCTGATGCACAAGGAGCCTGTCGATAAGGCAGCGTCCGCGGAGACGCTGAAGTTCTTCAAATGGGCCTATGAGAAGGGTGACCAGATGGCGGAAAGCCTGCTTTACATTCCGCTGCCGAACAGCGTGGTGCAGAAAATCGAAGCGAGCTGGAAACAAATCCAGGGCTCGGGAATGTAACTGTCAACGGAAAGCAATCACGAGATAAGGGGCGCGGCCGGCAAGCCGCGCCCTTTTTTTTGTCCCAGACAATCTTGACAAACGGGGTCATTACAGTGATTCATGAAGTATGGAACTGTGTGACGCGATCAAGCGCCTGTCCGCGCTCGCCCAGGACGGGCGGCTTCAGGTGTTCCGCCTTTTGGTGACAGCGGGGCCGGAAGGCTTGCCGGCAGGCGAGATTGCGCGCCAGCTGGATACCGCGCCGAATACCATGTCGGCGCAGCTGCTCGTCTTGTCGAACGCCGGCCTGGTCCGGGCGCGGCGGGACGGCCGCTCGATCATCTATTCCATCGATTTTTCGGCCATGACCGACCTGCTGGTCTTCCTGACTGAGGACTGCTGCGGAGGCCGTTCGGAAATCTGCGCGCCGCTCGCGGCAATCGCGGATCGTTGCTGCAAACCAGTGAGGAGAGCGCGTCATGAAACGCCTGCACGTGCATATCGCCGTTGACGATCTGAACAAATCCATCGGCTTCTACTCGACCCTGCTTGGTGCGCAGCCCAGCGTGGTCAAGCCCGACTATGCCAAATGGATGCTGGACGATCCGAGGGTCAATCTCGCGATTTCCCAGCGCGAGCGGATCGCCGGCATCGACCATCTTGGTATCCAGGTGGACTCCGATGACGAGCTTCGCGAACTGGCTGCACGGCTTAAAGCTGCGGGCGAGCAGACGCGCGATCAGGAAGCAACAACCTGCTGCTACGCGCAGTCCAGTAAAGCCTGGGTGAATGACCCCTCGGGCGTTCGTTGGGAAACCTTCTTCACATTCGGTCAAGCCACAACCTACGGCGAAGACGAGCCCGATGTTGTGCGGGAGACGCAGTCAAGTTGCTGTCCAGCGCCCGCGAAAAATTCGTCGGTGTGCTGTTCCGACACTGTTTGCGGGTAACGCTCCGTGTCGCAGGAACGTCCGCAGCGCTCTTACAACGTGCTCTTTCTCTGCACAGGGAATTCGGCGCGTTCCATCATGGCCGAAAGCATCCTGAGGAAAAGTGGGGCGGGGAAGTTCAATGCATTTTCGGCCGGCAGCTATCCCAAAGATGATGTCAATCCGCTGGCGCTCGAAACATTGCATCATTTCGATTACCCTGCGGAAGGCTTCCGTTCGAAATCCTGGGACGAATTTGCCAAGCCGGACACACCGAAAATGGATTTCGTGTTCACGGTTTGCGACAGCGCGGCCGGAGAAGTTTGTCCGGTATGGCCGGGGCATCCAATCACGGCGCATTGGGGCATCGAGGATCCCGCGGCGGCGGAGGGCACACAAATTCAGAAACTTGCCGCCTTTGCGACAGCCTTTCGCTATCTCAGGAATCGCATTTCGCTGTTCACGGCCCTTCCTCTGGCGAGGCTGGACCGCATGACCATCAAGCATCGGCTGGACGAGATCGGCAGGGGCGCCAACGATCATGGAAGCGACTGACGACGTTCCGGCATCCGTTCATCCAAGCGCGCCGGAAGTCCCGCCGTCGCGGCGGATCGCGGCCGAGGCCTTGGGTACGGCGTTCTTGCTGATGGCGGTGGTCGGCTCAGGGATCATGGCGGAGCGGCTCGCCGGCGGCAATGTCGCGCTTGCGTTGCTTGGCAACACGCTCGCAACCGGCGCCGCCCTTGTGGTGCTGATCTCGATTTTTGGCCCCCTCTCCGGCGCCCATTTCAATCCCGCGGTCACGCTCTATTTCGCGCTGCGCAGAGAAATTCGCCCCGGGATGATCGCTGCCTATGTCGCTGCGCAAATTGTGGGCGCCGTGATTGGCGTGTTTCTGGCCCACGCGATGTTCGCGCTGCCTATTTTCGAGCTTTCGACCAAGCTTCGGGAAGGTCCCTCGCAATGGCTGGCGGAGTTTATCGCCACATTCGGTTTGCTTGCGATGATTGCCGGCTCGATCCGATTCTCGCCTGCAACCACGCCGATGCTGGTGGGCCTTTACATCGCGGCTGCTTATTGGTTCACGGCATCTACATCGTTTGCCAACCCGGCCGTCACGGTCGCACGTGCGCTCTCAGACACCTTTGCGGGAATCGCGCCAAGTTCCGCTCCCGCTTTCATCGTTGCCCAATTCGGCGGTGCGCTGGCCGGATATGCTATGTTCGACTGGTTGTTCGGCGCGGAGGTGCCATCTCAGCCGAGCATTCGGCCGGGCGCGATCAGGGTGCAAAACCGTCCCTAGCTTTGCCTGTTCTTGCCCCGGACTGCGGTGCGGTTCAGGCGCCCTGGAGTGAGTATCCGGCCGAGCGGACCGTGCGAATGGGATCGCTTTCACCGCTTCCAATAAGCGATTTGCGCAGCCGGCCCACGTGCACATCCACCGTTCGCATTTCCACGTACACATCCGAGCCCCAGACCGCATCGAGCAACTGCTCGCGGCTGAAGACGCGGCCAGGATGCTGCATCAGGTGCTCCAGCAGCCGGTACTCGGTCGGCCCCAAATGAATTTCTCGACCTGAACGCAGGACACGGTGGCCTACCCGGTCCAACACGATTTCGCCATGGATCAATTGGTCTGCCGCAAGGGCGGGCCGAATACGCCGCAGCACAGCGCGAATGCGCGCCATTAGCTCGGCCATTGAGAATGGCTTCACGATATAATCGTCGGCGCCCGTTTCGAGGCCCCGGATTCTGTCGCTCTCCTCACCGCGGGCGGTCAGCATGATGACCGGGATGTTGCGCGTCTCCCGGCGGCTGCGCATCCGCCGGCAAACCTCCACGCCGGAGATTTTCGGAAGCATCCAGTCGAGTACGACCACATCGGGCTGCCGCTCTTCGAGCGCGATCATCGCCTCTTCGCCGTCGCCGGCAACTGTGGGCTCAAAGCCCTCTTTCTCGAGATTGTAGCGCAAAAGCGTGGCAAGCGCGTCCTCGTCTTCGACAACGAGCACGTTGGGTTTCACGGAAAGTCTCCGTTCGCTTTCGGGGGCTCCTCAACGCTGCTCCATTTGGGGCGCGGATCTGAGAATTCGTCGCCGCTCACTTCGTAAGGAACCATCTCGGCAATGCTGGTCGCATAATCACCTATTCGCTCGAGGTTCTTCGCTACAAACAGCAGATGCGCGCACGCGCCGATGGTGTGTGGGTCGCCCATCATGTAGGTGAGGAGTTCGCGGAACAGGCTATTGTAGTGCTCGTCGATGTCCTCGTCGCGGTTCCACACACTTCGTGCGGCTTGGATGTCACCAGCGCTGTAGGCATCGAGCGCTTCTTTGAGCCGTCCTGCCACGAGTTCACCCATTCGTTGCACGGAGCGCGTTAGCGGAATTTCCGGATCGGCCTGCGCGATCACCAAGGCGCGCTTGGCTATGTTCTTTGCGTAGTCACCGGCCCGTTCCAGCACGAGGCTCAGCTTGAGCGCTCCCACGGTCCGGCGGAGGTCCTGCGCGACCGGTTGGCGCAAGGCGATCAGGCGAATGGCGCCGCGTTCGATGTCGTGCTGGAGCAAGTCCAACGTCTCATCCTCGACAACGACACGCTCCGCCAGACCGACATCGCGCGCGGCGACCGCTCGGACGGCCTGACTAACCTGCGACTCGGCCAAGCCGCCCATGCGGATGACCTCACCCTTCAGCTGCTCCAGTTCTTCACCGAAGAATTTCAGTGTGTGCTCAGTCATTGCTCAGAAGTGCTCCGGCGCATATTTTCGACATTGTACCGCGGATATGGGGCGTACGTGACGTTTTTACGAAGCTTTTATGATGCCGTCTGGCGCCTCTGATCGCGGCGCGGAAGGCAAAAGCACCGTGAAGGTGGTGCCCTGTCCGGGTGCGCTTTCGACGATCAGCCCGCCGCGATGGCGATTAACCACGTGCTTCACGATCGCCAAGCCCAGGCCTGTCCCAGGAATGTCGCCGCTCTTTTGTCCGGGAACGCGATAAAAGCGCTCCGTCAACCGCGGCAAATGTTCTCTCGCTATTCCGATCCCCGCGTCGGCAATTCGGATCTGCACGTACCGATTTTCGTGTGCGCGCTCCGGGGAAAGAAGCACCAGGCGTCCGCCGCCGGCATCTCGCAGCGCTGCGGCATTGGCCGCGGCGGAATCTGCCTCGAAAGCAACATTGGTCGTAATAGCCACGTTAACGGGCGCCCCGTGCGGCGCGTATTTGAGGGCGTTGTCTAAGAGGTTCTGGACCACCTGCGAGATTTGATCTCGTTCGCCGACCGCCAGTACTGTGCCGGGCGATGGCGCCAGCAATTCGAGGCTTGCCCCTCTTGCTTCCAACACAGGCAGCAATCCATCCGTCACTTCCTGCGCCAGAAGCACGATGTCACAGGTGCCCGATGGAGGGACGTGCTCGTTCAGTTCGATCCTTGAAAGCGACAGCAGGTCGTCTATCAAACGGCTCATACGCCGCGCTTGGCCAGCCATGATTTCAAGAAAATGAGCGCGGGCTTCGGAATCGTCTTTTGCATGGCCACGAAGTGTTTCCACAAAACCGGTGATGGAGGCGAGAGGAGTTCGCAGTTCGTGACTGGCGTTTGCCAGGAAGTCCGCCCGCATCCGTTCCAGCCGCCGTGCGTCGGTCTCGTCGCGCAACACCACAAGGGCCGAGGGCCGGGAATCGGTCGATAGAGGGCGTGTCCAAACTCGGACTGCCCGGGACTGCGACCCGCCGGTATCGTAGCCAAGCGTGCGCGATTCGCCAAGCGACAGCGTGTTTTCTACAGCCGCCAAAACGTCCGGGTTCCGGAGGATAGAAACGAGCCGGTCCTCCTCGCTGCGGATGCGGAGCAACTCTTGCGCGGCCACATTGCTTGCAACGACACGAATCGGAGAATTTCCAACCGGGCCCTCGGTTTGCACAATCAGAATTGCGTCCGGAAGCGCCTGAATTGCTGCCGTTAGCAAGAAAAGCCGGTCCAAATCCGCTGAGGCTAGGGGTTCCTGCTGCGGCGAGCGGGCCCCTCGTTTCCATGAAAAGGACAGGACGGCCATGGCGTTAGTGTGCCTTCAAAGCGTGACGCATTTGCGACTTTGGCGTCGCTCCGCTATCAGCGGCGTCATAAAACCGTGACCCGGCCTTAGTAAACGGTCGCGCGTAATGGTGTCCGGACAACGATCTGCCTATGGCCAACACCTCCGCCACGGGTGCGCTTCTGCCCTTTGCACATAGGCGTGCCCGGGGGGCGGGGTTCGAGTCATTCTTCCACTACGCCTGCTGGGCCGCCGCTACCATCTTGCTGTGCGCCATGGCTGGCGTTTGCGTGCTGCTCGCCGTCGGTGGCTGGCCGGCGATATCGACTTTTGGACTGAGCTTTTTCACCTCCACGGTCTGGAATCCGGTCACCGACGTCTATGGCGGCGCCGGGCCGATCCTTGGCACACTGATTACGTCGGTCATCGCACTCCTTCTTGCCCTGCCACTTGCGTTCTTCACCGCCGTTTTCCTGACGGAATTTTGCCCGCATCGCTTGCGCCGCCCGATCGGAATCGCAGTCGAGCTGCTCGCCGGCATTCCCTCCATTGTTTATGGGATGTGGGGCCTGTTCGTGTTCGCGCCGCTGTTCGCCACCTATATCGAAACGCCCGTGATGGCGTGGGCGGCACCGGGTACGATTTGGGAGCGGTTGTTCTCGGGTATCCCGAATGGCTCGGGTATTCTCACCGCCTCGATCATCTTGGCGATCATGATCCTGCCGTTTATTGCGGCGACGATGCGGGAGCTATTTCTCACAATTCCACCGCGTGTGCGGGAGGCGGCCTATGGAATGGGCTGCACGCCGCTCGAGGCGGTATGGTCCGTCACGCTGCCCTATGTGCGGCGCAGCGCCATCGGCGCGGTGATGCTGGGTCTCGGCCGCGCGTTGGGCGAGACAATGGCCGTCACCTTCGTGATCGGCAATTCGCACCATCTGCCCCGCGGGCTCTTCGATTCCGGAGCAACCATTTCCTCGACGATCGCCAATGAATTCGCCGAGGCCACCAGCCAGATGCACACCTCAGCTCTGCTGGCGCTCGGCTTTGTGCTGTTCCTGATCACGTTCCTCGTTCTTGCGCTGGCGCGAGCGCTTCTCGGGCATGGACACAACGCATGAATGGTTCGCTGGACATTTTCAGTCGGCGGAACAGGCGGCGATTTGCCAATATGCTCTTCGTCGCCACGTGCGCGCTCGCCACGATATTGGCGCTGATTGTGCTTGCCGCAATCCTTGCATCTCTGCTGCGCAATGGATTTGGTAGTCTCAATCTAGCCGTGTTCACCCAGGATACGCCGCCTCCGGGAGCCGCGGGCGGTCTGCGCAATGCCATCCTTGGTTCGATCCTGTTGTGCGTCGGCGCGATGGTTGTCGCTGTCACATTGGGCATGTTGGCGGGGACTTGGCTTGCCGAGTATTGCCGCGAGAATTGGTACGCGAAAACCGTGCGCTTCGTTAACGATGTGCTGCTCTCCGCGCCATCCATTCTCGTCGGTTTGTTTGTGTACGAAATCGCCGTTCGTCCGCTGCACAGTTTTTCAATGCTCGCCGGCGCGATCGCGCTAGCTTTGATCGCGGCGCCGATCATCACCCGCACGACGGAAGACGTCTTGCGGCTCCAGCCCCGCACGTTGCGGGAAGCGGGAATTGGCCTGGGCACACCGGTATGGATCACCATTCGCCGAATCTTGTGGAAATCCGCGGCGGGAGGAATTCTGACAGGCGCGCTGCTCGCTTTTGCCCGAATTTCGGGCGAGACCGCGCCGCTACTGTTTACGTCACTGAATAATCAATTCTTCAGTCTCAATCTGCTGAAGCCGATCGCAAATCTACCAGTCACAATCTTTGCCTTCGCGCTGAGCCCTTATGAAGATTGGCAACATCTTGCCTGGGCGGGCGCATTGCTGATCGCGATCTCCGTTCTGGGAATCAATACGTTGGTGAGGATACTGTCAGCCAGGGGCCGGGCATGAACGATGTCACCAATACAGATTTACCGGCGACGCGCGATTCTCCGACGGCGCCGTCCGACACCCTCGAGCAGCACGTCGATACGCTTTCCCAAGAAGCTGTCAAAGTCGACATTCGTCGGCTCAATTTCTTCTATGGGCAGGGCCAGGCACTCTTCGAGGTTTCTCTCCCCGTCGCGAAGAATGCCGTAACCGCGATCGTCGGCCCCTCTGGTTGCGGCAAGTCGACCCTGCTGCGCGTGATCAACCGGATGTACGCCCTTTATCCCGGTCAGCGCGCGGAAGGGGAGATACTGCTGGATGGTCAGAACACCTTATCGCGGAGCACCGATCTGCCGTGGCTAAGGTCGCGCGTGGGAATGGTCTTTCAGCAATCCACCCCATTTCCGATGTCGATTTTCGATAATGTCGCGTTCGGCGTGCGACTCTATGAAAACATCGGAAAGTCGGAACTCGCTACACGCGTGGAGGAGGGTTTGCGCCGCGCTGCGCTGTGGGAAGAAGTGAAAGACAAGCTCGACCGCTCGGCACTGGGCCTTTCCGGCGGTCAGCAACAGCGCCTGTGCGTGGCGCGAAGCGTTGCGGTTCATCCCGAGGTGCTGCTGCTTGATGAGCCAGCCTCGGCGCTCGATCCCATTTCGACGGCGAAGCTGGAGGAGACGATCGTGGAATTGAAGCGCGACATTGCGATCGCAATCGTGACCCATAATCTGCAGCAAGCCGCCCGGGTTTCCGATCACACCGCGTTCATGTTCCTGGGGCGGCTAATCGAATATGGCCCTACGGAGCGGGTCTTTAACAATCCGCGAACGCGAAGAGCAGCGGACTACATTACTGGACGTTTTGGCTAGCTAGCTGTGAGCTTTCAATAGCTTGTCCATCCGGTTCCGGCCGGGGAAGATGAGGTTGCGAGACTTCAACTTCTTCGGAGAGGAACCGGATGAACGTCCACAAGAATGCCCGTCTTACGCCGCGCGGTCGAGAGTGGCTTGTCGGCCAGGCTTTGAGCGGGCAAACGCCGAAGGCCATCGCGGGCGCCGTAGGCGTTTGCCTGCGGACGGCGCGCAAATGGATCAAGCGTCACGAGAACGAAGGCGTCGCCGGCTTGGCCGACCGCAGCTCGCGGCCGCATCGGCTCTATCGGCCGACGCCGCAGGCGGTGGTGGAGCGGATCGAACAACTTCGCCGCCAGCGTCTGACCGGCAAGGCGATCGCGGCCGAGACCGGCGTCTCGCCGGCGACCGTGAGCCGAGTCTTGCGCCGGCTGGGCTTGAACAAGCTCAGCGCTCTGGCGAGCGAACCCGTTCGCCGCTACGAGCGCGAGAAGCCAGGAGAACTGATCCACCTCGACATCAAAAAGCTCGGCAAGATCGCAGGGATCGGTCGCCGCATCGTCGGCCGGCGCACTGGGGTGGTCAATCGCCACCTTGGCATCGGCTGGGAGTTCGTCCATGTGTGCATCGACGATGCTTCCCGTATCGCCTTCAGTCGCGTCATGCAGGATGAGCGCAAAGAAAGCGCTGTCGCCTTCCTCAGAGCCGCCGTCGCCTACTACGAGGGCCTCGGCATCAAGGTCGAGCGCGTCATGACCGACAACGGCTCCTGCTATCGTTCCAAGACCTTCGCCAAAGCCTGCAAGCAGCTCGGCCTCAAGCACATCTTCACCAAGCCCTATACGCCGCAAACCAACGGCAAGGCTGAGCGCTTCATCCAGACGACCTTGCGCGAATGGGCTTACGCCCGCGCCTACAACACCTCAGATGAACGAACCGCCGAGCTGCAGCGATGGCTGCACCGCTACAACTGGCACAGACCTCATGGTAGCATCGGATCAATGCCACCCATCAGCCGCCTCGGCTTGACTCGGAACAACCTGTTGAGGCTCCACAGCTAGTGCAGGCTTTCGAAGTCGCGGCTTTGTGACGCAATCTCAGAAAAGAGCAAGCGATCCGCACTTGCGGAGCTTTGCTCCCAACTTCAGTATAGGCTAGAAGCACTGGTTTTTGGCGAGGAGTTCCAATGCGTATTGTTGCTATTTCGGGTATTGCTGTGGCCCTAATGACTTGGGCTGGGGTGGCTCTGGCTGGTCCCGATACAGCCGCTGCGCCTGCCAGCGCGGCCGTGTCTACTTCTGCTGCTGCAACAGAGGACCAAGATCGGGTCGTTTGCCGCATGAGCCCGGCGCCCACAGGTAGCCGTCTTGGCTCCTCCCGCGAATGCCACACGCAAAAACAGTGGGACATGATGCACCAGCAGGCCCAGGAGAACGTGAACAATATGCAGCTGCAGGGAATGTCATCCAGCTCGGGCCGGTAGATATGGCCTAACGTTTCCGTCTCGATGCGCCGGCGGCAAGCCGCTAGCGTCGCTTTGTGCTAGATAAACCGCACCGGAAGCTCTAAGTGTAGACGTATGACCAAGGCGACCCAGCTCAGTCGCGGCGAGGAGGCGGCTTCGCGCGGCCGCCACGCGCATCTTCGTGAGATTACGGCCGATGAGGATGCCCCCCTCGGAACCATCGGGCAGGAATTGCGCGGCGCACGAATTTCGCGGGGAGAGGACTTGGCCGCGGTTTCCCGTGCACTGAAGATCCGCAAGGACCATCTCGGGGCCCTTGAGGACGACAATATCAGTGGTTTGCCCGGCCGCACCTATGCGATCGGTTTTGTGCGTGCCTACGCGGCATATCTGGGATTAAGAGCGGAAGACGCGGTGGAGCGCTTCAAGACCGAAATTGCCGGTCGCGATGAAGTCTCCAAGACCGCCGGTTTCACCGAGCAGCCAGACGAACAGCGCCTATCATTCGGATGGATTCTCTTTGCCATCGTGATTGTCGGCTTGATTGCCTATGGTGCCTATGCGCTGTTTTCAGGCGGGGGCAATTCCAATACGGCCACGATAGCGCCGGTCCCTGCGCAAATCGTGGAAAAGCAATCCGCTCCGCCTAATACAAGTGCAGCTCGTCCCCCTGTCGCGCGCAAATCGCAGATCGGTTCGAGTGCATTAACCTCGCCGGAAGGCCAAACCTACGGCGCGCCCGCGGGGGCTTCGCGAGTGATGCTGCGTACGACGGGACAAACGCATATCCTGGTTCAAAGCGAAAGCGGTAATGTACTTTTCAATCAGATCTTGCAGCCGGGCGAGGCGTACGGGGTACCCAATCAGCCGGGCCTTTCATTGACAGCGGAACACGGCAACGCTGTCGAACTTGTCCTTGATGGCAAGGCGCTTGGAACTGCCGGCCAGACCGCAGCCGCGGCAGAAGCCATGCCGCTGGATCCCGCGGTTCTGGCGAAACGAGCCAATGCGCCGACTACACCCGAGTAGGATGGCACCATGAGCATCCGCGCGTATCGCGACATCGAACGCCGCAAGTCCCGCAAAATCCGCGTCGGCTCAGTCGAGGTGGGGGGCGACGCACCAATTTCCGTGCAGACCATGACCAATACGATTACGGCGGATGTTCGCGGGACGATCGATCAGGTGCGGCGTGCAGAAGAGGCTGGTGCCGACATCGTTCGCGTATCCTGTCCGGATGAGGATGCGACGGCGGCGTTGAAGCACATCGTCAAGGCGACGCGGGTGCCGATCGTGGCCGACATTCACTTTCACTACAAACGGGCGCTCGAGGCGGCGAAGGCGGGCGCCGCCTGCCTGCGTATTAACCCGGGCAACATCGGGTCGGCGCAGCGCGTCCGCGAAGTGGTGCAAGCTGCAAAGGATCACGGCGTCTCCATGCGCATCGGCGTAAATGCGGGCTCTCTGGAAAAGGAGTTGCTCGAGCGCTACGGCGAGCCGTGCCCGGAAGCCATGGTAGAAAGCGCGCTCAATCACGCGAAAATTCTCGAAGACAACGACTTTTTCGAGTTCAAGATCAGTTGCAAAGCGTCGGATGTGTTCTTGGCCGTTGCAGCGTATCAGGGCCTCGCAGAGGCCTGCGACTACCCGCTCCATGTCGGTATCACCGAAGCAGGCGGGATGATTTCCGGCAGCGTGAAGTCCTCCATCGGGATGGGCATGCTGCTGTGGTCGGGCATCGGCGATACGATCCGCGTGTCTCTCTCTGCCGATCCGGTCGAGGAGGTCCGCGTCGGTTTCGACATTCTGAAATCGCTAAACCTGCGGCACCGCGGCGTGAACATTGTCTCGTGCCCCTCGTGCGCGCGCCAGGGATTCAACGTGATCGACACGGTGCGAGTGCTGGAGGACAGGCTTAAGCACATCACTACGCCAATGACGCTTTCGATCATCGGTTGCGTGGTCAACGGCCCGGGCGAAGCTCGCGAGACCGATCTCGGGTTTACCGGCGGCGGCGCAGGCGCAGGCAACGGCATGATCTATCTGGATGGCAAACCTGCCTACAAACTCGACAATAGAAAACTCGTCGATCATGTCGTCGAACTGTGCGAAAACCGCGCGGCTGAAATCGAGGCTCGCGGCGCCTCGGCGGCGCTTGAGCCGGCGCTTTAGCACCGTCATTCTGTCTTTATGATTCCCGAAGCCAAACTGTCACGGCTGGTCGATCGCTATGCAGCGATCGAGGCGCAGCTGGCCTCCGGAGCAGCCGGCGGCGAGTATGCGAAGCTATCCAAGGAGCACGCCGAGCTTGCGCCGGTGGTGCAGACGGTGGAGGCGTACCGCGCCACAGCGCGACAGCAGCGGGATGCGGAATCGCTGGCTGCGGATTCTTCTGCAGATCCGGAATTGCGCGACATGGCAGAGGAAGAGCGCGCGACCCTCAAGGCGCGCATCGCGGAGCTGGAGCAAGAACTGCAGCTGCAGCTTTTGCCGAAGGACGCCGCTGATGCTTCATCGGCCATCATTGAAGTTCGCGCGGGCACCGGTGGTGACGAGGCGGCGCTGTTCGCGGGTGATCTGCTGCAGATGTACCAGCGCTATGCCCAATTGCAGGGCTGGAAAGCGGAATTGATGTCGCTTAGCGAGAGCGATCTTGGCGGCGTCAAGGAAGGCGTGCTGGATGTGCAGGGGAGGGGCGCTTTCGCGAAATTGAAATTCGAAAGTGGCGTGCACCGCGTGCAGCGTGTGCCGGTTACCGAGGCCGGCGGCCGCATCCACACCTCGGCTGCGACGGTGGCTGTTTTGCCGGAGGCTGAGGACGTCGATGTAAATATTGATGAGAAAGACCTGCGCATCGACGTGTACCGCGCGAGCGGCGCCGGCGGCCAGCACGTCAACAAGACGGAAAGCGCGGTGCGCATCATGCACTTGCCCACCGGAATCTTTGTGGCGCAGCAGACCGAGAAATCACAGCACAAGAACAAGGCGCAGGCCATGAAACTGCTCAAGGCCAAGCTCTATGAAATGGAGCGGGAGCGGGTGGAAAGTGCCCGCGCCTCGGAGCGCAAGGGCATGGTCGGCTCTGGCGATCGCTCGGAGCGCATTCGCACTTACAATTTCCCGCAGGGACGCGTGACGGATCATCGGATCAATCTCACATTGTACAAACTCGATCGCATTCTTGCAGGCGACGAATTGGGCGACGTCATCGATGCGCTGGTGGCGGAGGATCAGGCAAACCGGTTGGCGGCTTTGTCCGCCGAAGAATCGGCGTGAACGGTCTTCTCCGGGATGCTGTCGAGCGCCTTCGTTCCGCGGGCATTGAGTCTTCCCGCGCTGAAGCCCGACTGTTGTGGGAATGTGCGGAAGCGGCTGACGTCGGGTTCGAAACTCTCCTCCAACGTCGTCTGGCACACGAGCCAATCGCATACATCACGGGCCACAAGGAATTCTGGAGCCTGGATTTCGAAGTTGGGCCGGGGGTCCTGATCCCCCGACCGGAAACCGAGACGCTCGTAGAGCAGGCGTTGCGCGAGCTTCCGGACGCGACACAGCCGTATCGAATCCTGGACCTCGGCACCGGCAGTGCTTGCCTGCTGGTTGCGTTGCTCAAGGAATTGCCGAATGCGACGGGGACGGGGATCGACAGCTCGGAGGCCGCGCTCTCGTGGGCCAACAGAAATACGACCCATCATGGGATGAGCGGCCGCTGCGAACTATTGGAATCGGATTGGGCCGGGACGGAGGGAGCATTCGACCTTATCGTGTCGAACCCGCCCTACATTCCGTCCAGATGTATCGCCGGCCTTCCGCCGGATGTGCGGAACTATGAACCGAGGGAATCTCTGGACGGCGGACCAGACGGACTTGACGCCTACCGAGCCTTGATGCCGGTCCTGAGCCAAAATCTGAAGGGAAATGGGCTGGCTCTTCTGGAAATTGGGGTGGGGCAGCACCACATGGTGAGGAACGTTTTGGAGAACCAAGGCCTCACGGTTGGTCGAATTGAGCCCGATTTGGGCGGAATTCCACGCTGTGTGGTGGTCCGGAGGCCGGCAGGGGAACGGTAATATTGGCGTAAAAAAGGTTGGAAACCCGGCGACGACTCGCTAGTTTCCTGATCTGTGGGGCACGAGGGACCCCCGCCGGAGGCGATATCTCTGGTCCGGCCGCGAGGGGCGGTCGAGGCGCGAATGACGCCGGTCCCCAAAGCGGAAGACGAGCTCAATCGTATGTAACAGGGTGACGCGCCCTTGAGCGTGACGGTCAGGAAATCCCGGCAAATCAGGCCGGAGACCGTCGCCGGGCCGTCCAAATTGCAGGGATATTCAGTGACACGCTCACGCCAACGCGGCCGCCGGCCGCAGAACACGCATAGCGGCCAGCACCACAACCCCAACCGGACCTTCGATTCCAGTGGGCCTGAGGTGAAGATCCGGGGTTCCGCCACTCATGTTTACGACAAATACCTTCAGCTGGCCCGGGACGCGAATGCTTCGGGCGACCGGGTAGCAGCTGAAAACTATCTTCAGCATGCCGAACATTATTATCGCATCCTGGCTACCCAGGCGCAGCAACAGCAGCAATATCAGCAGAACCGGGGCCAGCAGCCGCAGTACAATGGCAATGGCAATGGGCGACTGAATGGTGATGGTCCACAGCCGGTCACCAGCGAGCCGTCTTTCTCCCTGGCGGAGGGCGCTCAGGATCCGGAGGCAGAACAGGCCAGCGCAGCGGAATAAAACTGGGATTTTGGCGTTCTGCCCTTGTGCCTCCAGACTTGCGATAACACATAAAGACCAGGTGTGGCGCCCGTTCTGGGGCCAGCTTAAGCATGAGACGTGAGCACAAACCGTCTTCGGAGGTTTGACCTTGCGGGCTCGAGAGGTCTGATATGGATATTGAGAAATTCACCGAGCGGGCGCGCGGGTTCGTTCAATCTGCGCAGGGCCTAGCTCTTCGCTCAAACAACCAACAACTTCTGCCGCAGCACCTTCTGAAGGTACTGATCGATGACGAGGAAGGCCTGGCCGCACGGCTCATCCGTGCGGCGGGCGGCCGTCCCGATCAGGTTCGCAGCGAAAACGAAATCGCACTCACGAAAGTACCGCGTGTCGAAGGCGGTGGCGGGCAGGTGTACCTCGCGCCGGAAACCGCACGACTGCTGGACACCGCCGAGCAAACGGCAAAGAAGGCGGGCGACTCGTACGTCACCGCCGAGTACCTGCTGCTGGCGCTTGCCATGGCGCAAGGCACAGAAGCGGCGCGCGTGCTGAAGGACGCCGGCGTTACGCCGCAGGGCTTGAACAAAGCAATCGCAGATTTGCGGCAAGGCCGGGTGGCGGATTCCGCCACAGCCGAGAACCAATATGACGCGCTAAAGAAATACGCACGCGATCTCACCGAATTAGCGCGCTTAGGCAAGCTCGATCCGGTGATCGGTCGCGACGAGGAAATCCGCCGCACCATCCAGGTGCTGTCGCGGCGCACGAAGAACAATCCCGTGCTGATCGGCGAGCCGGGCGTAGGCAAGACGGCGATTGCCGAAGGCCTCGCACTGCGCATCGTCAATGGCGATGTGCCGGAATCATTACGCGACAAGAGGCTGATGGCGCTCGACATGGGCGCGCTTATCGCCGGCGCCAAATTTCGCGGTGAATTCGAGGAGCGGCTGAAGGCCGTGCTCTCGGAGATTATCGCCGCGCAAGGCAAGATCATCCTTTTCATCGACGAAATGCATACGCTGGTCGGCGCAGGTAAAGCCGAAGGCGCGATGGATGCCTCCAATCTGCTGAAGCCGGCGCTCGCGCGTGGCGAGCTGCATTGCGTCGGCGCCACCACGCTCGACGAATACCGCAAGCACGTGGAGAAGGACGCAGCGCTGGCGCGGCGTTTTCAACCGGTATTTGTGGCGCAGCCGACGGTAGAGGACACGATCTCAATCCTGCGCGGCCTGAAGGAAAAGTACGAAGTGCATCACGGTGTGCGGATCACCGATTCCGCGATTGTTGCCGCGGCGCAGCTCTCCAACCGCTACATCACGGATCGGTTCCTGCCCGACAAAGCCATCGATTTGATGGACGAAGCGGCCAGTCGCTTGCGCATGCAGATCGACTCCAAGCCAGAAGAACTGGACGAACTCGATCGCCGCATCATTCAGCTCAAGATTGAGCGGGAGGCGCTGCGCAAGGAAAGCGACAAGGCTTCACAGGATCGTCTCCACACGCTGGAAGGCGAATTGGCGGACCTCGAGGAACAATCCGCTTCGTTGACAGCCCGTTGGCAGGAAGAGAAGAAATCCGTTCAGGACACGCAATCTCTTAAGGAGAAGCTGGATGCGGCGCGGCAGGAAGTTGAGATCGCGCAGCGGCGCGGCAATTTTGCGCGCGCCGGCGAACTCACCTATGGCGTGATTCCGGAGCTCGAGAAGAAGCTACAAGTCATCGAGGAGAATGAAGGCGCCGCCCTGGTCAACGAGGCGGTGACGCCGGAGAACATCGCGCAGGTCGTGTCGCGCTGGACCGGCATTCCGGTGGACAAGATGCTGGAAGGCGAGCGCGCCAAGCTGCTCCATATGGAGAAGTCGCTGGAGAAGCGGGTGGTCGGCCAGAACGAGGCTGTGCGCGCGGTGTCCAATGCGGTGCGTCGCGCCCGCGCCGGTTTGCAGGATCCCAATCGCCCCATCGGCTCGTTCCTGTTCCTTGGTCCTACGGGGGTCGGCAAAACGGAGCTAACCAAGGCGCTCGCGGAATTCCTCTTCGACGATGACACAGCCATGGTGCGCATCGACATGAGCGAGTTCATGGAGAAGCACTCCGTCGCTCGCCTGATCGGCGCGCCCCCGGGATATGTGGGTTATGAGGAGGGTGGGGTGCTCACCGAAGCGGTGCGGCGGCGTCCCTATCAGGTTATTCTGTTCGACGAAGTCGAGAAGGCACACCACGATGTGTTTAATGTGCTTCTGCAGGTGCTGGACGACGGCCGTTTGACCGACGGGCAGGGGCGTACCGTCGATTTTCGCAATACTGTAATCATCCTCACCTCGAATCTGGGTACCGAATTTCTGTCGGTGGGCGAGGGGGCGGAGTCACCGCAGCAGCGGGCGCAGGTTATGGGCGCAGTGCGGGAACACTTCCGGCCCGAATTTCTGAACCGGCTGGACGAGATCATCCTGTTCCACCGCCTTAGCCGAGGCGATATGGACCGGATTGTCGATATCCAGATCGCGCGGCTGCAAAAGCTGTTGGCGGATCGCAAGATCGAGATCTCACTGGACAATAAGGCCCGCGAATGGCTGGCGCAGGCGGGGTACGATCCTGTGTACGGCGCGCGTCCATTGAAGCGCGTGATCCAGCGACGGCTGCAGGACCCGCTCGCCGAGATGCTACTGGAAGGCAGGATCGCGGATGGCAGCTCAGTGACGGCGTCGGCCGGCAAGCGCGGGCTCACGATCAATGGTATGGAATTCGCGCTTAGCGAATCGGACCTGATGGATGACCAGGCACCCAGCCACGCCTTGCATTAGGCCGGGCGCAAAATACGCTGCGACTGGTCAGCCCTTGTTGAGGTAGCCGGCAATGCGCCGTCGCCCATCGTTCGCGAGAATTCTGGGCGGCGGCATCGCCAGTGCGGGCCGCGGACTCACGCGTCTTTTCGGTTCGCGCATCGGCACGCGGGCAGCAGCTCACGCTTCAGCTGCACTGGCGCCGATTGCATCCATTGCGACATCCCGCGGAAAACTACGCTTCTGGTGCGATAGCGAAATGAGCGCCAAGCGCGCGCTTGGCGCGTTGCGGCAGGAGCCGGAGACGCTGGCTTGGATCGAGCAGTACATTCAGCCCGGTGACCACCTTTGGGACGTCGGCGCGAACATCGGCGTGTACGGACTGTATGCCTGTTTGCGGGAGAATGTGACTGCAACCTGCTTCGAGCCGGTGGCATCTACGTTCGCTATCCTCGTTCGGAATGCCGCACTCAATAGCCTCGCGGAGCGGTTCGCTCCCCTCAGCATCGCGCTCTCGGATTCAAACGGTGTCGTTCGGCTCTATCTCTCAAATACGGAATCTGGCAGCTCGATGCACGCGCTCAACAATCCGTCAAATGTTCAGGGTCCCTTCGAAGTGGCTGGTGTTCAGTCTGTGCCCGCTGTTCGCGGCGACAAGCTGGCCGCTGATTTCGGCGTTCGCGCACCACAGCATCTGAAAATCGACGTCGATGGGCATGAGTTGCAGGTGTTGGAAGGAATGGGCGCGCTGCTCGATCAGGTGCGCTCAGTCTGGATCGAAATGACGCCGTCCAGCGAGGCCACGGGGGAGAACGCCCGCATTCGCGCCGTCCTGAATGTTCACAGCCTCTTCGAAGAGCCATTCGCTGCCGCAAAGCACGGCCGCAACAGGCTGTTCGTCAGACGAAACGAGAGCCGCTGATCAATCCCGCATGGCGCGCAGTTCGCCGCCGGCTTCCGCAACCTTGCTCTCCAGCGGCAACGATGCGAGTTCGGAATCCACGTGCAGCCGATCCATCATGAAGTTGCGTAAGTCGCGGCCGAACAGCCGGCGGCCCGTCGCCACCTTCACCGTGGCCGGGTTCACCTGGGTATTGTGCACCCGGATTTCATAGTGCAGGTGCGGTCCAGTCGACATGCCGCTATTGCCGCTGTAGGCGATCACCTGTCCCTGCCGCACGTGCGAGCCGACGTGAATGCCCGATGCGAAGCGCGACAGATGGCCATATGCCGTCGAGTAACCGTTCTGATGGTTCACCAGCATGAAATTGCCGTAGCCACCAAGCCGTCCTTCCTGTTGCACGAGACCTGAGCCGGCCGCCATTACCGGCGTCCCAATCGGGACCCCGAAATCCACGCCTTTGTGCATGCGGCTGTAGCCGAGGATCGGATGGAAGCGCATTCCGAAGCCCGAGGTGATACGCGCGCCATCGACAGGCGTTTTCATCAGCATGCTCTTGGCGCTCATGCCGCGAGAATCGAAATAGTCCGCCGTGTCGCCTTTCGGCTGGTAGCGATAGAGCGCCACTGAGCGGCCGCCAAAATGCAGCGCGGCGTACTGAATGTCGCCTTCCTTCGCCGGCTGTCCATCCGGCGTGTAGTAGTAGTTGTACAGAACTTCGAACGAGTCGCCTGGTTTCAGGTCGCGCTGGAAGTCCACTTCATACGAGAGCATGTGGATCATCTTTACGACGATATCGGCGGGAATGCCGGCCTGCATGGCGGCAAGATAGAGGCTGGAATCAACGGTGGCACCGGCGCGGTGGAAGCGCGCCTGCAAGGTCTTGTGCGCGTCCTGCGCCGTAAACAGGCCGGTGGCGCCTCGGCTGATTCTGATCTCGTGCTCCACTGTCGGCGAATAGCTGAGGGACAGCAGCTTGCCGACTGGCGGTGCCGAGGCATCCTCCATAGTGCTATCGCCGGAATCGTCGTCGCTGATGGCATCGGCAGAATTGGGCGGCGGCGTGTAGATGATCTGCGCGACCGGCTTGTCGGGCACCGTGGTGAAAGAAATGTCGAACGATTCACCCGCCCGCACCGCTTTGGGATCGTAGACACGCGCGAGCGCCAGAATGACTGCGTTCGCATCGTCCTGCGAAACGCCCGCATCGGTGAGTGCACCCACTAGCGTGTCGCCTCGATCGAGGGTGACAGTGCGCGTATCCGTGCCGGAATTGTCGTCCTTGCCGGCACGCTCATCGGCGAGCAGTTCGTCAAGAGGCGCAGGCGCGTTTATCAGGGCCGTATTGCCACGTGTTGCCGCACTCAAAGGACCGAAGCCGGCGTAGTTCACCTTGCCGAAATTGCTGCGTCCGGCAAGTTTCATAAACAGCTGGTAAGGCATGAGTGCCCGCTGGTGTGCGCCGCCGTAACGGTGCGAGTCGGGCGCGATGCCCGCGGCAAGCCAGGCGATGGAGCCGGCGATCAGCGCAGTTACCGAAGTTGAGACGATGGCCCAGCGGCCATCGTTGCTGGCCATCACCTGGCCGACTGATTCCGCCGTCCTCTGAAACCGGCTTGCTGCACCCGCAAGTCCAAAATTGGTTCGCCGTTGCACGCCCACTCCCGTTTTTGGTCCGGCAGGAGTGTCGAGCCCCACCGATGCGCCAATCAGGCGCCAGCCATTCTTCGGCCATAATCAGCCAGGAACGGTTAACGGCCCGTAAGCACACGATTTTTTGACCGATTCCAGAGCAGTTGGGGCGCCGCGCAAGTGGCTTTTCTGTGGATAAAATGGATGCGCCGCCCTTTTGCGAGGCGGCGCGTCCGACTGGTCCGGCTTGGGAAGGCTAGAGCCGAACGAGAAGCAACTCGGCGATACGTCCGTGTAGCCAGCCGATGCCGCGGGCGATGTGCAGCATCACGAAGAACAGAAACACGCCCACAACCAACAGAAGGACCAACCCCGGCGCTGTGTGGAACAGGTGCTCGAGCCACGGCACATCACTGATCTGGATGTCGGAGCGGCCGGTAATCAGGCTCCAGATCGAACCCAAAGTCAGCCCCACGGACATGGCGATGCCCGTCACGGCTATCGTGAAATACGCAACGCCGAGCGGCAGCATCAGAGCAAGATAAAACATCGTCGACCAGGTGCGCACATCGATCAGCGCTTCCTTGATCTGCGCAAAGATAGTCTCGTCCGGTTGCGTGGTGGCCGGCAGTCGCCGTGGCATGCGCACCGCCAGCAAGCCCTCGACAATCCGTCCTTCAACGTGGCCGAGCACACGGCAAATGCCAATAAACAACAGCGCAAACGGCACACCGATGATCAGGATGAACAGCCCGACGCTCAATGCCATGCCGGTTACGACAACAGTGAAGTAGAAGACGCCCGTCACCAGCGACAGCAGCATGTACATCAGCGCGCCATAGGCGCGCGGATCGCGCACCACATTGAAGAAGCCGTAGCGGCGCACCGGCATGCTTCCTTCGTTCTTGGGGAAGGGCCCTAAGATGGCGGCTTCCATTGATTTGTACTCCTCTGCAATTTCTTCCGGCGTTCCGTAGGTTTCAACCACCGAGGCGAGCACGTCGGCTTCGCTCATCCCCGGATGCGTGGCGATTTCGTTGTTGAGGTGCTCTTCGCAATCCGCCAGCGCATCGGAGATCAGGCCGGGCTTGCAGCCCTGTGCCTTCATCGATTGCTGGAGGGCCGCGAGGTAAGCGCGGACCGTGTCAGGCGGACGGTCTTGCTTCATAAACCGCTCCTTGGGAT
This sequence comes from Rhizomicrobium sp., assembly GCA_036267515.1. GTDB lineage: Bacteria > Pseudomonadota > Alphaproteobacteria > Micropepsales > Micropepsaceae > Rhizomicrobium. Next base: position 26,261 of record DATAVW010000234.1, read on the forward strand.
GCAAGCGCGTCGTCCACGAATTCGCGCATGTCTTTCCAGGCCCCCTGCCATTCTCGCAGCGCGCGAAGGCCTTCGCTGGTGATGCTGTAGTAGCGCCGCGGGGGGCCGAAGGCGCTGGCCTCGACCCGGCTGTCCAGCAGCCCCAACTGGTTGAGCGAGCGCAGGACGGGGTAGATCGCGCCCTGTTTGAAGATCAGCCCGCCTTCGCCTTCCGCCTTTACGGCCTTGGCGATTTCATACCCATACATCTCCCGGCCTGCGCGGGCGAGCACAGCCAGAAGCACGAGCGAGGATAGCCCGGCCATCAGTTCCTTACGGAATTTGCGCGTATATGTGGATTCTTCTGCCACGCGCCGTTTTCCGCCTCCCTGCTATTACGAAGATCAATCTAGCGCGGACTTCACACTATTCAAGACTGCCCTGCAGTGGAGCTGTGAATATTTCTTATCGCCTATAGTGCGACTAAAGCTTCGCATACGCAATTTTCTTGCGGAATTGAACCGCAGAATCCAATTTTTTTGTGTCGCCATTCTTCCCATCGACAGGATCTCCGACCTGTACCTTCGGAACAAAATAAGTACAATATCCAGGGCCAGATTTCAACAAGAAATCGGCGCGAGTGGCGCCAATCGTGCATCTGCGAGACCAAACACAAAGTCCTGATCCCACTGATCGCTTGTCGAGCCCGCCGGCCAAATTAAGCGTGCGGAAAGACAGCGGCGCGAGAATGTGCCTCGCGGGTGAGCAGGTGCATGGGCAAGGGCTATTCCGTTCTGAGATTTTTGCTACCGCTGGTAGTCATCGTCATCGGCGGTTATGTGGCGCGCCATGCTTTTTCCGAAGGCATGCAGACGGTCATTGCGGCCCAACCCGGTCCAGCGAAGCCCGAAAGCGAAACCTTCACGCCGCTGCCGGGCTGCCAACTCGATGCAAAACTTCAATACGCGAATCCGTTGCAATGCCGGATGGAGACGCGCGCGGCCGGCGACGAATATCCCCTGGTGTTTCACGCCAAGCCGATCAAAAGCATGACAAAAGCGCAATCGGAAACGGCTAGCGGCTGGTTCCAGCTCGCCGTGTTCGCTGTTCCACTATCCCTCATCGTCGCCGCCTTGTTCGGCTTTCTGCTGTTTCGCCTTCCTTCTGGCGAATAGAATCTGCGCAACATTTCATATGCGCAATGCGCCCGAAAACTCATGCCGGCGAGGCGAGATACGTTGTTACATCATGGCGGCGATTTCACTGGGCCCACGTCCTCACGCACGTACAGTCGCTCGCGGCGGGGTGCCGAAAAAAGGGTTCGTCATCATGGCCTCCGTTTCCGAACAGGCGCCGGTCCGCGCGCCGCTGCGTTCGACCTTTGCAACCTCGATCCGTCTGGGCCTTCTGCGTCTGACGCCGCTGATTGGCGCGCTCGTTGTTGAGCCGTGGACAGCGATCGGCTCTGCCGTGCACGCAGCCTTCAGGAAGCTGGACCGCGAATTTCAGGACAGCACGCTCGACCAGGCTCTGGAGAACAGCCCCATGCGCCGCCATCCGCATGTGCTGAATGCCGCCACCAATCTGCTGGGCATCTGCTTCATCATCATCGGCGGACTGAAGCTGACCGATCAGGATTCAAAGACCTGGTCCGATGAAATCGCCTGGAGCGCGGCATTCTTCATGATTATCAGCATTCTCTTCTCGTACGGCGGCATTCGCGCCGGTAACGCGCGGCCGTGGCAGATACGGCTTGCGGACTGGTCCTTCCTGGTCGGTATCGCCGCGTTAATTCTGTCGATGGTGATTGCGGCCTATCAGCTGTAGCGATGTAGCCTATACATCAAGTTCACACCACACCGGCACGTGATCGGATGGCTTTTCCCGGCCGCGCATGTGCTTGTTCACGCCACTGGTGACGAGCCGGTCGGCGGCCTGCGGCGACAGGAAGATGTGATCGATGCGGATGCCGCGATCTTTCTGCCAGCAACCGGCCTGATAGTCCCAGAAGGTGTAGAGCTTCGGCTCGGCATGGCAGGCGCGGATGGCGTCCGTGTAGCCAAGGTTTTCCAGGCGCCGGAAAGCGGCGCGCGATTCCGGCTGGAATAGCGCATCCATTTCCCACGCCTTGGCGTCGTAGCAATCCTCCGGAGTGGGAATAATGTTGTAATCGCCCATCAGCACGACGGGATCTTCCGCCGGCAGAAGTTCGCTCGCATGCGCGGCCAGCCGCGCATGCCAGTCGAGCTTGTAGCTGAACTTTTCCGTGCCGATGGGATTGCCGTTGGGTGCGTAGATGGAGGCCACGCGCACCACGCCGCGCTCGCCCGTGATCACGGCCTCCAGATAACGCGCGTGATCGTCACCGTTGCTGTGGGGCAGGCGCGGAGAGACATCCTCCATCGGCCGCCTGGAGAGAATGGCGACGCCGTTATAGCTTTTCTGTCCGTGTACCGCGCAATTGTAGCCGAGATCCTCGAATTCGAGTCGCGGAAAGGCGTCGTCGGTACATTTGATCTCCTGCATGCAGACGATATCAGGCGCGGTTTCGCTGAGCCACTCCTTGGCCGCAGCAAGCCGCGCCTTGATCGAATTCACATTCCAGGTGGCGATCTTCATTCCCGCACTGCGCGCTATTTGCTCACAACGGTGCTGAAGGTTTCGCTGTTAAAGTTCGAGCCGTTGAACAGGAACCCCACGCACCACACCTGCGTCTGGCCATTTCCCAGCGATTGGTGCGAACAGGCGCCCATCTCGTCGCCGGTGGTAGCATCGAGGGCCCAGGTCTTGCCGCCGTCTTGCGAGAAGTAGATTCCGCCGGCGTTGCTGTAGACATTGCCACCGGCGGCCCAGCCAACCTTTTTGTTCAGGAATTCGATCTGCCGGATCGGCCACGGTGCGTTCAGGACCCTGCCGCTCCAGGTCGCTCCGCCGTCTGTCGTGCGATGCAGCCATCCGGCTACGTCCGGTGAAATTTCGCCGCCGCCTGTCCAGCCGATGTCGTCAGAAACGAATTGCGTCGGTCCGTCGAACACTTGGTCGGCCGGCGGCGTACACGACCAGTCGGCTCCCGTGTCCGCGCTTTTGCAAAACGTAATGCCAGAGGCATAGGCCGTGCGATCCTTAAGCAAACTGAACTGGTAGCCGAACCAGCCGCCATTCGGATCGGGCACATCGGTGTGCCACTTACGCCCGTTCTTGCTCCACCACGCCATGTTTGGATCGGAACCGGCTGAGCCCTGTCCGTTCATCGCAAGTCCGTGCTTTACGCCATGCGCAAAGCGCACCCGGCCGGCCCACGCATTCGAACTCAGGATCGTGTCCTGGTCCCAGGTTGCGCCGCCATCGTCGCTCTTGCTCAGCAAGCCCTCGCCGGTGCTGTCGTTGAAGCCGGACGCGATGATGGTGTCCCCCGAGGCGTAGATGCCATAATAGTAATAGGGGAAGCCGCGATTGAGAATCGCGGTCCAGTGGCTGCCGCCGTCGGTCGTCTGCCAGATTTGGCCAAGCTCCGCCGCTGCATAGCCCACGGTTGGTGAAACGAACGTCACGTCGTGCACCACCGCGCCACTCATGCCGCCCAGCTTGGTCCAGGTGTTGGCGCGTTTACCCGGCGAGGTGACCTGCTTTGGGCTCAAGCCGGACGCCCGTACCGCCGACACGATTTTCGAAGGTCCAACGACCGGCACACGCGCGGTCACATAAGTCGTATCAGGTGCGTCGTTCGCGGTAGCAGCAATGGCTGCGACGGTCGGGACAAGCATCGACGCGGCGATGGCGCAGTAACGGCGTATGGGCATATTCTCCTCCTCAAAATTGGATTGCAAAGGCTATAGCCGGAAGGGCTGGTTCGGCCAGCGACATAACAGCGCCGCTACACTTGCTCTCATCTACTGGTCGAATGGTGTTTTCGAGGGGGTGCATTTGTCCACGCGCCTGGGATGCAGCGTGAACTCGGTGATGTCGCCGGCCCAGCATTCGTCGAACACCGAGCAGTAACAGATGTTCACGTCCAGCTTGCTGCTCACGCGGTCCCCGTTGAGCTTGTCCCACGCTGCTGCCGTCTGTGTGTTGCGCGGGAAATAGAGGAAGTTCAGCCGCGCGCCCGCGCGAAGTACCTCGCCCTGCACGATTTTGTATTGAAGCCCGTCGCCGAGGTGATGTTCGTAGTTGCAGCATGCCTTCAGGAACATGAGCGCGTTCCGTTGCGGGAGTTTGTTCCAGGTAACGACGAAGGATTCGATCTTCGCGGGACCGATGCCGTTATTTTCCACAGTCATGTTGATGGCAGGTTTGTCGTCATTCCGGTTGTCGGTTGAGTAGGCAACAAACGGCCATGAATTCGCCTCCACCAGCTTAACATTGGCGTCCGCCATGCGCTCGAGCGTTTGGCTGTGAACGATGGCCACCACGAGCGAACTGACCGAGACGAGCAGAATGGCGACGGCGAACGCGGCATCCAGCCATTTGACGCCGGTGCGCGGCGCCTCGTGATGCTGTTCCGGCTCGATATTCATACGCGCCCCCCGGCACACTGATCAGACGGAAAAACTGGTACCGCAGCCGCAGGAGGATTGCGCGTTCGGATTTTTGATCTTGAAGGCGGCACCGATCAGATCGTCCACGAAATCGATTTCCGCCCCGCGCAAAAAATCCAGCGACAGCGAATCGATCAGCACCACGGCCCCGTCGCGTTCCAGCACAAGGTCATCATCCGCCTTCACATCGTCGAGGGCGAAATTGTATTGAAAGCCCGAGCAGCCGCCGCCCGTCACTGCCACGCGCAGCATGGACGACTGGGCTTCGTCCTTCAGGATTTCAGCAATCCGTTTGGCGGCGCGGGCCGAAACTGTAACTGGAGCTTCCATTCGCGTTCTTTCCGAGTCTGCCTTATGTAATGCGCCGAAATGCTAAGGCAAAGCCTTTGAAGCGGCCGGCGGGTAGGCTGATCGGCCCCCTTTTCGAGCAGCCGCGGGGTTTCTCGCCCTCTGCCACGAGGCCCGTGGACAGCCGCGGCCGCTACCATCCGGAGCCGGAAAGCCCCACCCGCACCTGTTATCAGCGCGACCGGGACCGCATCATTCATTCCGCCGCCTTCCGCCGTCTCAAGCATAAGACGCAGGTGTTCGTGCACCATGAAGGCGACTATCACCGCACCCGGCTGACCCATTCGCTGGAAGTCGCCCAGATTGCGCGCAGCCTTGCGCGGGTGCTGGCCTTGGATGAGGACCTCGCCGAAACCATCGCTCTGGCGCACGATCTCGGCCACACGCCGTTCGGGCATGCTGGCGAGGACGCGTTGAACGAGGTCACCGCACAATTCGGCGGCTTCGATCACAACGCTCAGGCGCTCAAGCTCGTAACGCAGCTCGAACATCGCTACGCCGATTTCGATGGGCTGAACCTCACCTGGGAAACCCTGGAAGGTCTGGTGAAGCACAACGGCCCGCTGACGCGCCGGCCGCTGCCCGAACCAGTCCTGTCATTCGATGCACAATGGCCGCTGGAGTTGCACACCTGGCCGGGACTGGAAGCACAGCTAGCCGCTCTGGCCGACGACATAGCCTATGTGAACCATGATATCGACGATGGGCTGCGCGCCGGATTGTTCTCAATTGATGATTTGAGAGATGCGCCCCTTGTCGGCGAACATGCACGCGATGTCGTGCGATCCTACGGCGAACTGGAGCTGGGGCGCTTCATCGGGGAGATCGTCCGCCGGCTGATGAGCGCCCTGATCGAGGACCTGCTGGACGAAACCCGCCAGCGGATTGCGGCTGCCGACCTCGAATCTGTGGCGGCCGTACGGGCCAATTCGACGCCGCTCGCCGCCTCCAGTCGGGCGATGGCCTCGCAGGTTATGTCCCTCAAGGCCTTCCTTTTTCAACGAATGTACCGGCACCCGCGAGTGACAGAATCGGTGGATAAAGCCAAGCAGGTCGTGCGCGAACTGTTTGCGGCGCTGTCCGCCGATCCCGGCCTTTTGCCTGCGGATTGGGCGGCAGCGTGCGCCAAGGGGGACGATGGCGTCACGGCTACGGTGGTGCGCGACTATATTGCTGGCATGACAGATCGTTATGCCATATTGGAACACGCGAAAATCACCCACACCGAAATTGGCCTGTGAGGCTCGCGGCGCGCGATTTGCGCCGAATCGGTGATAGATTCCACCTGTCTTGAGATTCGCGCAGGAGCAGATGCCCATGCCCCAGTTCGAGCGGAGGCTGTACGAACCGGAGGACCTCGGGATGTACGACGGAAGCGATGACGACATGGAGGAAGAAGGCTCGCGCCTTCCCCTTCTCATCGTGATCGCGCTGGTGGTGCTTGCTTCTTTCGCGGGCGTGGTGTGGCTCGCCTATACGCAAGGCGTGCAACGTGGTCGCGAAGATGCGCCGCGCATCGTAGCGGTACAGCAGAACAAATTGGCCGCGACCGAATCGAAGAATCCGTATTCGAATTTGAAGATCTATCAATCGCCCAAGGACAACGACGAAGCGAGTGACGAGACCGCGGCGTCGGCGCAGACGCCTTCGGTGCCGAACGCGGCGGTGCCCGAGCATCCGCTCAGCAAGCCGGTCGTCATGCCCCGCACAAATGTACCAACTGCGAAACCAAAGACAGAAGACATCAGCAAGTCGGTGACTGAAAAGCCGCAGGCAGCGAGGCCCGCGGCGGTGACGCCGAAGAACACAGCGCCTGCGGCCACCGGAACGCCGCGGGTGATCACGCCGCCGCCCGCGACACCCAAAAAAGCTGTGCCGCAGACGAACGCAAAATCCACCGCACCCACCGACACGGCGATGATCAACAAGGTTCTTGCGGCACAGCAAACACCAACCACACAGCAAGCACCGGCTGCACAGCAAGCACCAAAAACGCAGCGCGCTGGCTATGTTCTGCAGATCGGTTCGTACACGTCGGAAGCCGAAGCGAACGCCTCGTGGCAGACCTATAAGGCTGCGCATTCTTCGGTCGCCGGTTTCGCGCCCGATGTCGCGCAAGCCAAT
>DATAVW010000235.1:0-12692 GCA_036267515.1 Rhizomicrobium sp.
GGGGCTGACACTTGCGATGGTCGTGCTTAGTCAGGCGGGATCAAGCGTCGCTGGCGCCTACGACTTTATGGTCGCCATGGGCGTGCTGACTATCGTGATCCCTTATGTTTTTATGTTCATCGGACATTTAAAAATTCAGAATTGGCCTGCCTTGGCGGGCGCGTGGGCGCCACCCGGCGGCAAACGCACCAGTATCGTCCTGGGATGGGTCGGTCTCATTTCAACGCTGGTTGCCATCGTCTGCACCTTGATCCCGAATTCGTCGGAACCGCATCCTTTAACTGCCTTCGTGAAGATCGTGCTGGCGGCGTTGGCGATGCTGGTCGTCGGTCTTGCGCTCTATTGGATGGCAGACCGCCGGCGCAGGGCCGCACTCCTGCTGGTGCAGCCGGCGGAGTAGCGCGCGGCTTCCGAATTCATTGTGCCGCAGGCTTGCCTGAGCGTAGGCTGTTTCCCGGGTAGCCTGGGGGCTGCGATGCAACAGCAAAACTCGGCATTGCGCGGGCAAGAATCCGCCGCGCCGCCTGACAAACCCGTGCCGCTGTCGCACGTGATTGCCGTGTTCATCGGCAACGGACTCGAATTCTACAATTTCCTCAGCTACGCGCTGTTCTCCGTTTACATCGGCAAGGCGTTCTTTCCGGCACACGATGCCTCGCTCAGCACCCTGATTTCGCTCGCCACCTTCGGCGTGGGTTTCATCACGCGGCCGCTTGGCGCCATCGTGCTCGGCAGCCTCGGTGACCGCATCGGCCGCAAGCCCGCGATGCTGCTCTCATTTGTGCTGATGGGCCTGGGCATGCTCGGCCTGGCGCTGACGCCGACCTACGCGATGATCGGCATTGCTGCGCCCATTCTGGTGATCGTCTTCCGGCTGGTGCAGGGCTTCGCGCTGGGCGGCGAAGTGGGGCCGACCACCGCCTATATGATCGAAGCGGCGCCGGCACGGCGGCGGGGCCTTTACGGCTCCATGCAATACACCACTCAGGATGCCTCCTCTCTTGTCGCGGCGCTCATTGCGGTGGCGCTCAGCGCCACGTTGAGCGCAGACCAGATGCAGGCCTGGGGCTGGCGCGTGACCTTTCTGATCGGCGTGGTGATCGTGCCGTTCGGCCTCTATATTCGCAACCGGCTGCCGGAGACGCTGCACGCCGCGGACGATGCCGCGCTCGCGCCCGATGCCACAACGGGCACGTTGACGCGCCGGCAGCTGCGGCCGTATCTGCGCGTGATCGTCTGCGGGCTGTTGCTGCTCGCCAGCGGCACCATCGGACAGTATGTGCTCACCTATATGACCACCTATTCGCTGCAAACCTTGCACATGGCGGCCGGAGTTGCCTTCGGCGTGACGGTTGTCACGTCGAGCGCGGCGGTGTTTTTCGAACCCATCAGCGGCGCGCTTTCGGACCGGTTCGGGCGCAGGCCCGTCATTCTGTGCGGCTACGGACTGACGCTGGTCTCCGTGCTGCCGGTGTTCTGGGCCATCAACCGCTTCCCCTCCACGCTGACGTTGTATGCCGGCATGGGCTTCATGGCGTTGCTGTTCGCGATTGCGACTCCGCCCGTCATTGTGGGCCTGACCGAAGCCTTGCCGAAACGCATTCGCTCCGGCGCCGTCGCCACGATCTATGCGCTGTCGATTTCCGTCTTCGGCGGCACCACCCAGTTCGCCATCGATGGCCTGATCCGGATCACGCACAACCCGCTCGCGCCGGCGTGGTATTGGCTGTTCTCGCTGGTGCTCGGCCTCGCGGCAGCGCTGGCGTTGCGTGAATCCGCACCGGTCCGCATACAGGAATTGGATATGCGCAGCGGGTTGCAGCCGGCATGATATTGTTGCCGGCATGACGTGAGCTGGGGCAATCAGACCGCCGGCGATGTGTGCGCGGCACGGTCCGCTGCGGCATCGCGGTGCGCGCATCCCGCGCTGGTGCTGACCACCTGCATTCTCGCCTCCAGCCTCGCCTTCGTGGATGGCTCGGTGGTGAATGTGGGACTGCCTGCGATCGGCAGAAGTCTGCAGGGCGGTCCTGCAGACCTGCAATGGATCGTCAACGCCTACCTGCTGCCGCTGAGCGCGCTGTTGTTGCTGGGTGGCGCGTTGGGCGATCGCTTTGGCCGTCGCGGCATTCTCATTTTCGGCGTGGCGCTGTTTGGTGTCGGGTCCGCGGGTTGCGCCGTAGCACCCGGCGTGACGTCGTTGCTGGCCGCGCGCGCACTCCAAGGTGTCGGCGCGGCACTGCTGCTGCCGAACAGCCTGGCGATTCTCGGCAGTGCATTTTCCGGCGAGGCGAGGGGCCGCGCCGTCGGCACCTGGTCCGCGTCGAGCGCTGCGGCGGCGGCACTCGGTCCGGTGCTGGGCGGCTGGATCATCGACACGATCGGATGGCGGGCGATTTTTCTCCTCAACCTGCCCCTTGCGTTCGGTGCCATCGTGCTGGCGTCGCTGTTCGTGCGCGAGCAGGAACGGGAGGCGAATTCCGCGCGGCTGGATTTCGCAGGCGCGTTGCTCGCATCGCTGGCATTGGCTGCACTGACATGGGGATTGACCGCGGGTTCGGGACACGCCGGCTGGTCGCTATTGGCATTTGCGGCCATTGGAATCGGAACGGTCCTGCTCGCTGCCTTTCTGTGGGTTGAGCGCGCACGCGGCGACGCTGCCATGATGCCGCTCGCACTGTTTGCGTCATCCGATTACGTTGGCCTCACGATCCTCACTGCGTTTCTCTATGGCGCGCTTGGCGCGCTGCTGGTGCTGATCCCTTATGTCCTGATTCAAGGCATGGGATTTTCCGGAACGGCCGCCGGCGCGGCATTGGTGCCGTTCCCGGTGGTGCTGGCTTTGTCGTCGCGCACCATGGGCGGAATTGCGGCACGGATCGGCTCAAGACTGCCGCTCACCATCGGGCCAATGATTGTGGGCGCCGGTTTCCTTCTTCTGCTGCGTGTCGGGGAGGGCTCGAATTACTGGAGCGCGATACTCCCGGCGATCTCGGTGATTTCGCTTGGTATGGCGGGCGCCGTGGCGCCGTTGACCACCGCCGTGCTCACCTCCGTCGATCCGCGACATATGGGCTCGGCGTCAGGCCTGAACAGCGCGGTGGCGCGCACCGGAGGTTTGATCGCCACGGCTTTGCTCGGCGGCGTATTCGCCGCGCGTGGCGCACCGCTTTTTGCTGCCTTTCACGGGGCGGCAATTGCATGCGCCATCGCGTCGGTTGCTGCCGGTGTTGCTGCGTTTCTTCTGGTGCGCCGCCAGGCTGGACCTTCATCCCAACGAGCAACGTGACAGTCGATTTCGCGCCCTCGCGATGTGTCGGGCGCTTTGGTCGCGGTGTAATCGTTCGAAGGCCCATTTCTTGGTGAACGGTTTCTTAACTGCGAATCTGCGCATTATGGAGCGGATCGCGGGGTCACGTATTCTGCAAGCGGGGGGCCGGAGGATATCTCATGCCCAAATATCGTGTGTGCTATCGCCGGGGTTCATTCACCCTGGCTGACGATTGCGAAAACTACGGAGAGGCGATTGCGCGCGCGCTGCATTTGAAGGCGCAACGCGGCGTCTGGACGGTCCGTCTCGAAGATGTGGCGGGCGGTCTGGTTTGCGGCGATTTTGATCTGGAAGGCCCGGAATTGGGCCTTGGTGTAATGAAGTGCAATCCGCGATCCGCGACGGTCGCAAATTCGATTCAGTAGCGGAAGGTACCCTTAGCACGCACATTCCTGCGTACTGCGGTTTTCCGGAACGGGGAACGGCTATTGCGGATTGTCGCTGTCGTCGTCCGGGTGCTGCGCGCCCGGTTGCTCAGTATCCGGTGGTGGTGGAGGCGGCGGAGGGCCGGCACGCGGCGGCGGTGGTGGCGGTTCGTCGCGATGGGGCCGTATCACCCGCACAGGGGGCGGCGATGTGCGCTCGACCATCGATGAATCGTCATCCGTTGAATCGCTGTCTTCCTCGGGGGTCACAGGCGCCACCCGCGACGTTCCCGTGCTCCGCGAAGAGGAAGGCGTTATGTCGCCGGACGTACCGGACGGCGATCTCTCACGCCGTGCCTCATTGCCGCCATTGCCGCTGAACAGCCAGTTCCACCATCCACCTTTGTCGTGCCTGGCGGTTTTGCTGCCGGTATCGGAATCCGTATCGGTATCGCTGCTGTCGGAGGAAGATTCGCTGTCCTCGTCCACATTGGCGCCGCCGGCTTCTTCATCGGTCGTGGCCGCGCCATGTGTATCGTCCTCAACGGCAGCCTCGCCGGTGTCGGCTGTGATGATGCCATTATCCTCGATTGGCGCCTGCGGCGGAGACATATCGAGCGGCTTTGCCGGCAGGCCTTCTTCGGCGGTCGTCATCACGGCGCGCCAGACTTCCGCGGGGATACTGCCGCCCGTCACGTTGCGCATCGGCGCGGAGTCGTCATTGCCGACCCACACGGTTGTGACGTAGTCGGTCGTGAAGCCGACAAACCACGCATCGCGATAGTCCTGCGTCGTGCCGGTCTTGCCTGCAGCCTGGTGTCCGGCAATGGCGGCGCTGCGGCCGGTGCCTTGCGTCACCACGCCATAGAGCATCGCCACCATGTCGCGATTTACATGCTCAGCAATGACGCGATCGGCCTTTCGCGGCGCGCGCGTGTAGAGCACGTGGCCGGCACTGTCGCTGACCTGAGTCACCATGAAGGGCTGCACCCGCAGCCCACCATTTGCGAAGGCCGCATAGGCGGACGTCAACTCAAGCGGCGTCACTTCGGAGGTGCCGAGCGCAATGGACGCATTGGCTTCGAGCGGTGACTTGATACCCAGCCGCTGTGCTGCTTCCACCACCTTGTCGATGCCAACTTCCTGCCCGAGCGAGGCGGTAATGGTGTTGACCGAGTGGGCGAGCGCATCGGCCAAGGTGATGGTGCCATAGGAGCGGCCGCCGTAGTTGGTCGGCGCCCAACCATCGATATCGACGGGGGAATCGCTGCGCGTCTCCCATGGGCTGATGCCGCTTTCCACCGCCGCGAGATAGACGAACGGTTTGAAGGCGCTGCCGGGCTGGCGCTTGGCTTGCGTGGCGCGGTTGAATTCGCTCTCGTCGTAATCGCGGCCGCCGACCATCGCCATAATGGCGCCGTCGGGCGTCATCACGATCACCGCGCCTTCATGCGCGTGCGCGCGGCGTCCCTGCTTGGTGAGAGTGCGATTCAGATCACGGCGGGCCGCCTCCTGAAGTTTTGTGTCGAGGGTGGTGCGAACCACGAGATCGGCGGCGGGCGGCTGGCCGTTCACGCTGGCGAGACGGGTGGCCTCGTCGGCCGCGGTGTCGAGAAAAAAATTGCGCGCCTCCTGAAGCGAGGGGTCCGTCACCACGGCGGGATGCGCCTTCGCGTCTTCCGCCTGCTCGCGGGTGATGGCGTGCGTTTTCACCATGTCGTTCAGCACGTGACTGGCACGCTGCTGCGCGGCTGCCAGATCCCGCCGGGGCGAAAATACGGACGGCGCAGTGGTTAAGGTCGCAAGCATAGCCGCTTCGCTGAGCGTCAGGTCGCGTGCGCTCTTGCTGAAATAGACGTGCGCGGCACCATCCACCCCATAGGCGCCGGAGCCAAGATAGATGCGGTTCAGGTAGAGCCGGAGAATCTGCTTCTTGCTGAGAGATTTCTCAAGACTCTCCGCATCGCACAGCTCTTGCACTTTGCGCCGATAGGTGCGCTTCGGGTTCAGGAACACGATCTTGGCGGTTTGCTGCGTGATGGTCGAACCGCCCTGCACCACGTGATGGGCGCGGAAGTTTACCCACATGGCGCGCAACAGGCCGTGAATGTCGATGCCGCCGTGGGAATAGAAATTCCGGTCCTCGACGGCGATGAAGGCGGCCGGAAGATAGGCCGGCATGTCTTCCAGCTTCAGCCGCTCGCCAACGATGGCGCCGCGATGGCCGATCTGATTGCCTTCCGAATCGAGGAAGGTGAATGCGATGGGCCGGTTGATGCTGTAGAGATCCTGTCGCGTGTCGATCGGCGGGGCGAGCGTGCTCAGAATGTGAGGCGACAACACCAGCGCCGCGAGCGGCAATGCGATGACCACCATCGCAATGGCAAATACCTTTGCGAACGGCCCACGCGGGCGCGCCAGCCACTCGCCGAGTGCCTGGACGTTTTCCTTGAAATGGTCGGTCATCTTCCTTGGGATATGGTTCGCGCCGGGCCCGTCCGGAGAGCCTAGCTTGTCAATGTTTGCGGCAGTTTCAAGACTTGAGGCTTAACGCGCGAACGCCCCGTTGGCTGCCCCACATTATCACGGCGCACGGACTGCCAAACCGTGCGAACGCGCGGCTTTCACAAGCGGTTGATCGAAAGTGATGAACGCTTCGCAATCTTCGGCGGCTGCGAGGTGCAGCGCATCTGCGAAATCCATTCCGGCCTCCGCCCATGCCAGCGCCCGCGATACGCGCAGTGGGTTTTCCGCGGTCACCGTGGCCAACCTAAGGAAATCGCGCAGTTGCGCGAGGACTTGCTCTCGCGTGAGGCGATAACTGCGCAAGACCCACTCCGATTCCAGCAGAACCGTAGTTGGCAGAAAGATGGGATTGCCATCGACGAGATTTCTGGCCCGCTTTGCCTGCGCGGGATCGTCCGTCGTCAAATAGCGAACGACGATGTTAGTATCGACCGCGAGCATGCCGCCGTTTGATTTCCTCTGTGATGGCGTCGTCCATCTCCTTAAGAGACTTGGCCGGTTCGCCCGTATGCAGTGAACCGAAGACCTCCTCCGGTTTCGAGGGAGGAAAAAAAGGTGTGGCCTTCAGCAGTACGCCCTCCGGCGTATCCTCGACGATAAGCCGCGTCCCGGCGCTCCACTGGCGCCGCTTCCGGATTGCCTGAGGGAGAATTACCTGCCCCTTGGTCGATACCACGGTGGACGATCTTGCTGATTGTTTCATTCGCGTAAGATAACAGTAAGACGCAACAAGTCAAATAACGGCGGCGGGCCAAAAATCACATGCAAAGAAAAAGCGCAGAAAATTCGCAGAAACAGGTTGAATTCTGCTAAAGTAGATGTAATGGAAGAGACAGGAGCCGCTTCGTGGGATGCGCATGCGCCGCCAGCCTGTCCGCAATAATCCTCTCGCGTTCATCGCCGAACTGACGGCGAGCTTACGCGAGTCGCAAACCCGTCCGGGCCTCTCGGCCGAGGAGCGCGGGCGGCATCAGCGTTGGCTGGACCAGGCTGCCGCGTTGCAGGCGCTGCTGGAATCCCGCCAGCCAGCCGCCCCAGCATCCGTACAAGCCATCATGCCGGGAGAACCGGCGAAAAAGGAGACATTACCGCCGGCACTGTTGAAGGAGTTGAGCCCTCGCAACCGCGATCAGCTGGAGCAGCAGATTCTCGCCGTGCTTGCCGCGTGCGACGGCAGCGCCGATCTCGACCAGGTGCTGATCGGCCTTTACCGCGGCTATGGAATTATTGCCAAGCGTCGCGTCATCCAGAACAAGCTATGGCGCCTTGTGCGCACCGACCGTATCGCCAAGGCGAAAAATACGCGGAATGTCTTTTCGTTGAGCGCGCCGGCAGGCGCCAAAGTTCGCCGAAAACGCAAGCGATGAGTACGGCCTCCCGTTTTTTCTTTCCGGTACCGGCAGAGGAGCCGGACGAGGAGGAACCTTCCTCCACTGCGGAATCGAAAAGCCGCCGTTCAAAGCACGAAAAGAAATTGGCGAAGCATCGCCCTGAATCGCTCGAACATGCGACAAAGATTGCGTGGTGCGACTGGGCGGCGGGCCTCGTGATCGGCCTCATGCCTCTGCTTTGTCATTTGCTCCTGCATTACGCGGCGAAATCCGCGCCGGACTGGGACGACAACTGGGCACCAGACCTTCTCTTCATCACCATCAGCAATTCCGGCCTCGTAGCGGTAACTGTTTTCACCCGCATGCTTGGCGCGCATCTCTCCATCTCGAGTCTCACGCCCTCCATGCGGGTGGTATGGGGGCTTACGATCGTGTGCTTTGCGCTCGCTTCCATGCTGTACGGCGCGGCCGCGACCGGCATGAGCAACCGATGGACGAGTTGGGCGGCGCTCAGCTTTGTAATCTTCTCCGCCTATTGCTCTCTGACCTTCGAGCTTGCGGTCGCGCGGGAGCATTTCGTGCCAAGACGCCCGCACAAGCTGCTCGAAGCAGAAGCCTGAATCTCTCCATCAACAACTAAAGGATTGGCGCTGTGAATGCGTTCGCTCACCTCACTTTTCCGGAAATCAAAACCGGCCTTATTGCCGTGATTGCGCTCGGCGGCGCAGCGATTGTATTCTTTATTTTGATAGCGATGGTGCGCGCCGGCATCCGAGCCGCCACATGGCGCATTGCCCGCCTTGCGAGGGTCGCCAGCAGAACCATCGTGGCCCGGCGAGGTTCGGAACTGGCAGCGGAGCGCCCCAGTTGAGCAGATATCAAATCGAAACGCGGTGCGGTATGGAAGGCGTGAAACACAGCCGCGGTCGCAGCAATGGCGTTGTTTTTCCAACCGCTCGTCTACTTCGCGGCCGTTGTCTGGGCGCTCGGCTTCGTTATTTACGGCTTCTATGCCGCGTTTCAGCGCTCGCCGGTGCCATTCGCGCAGCGGATCGTGGGCCTGTTCGCCTCCATCCTGGTCGCAGGTGCAGGTGCCGGGGTTCTGATCGGCGGCCTCTATCTGGTCACGGAATTATTTTGAGTCTTCACTCCCATACGCAGAGCGACCACGCGCCAAGTCGCCGCTCGGTGTAGCCAAAGAGCAAGGGGGAAGAGATTGGGACCGGCTATGTGTTGGAAACGTTAGTCTCTGGCCAACGTTCCTTGCGGCCGTGACGGCCGATTTCCGCATTTCTTCTTGCGGTTACGGTCTTGGCGCGATCCTTGCTGCGATGATAAAGCACGATTAGAATGACTATAAGTTGCAGGGCGGCGTGTCTGAAACTGTACGGCAAGGCGCGGGCGAATTTGGCCACGACCACCGCTGGAGTGCGGGAGGAACGTACCTCTTTCACTTCACGGGGCGCGGCAATCTGGAATTATGGAACGCGAAAACCAAGCGATTGCTATGGCAAAGTGGAACATCGGGTGCAGTTAAGCTTGCCATGCAGGAAGACGGCAATTTCGTCATCTATGCGGAAGGGGACAAGCCGCTCTGGGCCTCCCACACGCATGGCAATCCTGGTGCCTTCCTCGCTGTGCAAGAAGACGGGAACGTTGTGATCTATTCCCGGGAATTCCGCTCCCTCTGGTCGACGGGCACGAGCGGTGGCTAATCCTGTCTGATCGGTCCGTCAGAACGGCTTCCCCTCGGGGAGCCTTCAACCCGTACACTGCGTTGCACTCGATAGACAGGCGAAGCGGCGGCCGCTGCGAGTTGGTCGGGACAGGCAAATCGGGGGAATGGCAGAGCTGCGATCGAAAGCAACGGGCTTCGGATGCGCCTTCTGCATCTCGTTTTGCACCGCCGCCCTGCTCGCGCTGTGTACTGCGCCCGCGCCTGCAGAGGAGAGAAGTGCCGGCACCCTACAGCTCGGGGTCATGGACCGTCCCCGGCCCGATTACGACGCCCAAGGCATTTCCTTAGGCGACTGGACTCTGTTTCCGGCGTTGTCTGCCACGGCGGATTATGACGACAATGTTTTCCGCCAACAGCAGTCGCGCTCACCTGATTGGTTTGTCGAAACCGTTCCCAGCGCGCGGCTGCAGCGGAAATGGAATGGTGGCGCTTTCGGTATTTTCGGAAATCTCGACAATCTCGCCTACGCGCGCTTTGGCCGACTCAATCTCACAGATTGGAGCGTAGGTTCGGATGGCAGTGCCACACTCGCCAAGGGCCTTACGCTCGGCGCCTCGGGTTATTATGGCGAGTATCACGAAGGTTTCGAATCCGCGGAAGTCGTCGGCCAGCAGCTGGACTACACGCGCTATTTTCACGGTCATGCCGAGTCGCAATTGAATTACGAGGGCGGCCACTGGATCGTGGGCGGTGGCGCCACATTCGATCGTTACGAATGGCGCCCGACCGTCACGCTTAGTGGCGTTCGCTTCAGCAATAGCAATCGCGATGAGAGCCTGTTCGCGCCTTATGCAAAGGCCGCGTACGAGTTCACACCCGGATATCACCTGTTTGTCCGAGCGCTGTATGACGGGCGCAACTTCGACGACGATGTGCGCTCGTCCTCTGGCGGGCGCATCGATGCGGGGCTGGCGTTCGCGCCGGACAAGACTCTGAACGGCGAAGTCTATCTCGGTTGGCTGCACCGGGAGTTCAGGCCGCCGCTGCCGGATTTCTCCACGCTAGACTATGGCGCGGCGATCGACTGGTATCCGATGAAACAGTTGACGCTGCATCTTACGGCTTCGCGCGCCGCATCGGACATCGTGTTGCCGGGATTTACGGTATCGGATGATCAGTCCTTCCGGCTGTCCGCGGATTACGAAGCAAGGCATGACGTGATCGTACAGGCTTTTGCGGGCTACACCGATAGCCGATTGGCCGGCTTGATCTCGCGCGTCGATCGTTACCCTTCCGCTGGCCTCACCGTCAGGTATCTGATCAATCGCTACGCGAGCGCAGATTTTTCATACCTCTACTCCTCACGCCATTCAGAGCCGAACCCGTCCGAGGCGCTCAATTTCCGCGACCAGATTTTCATGGCTGCGCTACGCCTTCATGTTTAGTCACGCGTCATTCTCATTTGATTGTAATTTGCTGCAAGGAAAAGAAGCGTACAAACATTCGTACAAGTGATCTCCGTCAACCGCCAAACCATGGCATTCAGGGAACCTGAACGGATTTCGCGCTTATCTACAGAGGAGGGGGCGCTCAACGGAGCGCCGCAAAGTGAACAGGTATTTTTTCAACTTCCGGAAGGGAGAACAGTTATCCCGGGATTGGGTCGGCATGTACCTCCCCGATCTCAACGATGCGAAAGAGGAGGCAGTTCGCACCTGCCGTGACCTGGTGATGATTGCCAACCATACCGGGGAAGGCGCATGCGACGGCGAGATCGAAGTTGCAGACGCTAGCGGTGAACCGGTGCTTACCATTCCCTGCGGCATCACCGAACATTAAGGGCGCTCAAAAACGGGCGGATGCCCTGGGCATGAATGTCCCGTGCCTTGCTCCGGTTACCTGACGTGGCATGGTGCCAGAACCGAACTTCTGGCCCGCAAGGGTGCCGTTCTGATGCATTCCCGGCTCCAGCATCTCCCCGAGCGCCAGCAGCATCAGTCCCATGCTTTTTGCCATGTCCTCCGGCTTGTTGCTGCCCGTGACCACCATATGATTTCCATGGCCAAGGAGTTCGGCTACCAACGTGTTCCGATCCATTGCAAAAGCCCTCCCGGCAAAAGTGCGCTTTCCCGCAAGGCCTTACTCCAATATGGCGGATGGTACAATCATTTCCGGCGACCCTGGGCGGTTCCCGCTTTTCACGTGCTGTCTTTTGCCGAATCGGAGTATTTGTCTACCGTTATTATGACCGCTTCTCCGAACAAGCTGATCACATCTGCATCCAGCACCATGGACGCAGATGCAGGCTGCCGCTCTTCTCAAGACTTTTCAATACGTGGCGCGGCTCACCGGCACGCCGATCACCTTCGTCTTTTGCTGCCTCACCATTATCGTCTGGGCGGTGACCGGCCCCATCTTCCACTACTCCGACACGTGGCAGCTCATCATCAACACCGGCACCACCATTGTGACGTTCCTGATGGTGTTTCTCATCCAGAACACGCAGAACCGCGATGGCGCCGCGCTGCAGGCGAAACTCGATGAACTGATCCGCGCCACCAAAGAGGCGCGCAACGAGCTTATCGAAATCGAACGCCAACCGGAGCAGAAGGTCGAAGAAGTGCGGGAATCCATCGTAAACGAGGCCTCCACCCAGTCTCGCTGAGTGATCTGCCATTGCCGCCCCTCGTTGAGTTACACGATGGGTTCATCGACGAACGCGCGGCCTTCGCGATCTTCGATTTCCAAAATCCACAGATCGGGATCGAAGCGCAGCTGCTTCTCGAGGTATTGCGAGGCTGCGCTCTCATCGACGTTGTAGCCAAGCGGCTTCGTCCAGATGAGTTCGCCATCGCCGCGCCGCGCCTGGTTCAGAATCGTGAACGTTCCGTCGAGGCGCGAGATTTTCAGAAACAGCGCACCGGCATCCTCCTGCCCGCGTCGTAGGAGAAAAGCCTGGGCGCCGGCGACTTCTGCGCGGCGGATGATCGCCTTGATCTGGATAACGGTCTTGATACGGGGCTGCATCGGTGTCCTTCTTAGGGCGATTGTGCCTTACTTGACCTGTTACCCAAGGTCTGCCTATCGTTCCTCACGATTCTAACCTTGGCAACATTCCTATTGGCTGCGATGGGGGCGGTGGCGCACGCTCACGCCTTTAGGTCAGCGCGGGCAGGAATTACCAGTTTGCACGCAACAGTCCCGTGCGCGCTAGTTAGCGTAGCTGGTATTTGGATTTACACAGGTCGGCCAAGTTTCCTCAACAACGGAACCGGCTGGTGGCCTCACCAACGGATCAGTCGTATTGCCACCGGCGACCTTCGGTATGGTTTCACTGAGAACAAGCGGTCTCATGAAATAACAGAATGCAGTATGCCGGTCTTTTCCAAATGTTCGGTAAGTGAAGCATCCTTCAATATAAAGAGTGTGCGCTCCCACCTTCAGGTTTTCAAAATCGTTAA
>DATAVW010000236.1:0-54668 GCA_036267515.1 Rhizomicrobium sp.
CGCGCAGCCGCAAAATCGGGAGCCGCACGCACGCATTCGGCGAGCATCCGTTCCGCCGCGCCCGATTGCCCCTGGCGCATTTCTGCTTCGGCCAGGAGATAAAGGGCGTCCGGATCGGCCGGGTGAGTGTTCAGATAGGCCCGCAGCTGTCGGATCGCCGTTTCAAGCCGCCCTTGTTCAAACAGGATTGCCGCCTCATGCAAGCGAGGTTGATGAGGTCCAAAGCCGGCCTGCAGCGCCTGTTCGGCCTTTGCGAACGACTGCACCGCGCTTGTCGCGATCGTTGCGCTCATCGCAATTCCTCCGGCACCTCCGGATATGAAATGAGAGCCGAACCAAGACTGTTCAGCAGAGGTCCGAGATATGGCTCATAGGCGCGCCAATATTCGATTGCCTCACTGGTGATGGGCCGCCGCACCTGTTCAGAGCTGGGCGTCAACACCGTCCGCTTGGTCTCAAAAAACCGAAGACATCCTTCCTCAAACGGAAGACCAAGGTATTCGAGAAGTCGTCTCACCTCGCATTCCGGATCCGCAACCAGCTGTTCGTAGAAGACGCGATGCACCCTGCCGGGCAAGACGGCATCGAAATGCGCCATAAGCGAGAGGTAATCGCGATAAAACCGTCCCAGCTCGGCAAGCCTGAACCGGCCCTTGCTGCTGTAGCTCTTGAACATGGAAAAACCATTGGCCGCGGGCTGCCGCCGGGCATCGACGATTTTGGCGTTCGGCAGAATCAAATGGATCAGACCGACATAGAAGAAATTGCCTGGCTTCTTGTCGATAAACAACGGCCGGTCCAGTTTGCGATGAAGACGTGCAGCCTCAAGATATTCTTCCCCAAGCGAACGAAGCCTCTCGCGTGGCAACTTCTCGAGGGCCGCGAGATATTTTGCACCTGGTGGGGAGTCTCCGTCGTGGTCGGCCAGGCGCGCTGCCAAAGCCGCGATGTAGGGGAGCTCCGCTGTGCCTTCTATTGCGGAGTGGCTGGCAAGGATCTGTTCAATCAGCGTTGACCCGGAACGTGGCCGGCCCACGATGAAACTCGGGTCGGACGCCTGGCAGCCCGCACCGTGCCGATCCTGAAGGAACGCGGGCGTGAATAGCGCCCGTGTAGCGGCCACGGCCGCGCCCAGCGTACCCGGATCGTAATTGAGGCGAAGACGCAGCGTCGCATTGGCGCGCGCATACTGCTCGAACGAGCGCGCATAATCCTTGCGGTCCTCGTAAGCCTTGCCCAGCGAGAATTGCAGGGTAACACGGTCATCCGGCGAAAGCTCTGCGCGCTTCAGTTGTGTTGCCATCGCCTCGCGCTCGGCATCTTCGAACTTCACCGTCTTCATGTTGGCGAGGCTCCACCATGCCACGCCAAAGGTCGGCCGGCACGCGATCGCTTTCCGATATGCCGCGACACTTTCTTTCTGTTTTCCCAGGGCGCGCAATCCGTGCCCGTAGCTGACCCAGAATTCCGCGCGCGATGGATTCTCGGCACTCAGCTCCTGCAGAATCGCGATCGACTGATCGTTTTCACCGATCGTTTCCAGGATCGAGGCCTCGAGATTGCGAAATAGCGGGTTGCGACAATCGCGGCCAAGCAGAATCCTCAGCTGGTAGAGTGCCGCTTCGTATTTTGCCAGTTGCGCGAGAAGGTCTGCGTAATTGTAGCGCGCCAACGTAAAGTCGGGTGCCAGTTGCAGGCAGTGCTCCAGCAACCCCGCAGCCTCTCGTAGCCGCTTCGCCCGCCGGAGCGCTTGCGCAAGCAACCAAAGCGCATCCGGGTCCTCCGGCTGCGCAGAAAGATATTCGCGAAGCTCGTGCTCTGTAACTTGTGGCGGCATGTTGCCGATTGTTGACGCCAGCCGCCGCAGGACCGGACTTCGGATCCGCCGTTCGACCTGCAAGCGTGCACTGCCGGCGGCGAACGCATCCGGCGGCGTCGGCACTCTCGTTGGGGGTGGAAGGTTTCGTTGCGCCATCAATTTGCTTGTTCTGCCGCCATGCCTCAGTCGCGCGCCCCAAAAAAAGAGGGCAGCCGCCGGCCACCCTCCCCTATTCCCGTTTCTCCCGTGGGAGATTCAGATCAACCCTTGTCCTTGCCTTTGAGGGCAAACATCCAGTCGCCCGAGGAGCCGGCCAGACAATAGCTGAGCATCTTCCAGGTGTTGCAATCCGAAGGAACGCCAAGACCAGCCCAGCCGCCGTTCGGATCCTGCCAAGCCGCAGCTGCGCCTAACGGTGTGGTGTTGGTTTCCCAGAACCACTGCTGGGCGGTCGAATTGAGATCGAGGTTCGCCTGGACCGTAACCCAGTAGTGGCCCGCCTTCAGGTCAATTTTGCAGCTTTTCGGCATCTTCAGAACGAAGGCGCCCGTGCCCGTGTCGTTGGTGCTGACGTTGTCGCATTCCGCGATCTGCTTGCCGGGAAGGCCACCCTTGTTCTTGTAGAAGAAGACGTTGGCCGTGTCGGCATTGCCGCCGGTGTAAAGGTACTGGCCCGTCACGTCGATTTCCTTGATTTGCCAATTGTGGCCATCTGGAACCGTGAAGTCGTCGGCACCCTGGCTGTCGTATTGATCGAAGAGCGTTTCGAAGTTCTGCGAGGTGAACCCCGAACCTGAATCGTTGCCGTTCTGGTCGTATAGCGTGGTGCTGCCCGGCGTCACGCCAAACACGGGGTGCTTGGCGAAATGGTTCGAAACACCGGCGGTAGGATGGACCGTCCCAGAGTAGGAAGCGCCAGTCAGCGCAAACAAACCTGCGGTAGCCAGAAGCACTGTCTTCGTCATGAAAAACCCCTGGGTTTGGACAGGAGCGACCCCCTGTCCGTCGCAGGGACGTTATCGGTACCTTAATGTTTTCGCAAATGAGAATTATGAGCGACAGGAAATTCGCGGCTTGTGCACCTAACCCGCGCGAATAATCGGAACTCGTCTGGTATTTTTCTGATCGCAAAGCGGCTTGGCGGAATGGATGCGGCCCTCTTTGCCTGTGGATGCGCCGAAGCGCCGCTGGAATCGCTATGACGACTCCGTGTAATTGACAGCCGCGGCCAGGGGCGAAGAGCCTCAAGGAGCGCGCATGAAAAAGATCGAGGCCATCATCAAGCCGTTCAAGCTGGATGAGGTAAAAGAGGCCCTGCAAGAGATTGGGGTCCAGGGCATCACGGTCACCGAGGCAAAGGGGTTCGGGCGCCAGAAGGGTCACACCGAACTCTATCGCGGCGCAGAATACGTTGTGGATTTCCTTCCCAAGGTGAAGCTGGAAGTGGTGGTGCCGGCAGAGCGCCTCGACGCGGCAGTGGAAGCCATCCAGAAGGCGGCGCGCACAGGCCGAATCGGCGACGGAAAAATTTTCGTGCTGGACGTGCAACAGGCGATCCGCATCCGCACCGGCGAAACCGGTGGAGATGCGATCTGATTACGGAGTCGAAGGAAAACACCTATGCCAAATCCAAGCAGCATTCTGAAACTCATCAAGGAGAAGGAGGTCAAGTTTGTGGATCTCCGGTTCACCGATCCGCGCGGGAAATGGCAGCACGTCACATTCGACCTTTCGCTTGTGGATGAGGATTTCCTCACCGAGGGCACCATGTTCGATGGGTCGTCGATCGCCGGCTGGAAGGCGATCAATGAATCCGACATGACCCTGGTGCCGGATTGCGAAACGGCGGTGATCGATCCGTTTTTCGCGCAGACGACCCTCTCGCTCGTCTGCGACGTGGTCGAACCCACGACCGGCCAGCGCTACGGCCGCTGCCCGCGCTCCATGGCAAAGGCGGCGGAAAAGTACATGGCGTCCTCCGGCGTGGGCGACACAGCCTATTTCGGGCCGGAAGCGGAATTCTTCATCTTCGACGACGTGCGTTTCGGCACGGAGATGAACAAGGCTTTCTACTTTATCGATTCCGCAGAAGGCTCGTACAACACCGGCAAGGAGATGGACGGCGGCAATCTCGGCCATCGGCCCGGCGTGAAGGGGGGTTATTTCCCCGTGCCGCCCGTTGATTCCGCACAGGACATTCGCGGCGAGATGCTGGCCATCATGGGCGAGATGGGAATCCAGCCCGAGAAGCATCATCACGAAGTCGCCAGCTCGCAGCATGAGCTTGGCTTCAAATTCAACACGCTGACGAAGTGCGGCGACAACATGCAGCTGTACAAGTACATCGTCCATCAGGTCGCCGCATCCTATGGAAAGACAGCAACGTTCATGCCGAAGCCCATCGTGGGCGATAATGGCTCGGGCATGCATGTACACCAGTCGATCTGGAAGAGCGGCAAGCCGCTGTTCGCCGGTTCCGGGTATGCCGACCTGTCGGACACCTGCCTCTACTATATCGGCGGCATCATCAAGCACGCGAAGGCGCTCAACGCCTTCACCAATCCGCTCACCAATTCCTACAAGCGGTTGATTCCCGGCTTCGAGGCGCCGGTGCTGCTCGCCTACTCTTCGCGCAATCGCTCGGCGTCCTGCCGCATACCGTTTGCATCGTCACCGAACGCAAAGCGCGTTGAGGTGCGCTTCCCGGATCCCGGCGCCAACCCGTATCTCGCTTATGCCTCGATGCTGATGGCGGGTTTGGACGGCATCGAGAACAAGATCCATCCGGGCGATCCGATGGACAAGGACCTGTACGCACTGCCGCCGGCAGAGCTGAAGGAAGTGCCAACGGTGTGCGGCTCACTGCGCCAGGCGCTGGAATCGCTCGACCGCGACCGCGCTTTCCTGAAGAAGGGTGGTGTGTTCAACGACGACTTCATCGACAGCTACATCCAGCTAAAAATGGAGGAGGTTTACGCTTTCGAGCACACGCCGCACCCCATCGAATTCAAGATGTACTACAGCGTTTGAAGTTCCCACCCTGTGTGATGGAGGCGCGCAGAAGGCTCGTTGTTCGCCGAGTAGGTCACTCTATACGGAGTGTCGGCCGAAGGTTTGCGAATTACGCTGCGGCGTTAATTGTCTGCGCTGTGGCCATGATCCCCGCGCGGCTGGGATTTGAGGCCGCAGGCAGCACGACGTAAACGCGGCAACCGTGACCGGGATCGCTTTCGATCCAGGCGCGACCGCCATGCAGCTCCGCCAATCCGCGAACCAGCGCCAGGCCAAGCCCCGTTCCTCCATCCTGCCGGTCGTAACGGTTATCGACCCGGCTGAACGGTCGAAAGATTTTGGCGAGCTTGTCGGCAGGAATGCCCGGTCCGTTGTCTTCCACCGTGATCTGGAATCCCCCGTCCGCAGCCAGCGAGCCGCTGACTTGAACTGTCCCGCCGATCGGCGTGAATTTGACCGCATTCGAAACCAGATTGATGAGTATCTGCTTTAGCGCCCGAGGATCGGCCACCAACGTCGGCGCCGCCGGACTGACCTCTATCACGAGCGTCTGTTTGCGCTCGCGCGCTTTCATTCTCGTGATCTTCAACGCGGCCTCGAAGCTGTCTCGAGCCTCCAGCACCTGCGGAGCAATCTCCATGTGGCCGGCTTCGATTTTTGCGATATCCAGCAGATCGTCGATGAGGCTGAGGAGATGTGCGCCGGAGGCATGAATGTCCGCCGCATATTCCGCATAGCGGTCCGAACCCTCGCGCCCGAAATGCTGTTTCGCGATAATTTCGGAAAAGCCCAGAATTGCGTTCAGCGGCGTGCGCAGTTCATGACTCATGTTCGCGAGGAACGCCGTCTTGGAGGCATTCGCCGTTTCCGCCTCGAAACGCTTGCGCAACGCCTCGTCGCGCGCCTCCTCAAGCTCGTGAGCGAGGTCTTCAACTTCGAAGCGCAGGCGAGAGTCGTGATCCAATTGCCGTGCCACGCGCCGGCCATCGAAAAACAGTAGAGCGGCGCAGCCTGGCAAAAGCAGTCCAAGCGCTCCATCGAGGAGCGCGCCAGAAGTGGCAAATCTGAGGGAAGACAGGGCAACCAGCGGCGCCAGACTTGCCACCAGCATTTCCCAGTGGTTGGCGCGGTTCACGATAAAGCTCGCCATCGCGCACACCATGCAGGCCCACAGAAAGATGTGATTGGCGCCGCTTGAGGGATCCCAAAGTATCCAAGGCAGCGAGCCCCAGCCCAATCCCAGCAATAGCTGAACGGCGGCAAACTTCGGAAACCAGCGCCAGAGCCTTTCGAGGTCGGAATGCGCCCAGGCGTCCGCTCGGTACTCATCCATGAAACGGTCGGCAAACCACGTCACGGCGGCGACCGTTGCGGGAAGCAGCGCCGCTTTCAACAGCGGTCGGCTGCCGAGATATCCAAACCCTGCCGAGCTGAGGAACGCGAGAATTGCGGCCCATGCCGGGCCGACAATGCGAGACGAACGAACGACATCAGCCAGCACGTCCAGCTGGGATTTCAGGGTGCGGACATCCCCGTGGCGTCCGGCCCAATAGCGCTGTCCTGACTCCACCGACACACCTTGCCGCCCGTAAGTCGCTATTCTCGGTTGCACTATCCTAATATTTGCTTAGGCCGAGATCGCGCGCGCCTGATTTTCTGTGATTGGCTGATAACCGCAATGGCTTTCGTCGCGCCCTTGTGGTTTGAGGCGCATTCCGCTTCGTTAAGCGCTGTTCACCACGATTCTGAGTGTTGCGCTGGCATGGCCAAATCACCTGACCTGTTCGATTCACCTGCGTCTTCTTCAAAGGGCTACACCGCTAAGGACATCGAGGTGCTCGAGGGCCTCGAGCCAGTGCGGCGGCGCCCCGGCATGTATATCGGCGGCACCGATTCATATGCGCTGCATCATCTTGCGGCGGAGATCCTGGACAATTCGATGGACGAAGCGGTGGCGGGTTATGCCAGCCGCATCGAAATCGAACTTGCACCCGGTGACGTGTTGAAAATTCGCGACAACGGCCGCGGCATGCCCGTCGACCCGCATCCGAAGTTCAAGAACAAATCGGCGCTGGAAGTGATCATGACCACACTGCATGCCGGCGGAAAGTTCGGCGGCAAGGTGTACGACACTTCCGGCGGCCTGCATGGCGTGGGCGCGTCCGTGGTGAATGCGCTTTCTGAGTGGATGGAGGTGGACGTTGCGCGCGACCGGCACGCCTGGCGCATGCGTTTCCAGCGCGGCAAGCCAGACGGCAAGCTTAAGGACCTGGGAAACGTCAACCGCCGCGGCACGACCGTTACGTTCAAACCGGACGCGCAGATCTTCGGCAAGGAAACGCACTTCTCGCCGGCCACACTGTATCGCATGGCGCGCTCGAAGGCCTATCTCTTCCGCGGTGTTGAGATTCAATGGTCTTGCGATCCATCGCTGCTAAAAGCGAACAGCACCACGCCGGCGCAGGACGCCCTGAAATTTCCCGGCGGCCTGCTCGATTTCCTGAAGAGCGAAATTGCCGGCAAGGAAACGGTGACCCGCGAGTTCTTCGGCCCCTCAGAGGAAGAGCGGAAGACAGGACGGCCCCAGGTGGAGTGGGCGGTGGCCTGGGTACCGATGGCGGAGCCGTTCATCCATTCTTACTGCAACACCATTCCGACGTTGCAAGGCGGCACGCATGAACAGGGATTCCGGAACGCGCTCACGAAGGGACTGCGCGCGCATGGCGAGCGGGCAAACAATCGCAAGACTTCGCTGATCGCGCCGGACGATGTGATGGCGGCGGCCTGCGGCACGCTCTCCGTATTCATTCGCGAGCCGGAATTCCAGGGCCAGACGAAAGAGAAACTGTCCTCGGCGGATGCCACACGGCTGGTGGAAAATATCGTCCGCGATCACTTCGATCACTGGCTGGCGCAGAACCCGCAGGAAGCCGACAGGCTAATCGAGTATGTCATCGATCAGGCAGACGAGCGGCTGAAGCGGCGGCAGGAGCGCGAGGTTTCGCGCAAGGCCGCGACGCGCAAATTGCGGCTACCGGGCAAACTCGCCGATTGTACGCGCGACGCGCCCGGCGGCACGGAGATCTTTCTGGTTGAAGGGGATTCCGCCGGCGGCTCAGCCAAGCAGGCACGGGACCGCGCCACGCAGGCCATTCTCCCGTTGCGCGGCAAGATTTTGAATGTGGCAAGCGCCGCGGCCGGCAAGCTGGAGCAGAATACCGAACTCGCCAATCTTGTGCAGGCGCTGGGTTGTGGAACCGGCAGTCGCTACAGCGACGATGCGCTGCGCTACGAGCGCGTCATCATCATGACCGATGCCGACGTGGACGGCGCGCACATCGCCTCGTTGCTGCTTACGTTCTTCTATCGTGAGATGCCGAAGCTGATTTCAGATGGCCATCTGTTTCTCGCCATGCCGCCGCTGTATCGCCTCTCCCACGGCGGCAAGACGGCGTATGCGCGCGACGAGCGCCATCGCGATGAACTGCTGAAAGCGACCTTCAAAAGCAACGCGAAAGTGGAAATCTCGCGCTTCAAGGGCCTAGGAGAGATGATGCCGGCACAACTGAAGGAAACCACCATGAAGCCCGGGGCGCGCAGCCTTATTCAAGTGGAAATTCCCGAAGAAGCCCGCAAGGACACCGACAATCTGGTCGAGCGCCTGATGGGCAAGAAACCGGAATTACGCTTCAAATTCATCCAGGAAAACGCGCAGTTCGCCGCCGCCGATGTGGATGTGTGAAACGCTATTTCACCAGTTCAAATATCGTGCCGGGAAGATCGGTCTCGCCGTACAGATTTCCGGCTTCATCCATGATTACGCCCTGTGGGCTCAAATCATTTTCGAAGCTGTAAAGTGTCTGTTCGCTCCTATCCGGATTGATCTGAAATATGATTTCCTGCCCCATTCCATCTGTCGATCCGTAGATCGCTCCGGCGGCATCGACAGCCAAATCGCCGCGCGGGAACACAAGTGGGTCAAAGCGATAGAGCACATGGTATTTCCCGCCCAATGTCAGGCGAAAAAATGACCCCTTGTTTTTAGGTCCAGCATTGCCTCCATAAAGGGCGCCCCCCTGGCCGATGACGAGCGGACCATTCGGATAACCGACCTGCTTCTTCGTAAATTCATACAGGACAGTTTCGTCTCCTTTTGGGGTCAATGAGAAAACAAAACCGCACTTACAATCCGGGTCGCCCCCGAATGTAGATGCTCCGTATATATGATGATCGCCATCCAGGGTCAGAGAACCAAGGCTCTCATCGAATTCGTGCAGGATGGAGTATTTTCCAGTGGGTGTCAGCGTGAAGGCTGCAGCGCCGGCAGTGCCATATAGTTTCCCCGACGCTGAGTCCCAGACAAGGCGGGTCCTTGGCAAACTGTCATGATGACGATCATCAAAAGTGTGAAGCAAGGTGTAAGAGCCATCGGAACCGAGCTTGAATACTGTGCCGCGATCTGAATCGCCGCCTTCGAGAGTGGTGCCATAGAGATTTCCAGCGTCGTCATTGGCAAGCCCCCCGATCGGAAAGGCACCGTCGCTACCGCCCGTGAAAGCGTGAAGCACAGTCTCGGTCCCATCCGGCGCCAGCTTAAACACCACCCCGCATCGATCGCCCTCTTCCTCATCACATGGGACGCCCCCCCGTTCCGTGACACCGTAAAGATTACCCGTCGCCGAATTGCGAAGCAGGCCCCCATTTGGCACAGATCCGTCCGCGCCGTTCATGAATTTATAGAGCGTCTTGTACTTCCACGCCTGCGCGGGACTGATGTCAGCGGCGAAGGCGAGTGCTACCGACGCCGAAAGCAACGCAAGACGGAAATGTCGGGCAGTTTTCATGACTTCCCCATTCAATTTGCCGCCACCGATGTGGATGTGTGAAACGCTATTTCACCAACTCGAATACTTCACTGTGATCCTTGTCGTCGATATACATCGTTCCAAAAAGGTTCCCAGTCTCGTCGGCGATTAAGGGCTCAAGCGCGACTTTGTCCTCGTCAAAGGTATACAGGATCTGAAAGTTCTTCCGAAGGCTATTCTCAAAGATGATGCAGGGTGATGAGCCGGGGCTGTAGCATGCCGTTGCTCCATAGAGCGATCCGGAAGCATCGAGAACCAGTTCGCTCGACGGATGAGAGGCGCCGGTCTCATGAAATTTGTGACGCACACTGAACACCCCTTTGCGACTCAACTCGAAAAGCGAACCGTTCTCGTGGTTGCCATAGCCTGCTCCAAAGAGATCGCCTCTTCCATCGATGACCGGCGGCCCTGAGGGAAAACCAAAGCTCCTGCGGGTGAAAGTATACAACAAGGTTTCATCGCCTTGAGGATTCAAGGTGAACACAGTTCCACAGTTGCAGCGCTCATCTCCTCCGCTTTGCGTCACTCCGTACACATGATTCTGGGCGTCCGTCGCGAGGTACGCGAAGGAGCCATCAAACTGATGCCAGAGAGAATATTTGCCTTCGGGCGTTATCTTAAATGCAGTATAATAGGCCATCCCGTACAATTGTCCGGACGTACGATCCCATATCAGTCGCGTGTCAGGATATTCGCCATTATCCCCACCTTCAAAGGCATGTATCACGGTGTAGGTGCCGTCCGGGGCCTGCTTGAAGATCGTGCCAAAATTTGATTTTCCTCCCCTCGTTGTCGTGCCGTAGATGTTTCCGGCGTCGTCCTTAATAAGGCCGCCTTGCGGATACATACCATCCTTGCGACCCTCGAACCTGTGCAGGACCGTCTCTGTACCATCTGCCGTCATTTGGAACAGCACACCGCAACCGCCGTAGTTATCATTGGGACACCTGTCGCCACCGTACGTCGTAACCCCATAAAGGCTGCCGCTCGCAGCATCCCAAAGCAGCCCGTCAGGGCCATAACCGTCCGTTGCAAAATTGCTATCCGTGTACGTATGCAGCGTCTTGTACTTCCACGCCTGCGCGGACTCGATGTCGGCGGCGAAGGCGAATGCTACCGTCGCCGAAAGCAACGCAAGACGGAAATGCCGAACGATGTGCATGACTTCCCCCACCTGAAACGTGAGGGCCATTACACAGCAAAGAAGCAGGTCCAACAACAATAATAAAAGTGAAACACTATCATTTGGTAGAGATGGTCAGTGTGTTCGCCAAGATGACGCCGTCACCAGATTGCGAAGGCATCGCGCTGGCGGGGCGCGCGGCGGCAAGTGCCTCGCCGAACGGCGGCAGGCCGTAGCGTCGTTCCGTGAATGGGATTTCGAGCGCGCCCGCATTTCCCAGCGTTAGGGTCAGCGCCAAATCGCGGCAGTCCGGCCCATCGCAATAGATGCGCGTGTCGTCGTCCCAACCATCTGGTGCCAACACATTCTCCCTACGGATTCTAATTGCGCGCAGTTTCGTGCCTTTTGGAATGCGCAAGCTCATCGCACTGGTGTCGGCCGAACCCCGCAATAGCAGTGAAACAATTCGCACCGCACCTTCTTGCCGGTCGCTCGTGATGGCGCCAAGCGGGAGCGGATAGCGCGGAGCACCCGCCGGCGCCACATAGCCGCTCGCCATCGCCTGTCCGAAATATACGTCGCTCGTGTACTGAAAGTGCGCCTTGTCCATCAGCGCCTCTGGAATTGGCTCCGTGCCATTTGCTTTCCACGCTGTGTCTGCAATCCAACGCGGGGAATGGCTGCCGCTTTCGAAATAGAGCAGGTTAACGCGCTGCGGCGATGCGATGCTGTAGGCCGGCAGCAGGCCGGCGACGGCCGACAGCAGCAGAGCGATCGCAAGGCAAGCAATGCTCGCGTTCGACCAGACGCGAATTGGCATCGGCCGCTGCGCCAATAACGGCACCAATGTGAGCAGAGCGAATGCAGCTGGCACGGTGAACAGCGGATGCAGCTTCAGTCCCATCAACGCCTCACCACCAACGGCAAGCCCAAGCCAGATCACCAGCGCCGCAATTGCGCTGACAAGCAGAGCGCCCTGCCCCGCTGCGCTTCTCCATCCTCCTCGCACGAACGAAGCAGCAAGCAGCAGCACTGCAGCGATCAAGGACGGAAACAAAAAATATGGGCTCAAGCCTGGAAGCGTTGCCGCAGTGATCGCTGCGAGGCCAGCCATCCACACCCACGCAGCCGTGGCAGCGCCGTGCAGACCCGCCATGCGCGAAACAAGCAACGCCATGCCCCACACGCCGACCCCAAGCGCAACTCGCATCGTAACCGGATACGCGTAAGTGGGATCGGGGTGCCCGGATACCATTTGCGCCAGAAATGCCAGCGCAAAGCCGAACAGAACGGAGCCTGCAAGCAGCGCCAGCGGCATGAATGCCGACATCAGCATCCCGCCTCGCGTGACGTCGGTGTCGCGCGTTCGCCACGCCGCCAACGCAATCAGGACAAGAGCGAGAATCGAGAGGGGCAGCGCCCAAGCCGCGGGAAGCCGCGGCAGCCACACGCTCAGCACGCCGATATAAACATCGTTTCCACTCTTCAGCGCGCGGAAATCGGCCTGTTGCAGCCCGCGCATAACGCCCAGCAGATTGTCGCCATGCATCTGCAGCGTGGCGCGGTCAAGATTGGCGCGCCGGTCGAGTGGCGAATGGTAGTAGCGGACATTATCGGCGAAGGCGAAATTGAATGACGGAAAGCCGGCGCGAATGAAAAGCGTCAGGTCTGTGTCGTTGGGCAGAAATTTGTAGATCTCGGCATAGAGCGAACTCGTTGCCATCACCGGCGCATGTGCGGCGTAGAGATCGACCAGCTGCGCGTCTCCAGGACTGGTCTGGAACAGCAGGCTTTGTCCGCTGGTGCCGCGCGCCTCCATATTCATTACGGCGCCGATGCGCGCCTTCAGCGCGGGATTTTCGAGAAAGGCATTGGCGCCCAGCAGGCCTGTTTCTTCACCATCGCTGAACAGTGCGATGATGGGGTGCTTGCCTGATTCGTGCGATGCCTTCAGCGCGCGGATGGTTTCGAGAATGGTGGCGACGCCGGACTCATCGTCAGATGCGCCCGGACCGGCGGGAACGGAATCGTAGTGCGCCAGCATCAGGATGGCCTTGCCGGAACCGGGCACGATTTCAGCAATAACATCGGTCACGGTTGCGCAGGCAATGAAAGAGAACCCGCGCCAGCTGTTGCAGCTGAAAGCCGTGTAGGTGCGCGCAGGTACCGCGAGCGTGGCAAGTTCCTTCAGAATGCGGCCGCGGACCGCTGCGTTCTCCGCGGTTCCCACCGGGTGCGGTCGCTCCGGCCCCAACAGGCGGGCCAAGGTTGCATCCGCGCGATCCGCAGAGAACTGCGCCGGACCAGGTGCTGCGTTCAGCAACGGCGAGCGCGGCTGGTTCGCCCACGCGCACAGAAGCCAAACCGCCAGCCCCAGCAGCGCCAGAACGCCCATCCGCACAAATGCTCGTGAAGACTCCTGCAATGCCATCCCCTGGCCTCAGCCCGCGCAGCCGCTATGCAAGACTCATCTGGCCCACGCGCGCCGCCTGCGATAGCTTCCGATGCTCACACGAACATGTCGAGTCTTTGAATGCGCCTGAGCGCTCCGTTTCCCGTGTTGTTCTTCGCCAGCGCCGCGCACGGCCTCAACCACGTGCTGCTCGCGCTCTACGTCACGCTGGTGCTGGTGATAACGCAGGTATGGCACCTGCCCTACAGCGATATGATCGGCCTGTGGACGTTAGGCGCCATGTTCGTAGGTCTCGGCGCACCGCTTGCCGGCTGGCTTGCCGACCGCATCAGCGAAACCAAAATGCTGGTGGTTTGCTTTCTTGGCCTCGGGGTTTCCGGCGTGCTGTGCGGCCTTGCAAAGAACACCACGCAATTGGAAGGGGCGCTGGCGCTGTTGGGATTGTCCGGCTCCATTTATCACCCGGTTGGATTTTCCTGGGTGGTGAAGCACGCGCGCATTCGAGGCCGCGCGATTGCGGTGATGGGCGTGGCGGGCAGCATCGGTGTCGCATTGGGGCCGATTACCGCCGCGGGGCTTGCTTCATTATGGGGCTGGCGCACAGCTTTCATTCTGCCCGGCATTGCCACCTTTGCGCTCGGTCTGGTGCTCGCCGCATTTCATTTCACGAACCGGGTCGTCGATCAGGCCGAGGACGCGGTGCCGCACGCGCATGCCTCAACGACGCGGGCGGACATGACGCGCGTCTTTGCCGTGCTGTCGCTTACCATGACGGCGAGTTTGATGCTCTACAGCGCCTTCGGCACGGCGCTGCCGAAACTCGTGCAGCTGAGCGATATTGCCGGACCAGGCGGGCTGTTTCTCATCGGCGCGATTGCTGGCAGCATTCAGCTGCTCGGCGCAGGCGCGCAGTTCGTGGGCGGCCACATTGCCGATCGCGGGAGCGTGAAACCCGCTTACATTGCTGGATTTCTGGTGCTTGCGGCGCTGTTTCCGCTGGTGGCGGCGAGCCACAGTTGGGGTTTGCCTGCGGTGGCCGTGCTGGTGGTCTTCACTTTCGAATCCATGGCCCCGATCGAAACCATGCTGCTCGCCCGCTACACGCCGGCGGCGCGGCGCGGCACGGTGTTTGGCATTCGATACGGACTGTCGGCGATCGGCACACCTGCCGGCGTGTGGCTTGTGGCCCATCTCTACAGCGGATCAATGCACTTCGTTTATCTGCTGGCGGCGCTGGCCATCGCCGCCGTGCTGGCCACCGCGGCCGCCCTCTTCCTCCCCGCCGAGCGGCTCCCCGTGGCAATGCCTGCCGAGTAGGGCCATCTATCCTTCAGATATCGCGATAAAGCTTCATGATGGGGTCGCACCTCTCTTGACCGCGCGCGGACGAGTGAACAAAGTCCGCGCTTCTCCCAATCCGGGACAAGAAGAAGGGGATCTCCATGCGCCGCAGTCTTGCGCTCTCAGCCGCCATTTGCCTTGCCGCCCTCGCCGCTCCTGCGAGCGCAGGCACCATCAAGCAGCTCACCCACCCGTCTCCGGACGGCGCAGTCTTCGCCATGCTGCTGACGGACGGCACGGTGATGGCACAGGGCTTCGGTGAGACCGACTGGTATCGCCTCACACCGGACAACAAGGGCAGTTATGTCAACGGCACCTGGAAGCAGACGGCAAGCTTGCCGAGTGGATATGCGCCCGATGCCAACGCGGAATCGGTGTTGCCCGATGGCCGTCTGATCATCGCGGGCGGCGAATACAATTTCGGCAATTTCTCCTTCACCAACACCAGCGCAATCTACGATCCGCTTGCGAACAAATGGACGGATGTCACGCCCGACAACAAGTTGCTGCCGTTCATTGGCGACTCGCCGTCGCATGTATTGCCGGATGGCCGGTTTTTGGTCGCTGAAAAGTTCAAAGAGAAGATGTTTGCGTTCGATGGGAAGACGGACAGCTGGTCCGAGCTAAAATCCAAGGGCAAGCACGATTTCAACGCCGAGGAAGGGCTCACGCTGCTGCGCGACGGTTCCTATCTCGTCGTCGATGTGAAAGACCATCCGAATTCCGAACGATATATCCCGGAGACCGGCAAGTGGGTGGATGCCGGCAGCACGGTGGTGGATTTGCGCGCACCGCAGGATTGCTGCGGCAGGTGCATTGAGTATGGCCCAAAGAACAAGTGCTATGATCCGCCGGGCGAAACAGGCGGCGCGACGTTGCGTCCGGACGGCACCGTGTTCGCAGCCGGCTCCACGCCAGAAGGCGAAGGTACTGCGCACACGGCCATTTACACGCCGCCCAGCAAGAACGATCCAACCGGGCACTGGACCGCAGGCCCGGATTTCCCGAACGGCGACGAGTCTTTCGACATGCCGGTGACTCTGCTGCCCAGCGGCAATGTGCTGGTCGAAGGTTCGAGCTGCCAGCTCTACGAATTCGACGGCACCAGCCTGGTGCGCCAGAACGCCAACGGTGGATGCAACTCGCTGCTGAACCTTCCTTCGGGCGAAGTTCTCCTCGGCGGCGACGAGGTGTATCAGCCAACCGGAACGTACAACGCGAAGTGGGCGCCCACGATTACCGATTCCCCCGCTTCGGTGACGCGCGGGACGACCTACCAGATCACCGGCACCCAATTTAACGGCATGTCGCAGGGGTCCTCGGAGGGCGACGAGTTCGATGCGCACACCAACTACCCGCTGGTCCGCATCACCAACATTGGGACCGGCCATGTGTTCTATGCCCGTACGCACGACCACAGCACCATGGGCGTGCAGACGGGCAAGAAGCCGGTCTCGACCAGCTTCGATGTTCCATCGGGCATGGAAACCGGCGCCAGCACGATCGAAGTGGTGGCGAACGGCATTCCATCGAAGTCCGCCGATATCACCGTGAACTGAGAAGAGCAGGAGCGTCTCCAGCGCGGCTGGCGCCGTAGACGCTCCTGTCATCCCGTCAAGCCTTGCAGTCGAGGGCAAAAGCGCGCGAATATCTGCGCATGGCCGACGCTTGGCCCGAACTGCCCTACGCAGCCTGGAAAGACACCTGCGCCACGCTGCAATTGTGGACGCAGATTGTTGGCAAGGTGCGGCTCGCGCTGACCCCATGGCTCAATCATTCCTGGCACATCACCTTGCGAGTCAGCGCGCGCGGGCTGAGTACGCCCCTGATCAGCGGTGACACCCACGATTTCCAGATCGAGTTCGATTTCATCGATCACGTGCTGTGGATTCGCACCGCCGAGGGCCATGTGCGCCAGCTGATGCTCAGGCCCATGCCGGTGGCGGAGTTTTACGGTGAACTTCTGCACTGCCTGGCGCAGCTCGGCATAGAGCCGCACTTCGACAAGCTTCCAAACGAACTTCCCGAAGCCATTCCCTTCGATGAAGACACACTGCATCGCGCCTACGACAAGGAATATGCGCAGCGTTTCTGGCGCGTGCTGCTGCGCACGCATGAGGTATTTTCACATTTCCGCACCAGCTTTCTGGGAAAGGCTAGTCCGGTACATTTCTTCTGGGGCAGTTTCGATCTCGCGGTGACGCGTTTTTCGGGCCGCCCTGCCCCGCTGCATCCCGGCGGCGTTCCGCATTTGCCGGACGCCGTGGTGCGCGAGGCCTATTCGCATGAAGTTTCCAGCGCCGGCTTCTGGCCGGGCGGCGGACCGACTGAGTATCCCGCCTTCTATTCGTACGCGTATCCCGCACCGGAAGGTTTCGCGTCGGCGAAGGTCCAGCCGTCTGCCGCCTTCTTCAGCAACGAACTGGGCGAGTTCGTTCTGCCGTATGACGCGGTACGCACCGCCTCGGACCCGAATCAAATGCTGATGGTTTTCCTGCAGTCCACTTACGCCGCGGCGGCAGATCTGGCGCATTGGGACCGCACGGCCCTCGAATGCGCGTTGGGCCGCTTGGGTGAACCGCGGCCGGTCGGCTAGCTCTTTACAACCTTCGGTTGCACACAATAGATTACCCTTCTTTAGGGGGCTAATCGCATGCGCAAAACCTGTTCCATCTTGCTAACGGTGTTGTCGCTGTCCGGCTGCATGTCTGTCGGAACAAAGTTCGACGAGTCCAGAGTTACCTCTTTCAAGGTTGGACAAACCAATTGCGCGGACGCCATCGCAGGTTTGGGCCGCCCTTCAATGGATATGCGGTCGGCCAATGGCGAGAGAACAGTTCTGTACAGCTATTCCGATATGCGCACGCGGCCGGAGACGTTCCTTCCTTATATCGGGCCGCTGGTGGGTGGCATGGACAACGATACGAAATCGCTGTCGCTCGTTTGCGATCGTGGCGGGGCTCTGAAGGATTATTCGCTGTCCACCGGCGGGATGAACATGAACGAAAATCTGGCACGGTAGGCTGTCGCCATCCGGCCGCGTTCCGGAATTCGGACCTGGATATGCGCTCCTTTTCCAGCCCACCTTCTAGACTCGGTATGGCATTCGGATGCTTGGGTCGCCGGAGGGAAAGTCTTTCGTATTGCGGGTGACGAGTAGCATCGCGTGAACCTGCGCGGATGCCCAGATTATCGCGTCCGGCAATTTAACCCGGTGCAGCTTGCGCAGCTCGATCGCCCGCTTAGCCACCTGTTCGTCCAGGTCAATGACATCGAAGCGTTCGTCCAGGAAGTTGCGTGTGGCTGCCTCGACGCCTGGCTTTGCGCCGACGAGCAGTTCGATCCATGTGACGATGCTGATGGCATTATTCCGATATCGGGCGAGTTCTGCGCGGGCCGCGGGAACCGAGTTCAAGTAGTCAATCAGGATATTCGTGTCGAACAGAGCCCTCACCATTCGGCGCGCAGTTTCTGCTGATATTCGACACCGTCAATTTCGTGATCGCCCCAGAGCCCGAATGCATCGTCTGCTTCATTTTGTTTGCGGACAGCGAGATAGGAAGCAACGGCGTCGCGGATGATGGCGGCGCGGGAGCGCTTTGTTGCGGCGCTGACACGTGCCAACTCCTTCAATTGACCATCAGTCATTTCGACGAGAATTCTCATATCCGCTGTAT
The DNA here is from genome assembly GCA_036267515.1 of Rhizomicrobium sp. GTDB lineage: Bacteria > Pseudomonadota > Alphaproteobacteria > Micropepsales > Micropepsaceae > Rhizomicrobium. Next base: position 18,251 of record DATAVW010000236.1, read on the forward strand.
ATCAGATATCATACCAATATATCAAACGGTCCTCTTCACTTTCGCGCGCGCGCAGGAGACCGTTGACATTTCGTTCGCGTCGCTTACATTGTTGCACAATGGAATCGGTCCCAATTCGGGCGGCCGCGGGGCGCTGAATGCGTCCGTTTAGGAGCGCATGATCAGTGAAACGTCGGCCGGTACGAATACCGGCGTGAGTCAACTCAGCCTTTCGGACACTTCGTCGAACTCCCCGCCAACCGGGGCCATTGCCGAGAATCCGAGCCAGAATCCGGAATCGGAGCGGTCTGCTTCGCCCACCCCAGCATCTCCCGCCGCCGACGGCGTACGGCCGCGCGAAGGTTGGTGGACACGGCGCGTCCCCGACACTGCGCAGCAAAACGGGGAGAGGGTGTCCGATTCCATGAAAACAACCCCGCCAGATTTGGTGATGGTTGCCGACCAGAACACAAACGGGGCGGCCCACGACCCTTCCTGGGGGGAGGGTGCCGGACTTCTTGAAAACGAAGATCAAGATGTTGCGGATTCTGAAAATCAGCCAACCAGCCCTGCCCCGGCGTCGAATGGCTTCGAGGGCCTTGGACTGGCGCCCGAAGTCCTGAAGGCCGTCGCCCAAAGCGGCTACACCAACCCAACGCCCATCCAGGCGCAGGGGATTCCGGTGGTGCTTCAGCGCCGAGACATTATCGGCATCGCCCAAACCGGCACCGGCAAAACTGCTAGTTTCACCCTTCCCATGATCGAGTTGCTCGCCCGCGGCCGCGCCAAAGCCCGCATGCCGCGCTCGCTCATCCTCGAGCCCACCCGCGAACTGGCCGCGCAGGTCGCCGAAAGCTTCGAGAAGTACGGCCAGTACAACAAGTTAAACATGGCGCTGCTCATCGGCGGGACGTCCTTCGACGACCAGGACAAAAAGCTGGATCGCGGCGTGGACGTGCTCATCGCTACGCCCGGGCGCCTGCTCGATCATTTCGAGCGCGGCAAGCTGATGCTTTCTCAGGTCCAGATTCTCGTCGTGGACGAAGCGGACCGCATGCTCGATATGGGCTTTATCCCGGATGTGGAACGCATCTGCAAACTCATTCCCTTCACGCGGCAGACATTGTTCTATTCGGCAACCATGCCGCCGGAGATCCGGCGCCTGACCGAGCAGTTCCTGCACAATCCCGTGCGCGTGGAAGTGACGCGGCCGGCGACCACGGCGGAGAACATCACACAGGAAGCCGTGGATGTGCCCGCGAACGACTGGGCGAAGCGCGAAGCGCTGCGCCGGCTGATCCGCGAAAACGCGGTGGGCAACGCCATCGTGTTCTGCAACCGCAAGCGCGACGTGGACGTGGTAGCGAAGTCGCTGTCGAAGCACGGTTTCAATGCGGCGCCGCTGCATGGCGATCTGGACCAGTCCGTTCGCACACGGACATTAGACGGGTTCCGTTCCGGCGCAGTTCAAATTCTGGTGGCGAGCGACGTGGCCGCCCGCGGCCTGGACATTCCCTCCGTGTCGCACATCTTCAATTTCGACGTGCCCTACCATGCCGACGATTATGTGCACCGCATCGGCCGGACAGGCCGCGCGGGACGCTCTGGTCACGCCTACATGCTGGCAACGCCGCGTGACGGCAAATACATGGAAGCCATCGAGAGACTGATCGGTTCGCCGCTAAAGCGCATCGTGCTGGATGGATTGGCGGAAGCTGTGAAAGCGCAACCGGCGCGCGACTCCCATCACGGCGAGCGCAACCGCGGACGGCGTGGTCATGCCGGGCGCAAGAACGAGCAGCATCATCGCGAGCATACCCAGCGCAAGCCCGTGCAGCACGCCGCTTCACAACCGCAGCAGCATGCGCCGGAGCCGCATCGCAAGTCCGAGCAAAAGCAGCAGCAGCAGCAGCAGCAGCAGACTTCGCACGTGACGAAAGCGCAGCCGCAGAGGCCGGCGGACCGTACGCCCGATGCGCACCAGCTGCCGGCCTTCCTGTTGCGTCCCGTGCCGCTGCCGAAAAGCGATAAGCCCGCTCCGGCTGTCCGGAAGAAGGTACCGATTACGGCCTGACGAAAGGGCGCGCGGCGAATGAGCGCGAACGGTCCCAAGGTCTTTGGCATCGGCTTTCAAAAGACGGGAACGTCGTCGCTCGACGAAGCTTTTCGTATTCTCGGCTACCGCACAGACAAGGGCGTGTTTATCAACGCGCCAGCCAAGCGCGACAGCATTTTCATCGACCCTCCTTTGACCAACACGAAAGTGCTGGAGCGCGTGCTGCCGATTGCACAGGTGAAGGACGCCTTCTCGGACAATCCCTGGCCCTTGCTCTACCGCGAGCTGGATGCGCTGTTTCCCGATTCGAAATTTGTCCTTACCGTCCGCGATTCGCAGCGATGGCTCGCCAGCCTTGTCCGTCACTACGGTGACCGAGAAGGCAATGTGCTGGAATGGCTTTACGGTTGCCGCTCCATTCCCGGCAATGAAGCACAGTGCCTTGCCGTATATGAGGCTCACAATGTAGCAGTGCGGAAGTATTTCGCCTCGGGCCCCGATGCCCTGCTGGAGATCGATATTGAGCGGGCGCCACAATGGGACGCGCTGTGCGCCTTTCTCTCCAGACCCGTGCCCGCTAAGGCATTTCCGCATTCCAATGCGGCGCGAGAGCGTGAACGCAGGCGTGCAGGTGTCTGGCGGCGCGTGAAGGACAAGGTGAGAGGCGTCAGCGCATAATCGTGGCACTGGTAGAGCCCGCAACCATCCGAGTACTAGTCCCTTTTAGCGTGGCGGAAGGTCAGTACCGTCCTATGATCATTTACGGGGTGCCATTGCGCATTGCCGGAACCGCTCTCGGCCGCGTGACTTGCGCCTTTCGGAAATCCACCTTATTTCCGGCCCAGAGCGGGTGTGGCTTGGGGCTCACGCCGCAATCTTCTGTACGGAGAATTTGATGAAGCGCGCCTTTTTTCTCGTCGCCGCCAGCGCACTTGCCGTGACGGCAGCATTGGCCGCGACTGGCGGCAAAACCATGTATGGCACGTGGGGCGTCGACCTCGCCGCCATGGACCACGCGGTGAAGCCGGGCGACGATTTCTTCATGTACGTCAACGGCAACTGGTACAAGTCCGCTGTCATCCCTCCCGATCGCTCCAGCACTGGCTCCTTTCAGGATCTGCGCATCCTCAGTGAGAAGCGAATGCAGGAAATTGCCGCCTCGCTGGATGCGAAGCCCCGCAATCAGTTGACAGCGGAAGAGCGCAAGCTGCGCGACTTCTACGACGCTTTCCTGGATCAGAAGCAGATCGATGCCCGCGGCCTTGCTCCAGCGAAAAAGGATTTTGGTCGCATTGCGAAGCTGAAGACGCCGCAGGATGTGGCGGCAATCATGGGCTCTCCGAACCTGCAGCTCGATGGACCGTTTGCGGGCGGCATCGCTTTCAACCCCAAGGACACGAACCAGTACGCGCTGACCCTCGGCCAATCCGGATTGGGCATGCCGGATCGCGATTACTATCTGAAGGACGATGCGGCGCTCGCGAAAACGCGGGATGCCTATAAGAAGCACCTGACCAACGTCTTCACCGCGGTTGGCCTCAGTAATCCCGCCAGCAGGGCCGAGGGCGTTTACAATCTCGAGCATCGGATCGCGGAAGTATCGTGGGCGAATGCGGACCGTCGTGATGTCGATAAAGTCTTCAATCCGATGACGATCACAGAACTGAAGGCATTTGCGCCTCAGTTCCCATGGGACGCCTACCTGAAGGCCGCCGGCGTTTCGCACAGCGGTACGAAGGGCGAGCGAACGATCATTGTCGCCGAAAAGTCAGCCTTCCCGAAATTGGCGCAGATTTTTGCCGAAACACCAGTCGAAACTTGGCGCGACTATCTGACGGCGAACTACATCCACCGCTATGCGGCCTACCTGCCAAAGTCCTTCGACGACGAAAATTTCGCTTTTTTCGGTACTGAACTTCAGGGCAACGACCAACAGCTGCCCCGCGCCACGCGCGCCGCGCATCTGCTCGACGACAACATGGGTGAGGCCCTGGGCAAGCTCTATGTGGCGAAGTATTTCCCACCCGAGGCGAAAGCCAAAGCGGTCGAGTTGGTAGACAACCTGCTCAAGGCGTACGACGCCGACATCCGCACGCTTTCATGGATGACGCCGGAAACGCGCGAGAAGGCGCTTTATAAGCTGCACCATTTCGGCGTGAAGATCGGTTATCCCGACCATTGGCGCGACTACTCTGCCCTGGTCGTTCGGAGAGACGACCTTATCGGCGATGTACAGCGCGCCGCCGCCTTCGAATGGAACCGCCAGCTCACGCGAATCGATCGGCCGGTCGACAAGACCGAATGGGGCATGACTCCCCCGACGGTGAACGCCTACGACAATCCATTCTTTAATGAGATCGTATTCCCGGCGGCCATCCTGCAACCGCCTTTCTTCGATCCCAATGCGGACGACGCGGTCAATTATGGTGGCATCGGCGCCGTAATCGGGCATGAGATCAGTCACGGTTTCGACGACCAGGGCGCCAAGTTCGATGCGCAGGGTAACGTCGCCAATTGGTGGTCGGACACCGACAAGAAGACCTTCGAAGCCAGAACGAAAGCGCTCGGCGAGCAGTACGATTCCTACGAGCCGTTGCCGGGTCTGCACATCAATGGCGCCTTCACAATGGGCGAGAACGTGGCCGATAATGCCGGCATCGCGATCGCGCTGAAGGCCTATCACATCTCCCTCGGGGGAAAGGACGCACCGCTGGAAGATGGGCTGACCGGCGATCAGCGGTTCTATTTGTCCTACGGCCAGATATGGCGCTCGAAAATGCGCGAAGGCGCGCTGCGCCAGCAGCTCCTTTCAAACGAGCACAGCCCGGCGATGTTTCGACCCATCGGCGCCACGCGCAATCAGGATGAATGGTACGCGGCGTTCGACGTGAAGCCCGGCGACAAGTACTACCTGCCGCCGGATCAGCGCGTGCATTTGTGGTGAGTTGGCCGCCTGGGTGACGGCACACGAGCTAGCCACCGTCACCATGCGCGTAGGCCGTTTCGTGAGGGAATTCCGCCTGACTGCGGGGTGGACTTAGGTAGACTTACCGGCGGCGGCAGACTCAGGCGTGGCCGGTAATCAGCCACAGGATGATAATGATCGGGATTGGCACCCCGATCAAATACAAGAGGCAGGATCGCATCGTAGTACCTCCAAATGCGCATTCATAATGACAAACCTGCAGGCGGGTTCCGCTGAACGGTTCTCCCGTTGAGTTCGTAAAAGGCGATTGCCGCGGCCACCGAGACGTTCAGACTCTCCATGGCGTGGTCAATAGGAATGAACACGCCGGCGTCGCAGCGCTCGCGAACAAGGCGGCGCAGGCCAGTTCCCTCGGAGCCGAGAACCAGCACGACGTCTCCATCTGGTACAGACGTCCGGATCGGTTGCTCCCCATCGCCCGTCAGAGCCAGGCGCCAGAAACCCGCTCTCCCCAATTCCTCCAGTGTACGGGCGATATTAACCACTTCCACATAGGGGACGATATCCAGCGCCCCGGAAGCAGCTTTTCCCAGCGCGCCGGTCTGGGCTGCGGCATGGCGGTCTTGAACGATTACCGCGGAAACACCAAATGCAGCGGCGGATCTTAAGATTGCCCCAACGTTATGCGGATCCGAAATCTGATCAAGGATCGTAACCGTACGAGCGCCGTGTGAGTGGGCCCGCAACACTTCGTCCAGACCAAGCCGCGGAAGCGGCTCGCATAACAGGGCTGCGCCCTGGTGAACGGCTCCCGGCGGCACAACCCGTGCAACCGCCTCCGCGGCAACGACCTGGTGTTCGACTCTGGCAATCGGCCGCTGGCCGATCATCGCAGCGGCGTGATCGGTTAACAGGGCCCGATGGAGCTTTCGGCGCGGGTTTTCAAGAGCGGCGTGGACCGCATGAAGGCCGTATAGCCACAGGGCCGATGCGGAGCGGCGATCGGATGAGCGTCTATTCATGGCAACAGTCAAGGTTTCTCATGCTCATGCGACCAAGCTTCCGGGAACAGAGTGTCACCAGTTTGAGTTTCACAGGTGCAACGAGGGTATTCCCATGACAGTGCACAGTCGTGCAATCGAGCGTTTCGCAAAAGACGATGTGGCCCGCAGCCATTTGGTGATCGGTCTTCCGCCCGCGGTGGCTTTCGAGAAATTCCGGCATGATATCAGCCGATGGTGGCCTCGGGAGTACACCTATTCCGGCGAATATCTAGAAGACATTTGCCTCGAAGGCCGCAAGGGCGGCTTTCTTTGGGAGCGAGGCCCCGAAGGCTTCCGTTGCGATTTGGCGCGCGTGCTGCGGTGGATGCCGCCCGATAGAATGATTTTGCGCTGGCATATCTCACCCGGCCATCGCCCTGAGCCTGTGCCGGAACATGCGAGCGAGGTGGAAATTCGATTCGTGTCCGACGGCGGCAGCGGTACACGCATTGAAGTGGAGCATCGCGCCTTTTCGCATCACGGAAGCGCAGGCGCCGAATATTGCGCGCGTATGGGCGCGGAGACCGGCTGGTCTTTCATCCTGAAGCATTTCGCTGAGCATTGTGGATGCGACGAGGCGAGTCAGCCGCGCTTGCTTCGCTCCGTTGCCTGATCAATCCAGGCGAGCGCGGGTCCGCTGAGTCGCCCGCGCTCGCCTGTTGACACACCCCGCGCAATTTCCGATATCCGCGCGCCCTGCACTCTTCCGGGGGGAATGTCCCGAGCGGCAAAGGGGGCGGACTGTAAATCCGCTGGCTTAGCCTTCGTAGGTTCGAGTCCTACTTCCCCCACCACTCTTCGTCGCACATCGGCGAGGAGAAGATGTGTGTGGCACGCGGGTGTAGCTCAATGGTAGAGCAACAGCCTTCCAAGCTGATGACGAGGGTTCGATTCCCTTCACCCGCTCCAGACGCTCCCCAAATCGAACCTAGAGCGCCTTCGACCGTCGTCGCGGACGCCAATCGAAAGTTATGCGATCGTCTTCCCAGCGCGCGGAGACAGCCGCCATCGCGGCAACGATCGCACCGAAGAGCAGCGCAAGTGCGATCCAGAGACTGGCATTGCGGGCAATCTTGCGCGCAGTCTCGACAATGCGTGTTTCGTCGGCCCTGATCCGCGCTCGAGCATTGTCGACGCGGCGCGCGGCCTCTGCTGTAGGTAGTCCCGTGTCCTGCGCTACGAGTTGAACAGCCCGATCGCGGTCATATGAAGACAACCCGCCGCCATTAGTCATGCCTACTTCAATCATCCGCCCGAGCTCCGCCCTGTCCGCTGCGATGTCGTGCCTTGGCGGCTGCGCGGCTCCGGTGTCGGTGACTATCTCGCCGTTATCACCTTCAACTGGAATGGTGATTACGTGCGGTGCAGCAGACGGTTCGGAGGGCTCCGCTGAGGGTGCCACACCCTCCTCATGGCTGGCCTTCGGCAGATCGTTCTCCACTTTGCCGTTACCAGGCGGCACAGCTGTCATTGGTTTTGCCGTGAACCCCCGGTCAGTAGCGGATTCATCATCCACTGCGGGCGGAGCATCGGTGGCAGTGGTGTCCGCCTGAGCGTAGCGCTGCCATGCTGCCGAAGCGTGCATCGGTGCAGTACCTGGCCGCAGCAATACGTCGGTCCAGTACGCCGCCGCGCTTGGGGTAACGTCAGCCGAATTCCGGTACGCACCCCCAGGGGCACCGGCAAGAGCGGACGATCCCGCCGTGACCCAGCCTGTCGCCAGCACCACCAGAGCAGTTGCAATGACGCATAACCCCCAAACGGTTAGACCATGAATCGCAGCGCGGAACTCTTCCTCGGGGTCCGTTTCGGCCATTGGGCCGATCAGCCGGCCAACGATATGCCCCCCAACAGCAAAGCCCATCGCTTGCGCGGCCAAAAAGTAGATGGCTCCAAGGGTAAGAAATCCCGTTGACGCTCGGTGGGCCGGTACGAGCGATAGACCGACTCCCATGCCAAGCATCAGTAGGAAGAAAATGACCGCCGTGCCGACCACCGCACCTGCAAAAATCGCACCCCACGAGATACGGTGCCACAGTGATCGGGCAACCGCTTCGCTTTCCGCAAGGGCGGCCCCAGATTCGCCGAGATCAGAATAGGTCGCAGCCATCTGAGATCCCCATCATACGCGGCGAACAAAACACCCAGCCACAGCAGCCGTTCCTGTCGGAAGGCTGACCGACCCAAGCTGGCTTCAACCGTTACGACCTAGGCTGCCGTAGAAACCGTCGCGGGGCGGCTATCGATCGGCTTCACAGCCGCAGTGGATCCGCCGTTCGTCGCCGCAGTTGCACTCGAAAGCCCAGGGCTTACGTTCTTGCGCTCATAAGCCGGATTTCGCCGCGCGTTCTCTTCTGCCAGCGGGCTATCCGAGTGGCGGCAGTTGCCTTCGAAGAAGGCACCCGCCTCGACCGCAAAGGCCTCGTGTAAAATATTGCCTTCAACATGACAGGTGGAGCACAGCAATATCTTGCGCGCACGAATGCTTCCTTCGACGCGGCCCCTAACCGTCACCTCGTCAGCAAGCACTTCGCCCTGAATGATGGCCTTTTCGCCGATCACCAGCCCAGCACTATGGACATCACCTTCGACCCGGCCATCGACCTGCATATCGCCGGACGACGAAAGCGTGCCGGTGACAACAAGATCGGCGCTGATGATCGATGGCGCCGAGCGCGTCGCTGCAGGACGTTGCTTCGGCGGCTGCGGAACGGGAACTGCTGTTGCCGTTGTCGTCGCGGGAACCTCTGGAGCGGCTTCTTTGGGTTTAGTGAACATGGCGTCCTGCCTCAATAAATCTGCTCGGATCTCTCACAACATCGGCGAGCCATACTTCATAATGAACATGGGGGCCGGTGCTGCGGCCAGTGGACCCGAGTTTTCCCACTGGCGCACCCTTTGCGACCTTAGCGCCTACCCGCACCAAAATCGACGACAAATGTGCGTAGCGCGTGTGTATGCCATAGCCATGGTCGATCTCGACCATGTTGCCGTAACCGCCGCGCCCAGCCGCGAAAATGACTGTGCCGGGCGCCGTGGCGGTAACAATGGCACCCCAGTGGCCTCCAAAATCAAGTCCGGGATGGAATCCAACACGATGTGTGAAGGGATCGATCCGGGGGCCGAAATCGCTCGTCAATTCAAACCCGGCACCGTGAACGGGCGTCGTCAACGGTACGTGATTGAGCGCCGCTAAAAGTTCTCCGAATTCTCTGTTATGAGCATCGGCAGTTACAAACTCATTCGTGAAGCCGGAATCCTGAATGCCTGCGAGTTTGACATCAGAGATCGGAACAAGTGGCCCACCGACTGCGCGTTCGAGGCGGTTCGGATTGAGACCAACGCGATTCAGAACACCTTCCGCGCCAGCGATCCGTGTTCCAATCTTGGCATCATAGTTCTGAAGAAGCGCCATTTCAGTACGGTCCATGTTTTCCAGTCGTTGCGTCTGCCCCATCAGCCCGCGAAACGCCGGATTCTGCAGCGCCACTTTGGACAGCCCACCCGGAGATGGTGCTGTTGGCTTGCGGAAGAGCGCGTCCGCCGCGCTTGCCAGCCGGCGAAACGTACCGCCAAGGATTAGGCTGGCATGCGACGGCGATCCGGTGCGAGGCTGCGGCCCAACGGGCTCGGCCATCATGTTGAGTTCGGACGCTCCATTCACACCATCCCGGTTCGACGTGCTATAGTTGAGATCATCGGCAGCGCTTCCAGCGGAAGACATCCGCGGTACGTCTGCCATCGGCTTCCCAGCCGAAGAACCAATGGACTCCGCAATAGTCAAGGCAGAGCCATTTCCGCCAGTCAGCAGAGACGCGAGCGCGCGTTGTTTTAACTGTACCTGGTCGGCAACGCTCTTGAACTTGTCCTGCGCGGCGACCAACGCCCCATTTAATTCGTCGTAGGATATCTGCAGATCGGCGATGCGGTTTTCATAATTCGTCTGCATCTGCTGAAAGCGATGATTCTTCGCGGCCACTATGCGATCTTTAAAGATCACATTGACCGATGCGAAGGCCAGCCACGACAGCAGGATCAGGCACAGCCCCGCAAGCGTTGCCTGCAACGGTGCACCGAAGGTGAAAAACTGCACCCGTCCGTCGCTACGGATGTATATTTGTCGTTCAGGGAACGCTGCGTGCAACCAGACCCACGCGCGCTCGATGAGCGCCTTCACCATGCCGTACACCTCTGTTATTGGCCTTCGCCACAGCCGCGGAAGACCTATATCATCCCGCATCAGAGCACAATTACAAGCTCTTAGGTAAGGAACCCTGACCATCGGCGACCTTGCCGAAGCCCTTATCCTACAAGGCCCAGTGCGGCTTCTAATACTGCGTCCGCGTGCCCGGGTACTTTCACTTTGCGCCAGACCTGCCTGATCACGCCATGATCGTCAACAAGAAATGTGGCGCGCTCGACCCCCATAAATGCGCGGCCATATAATTTCTTTTCACCCCAGACGCCGTAATCTAATGCAACCTTTTTGTCAGAGTCAGAGGCTAATTTAATTGTGAGCCCGTGTTTTGCCCTGAATTTTTCGTGAGATTGAACGCTATCTTTTGAAACGCCTATGACATTTACTCCAACGGCCGCAAATTTCGGCGCTTTCTTGGAAAAAGCGATCGCTTCGCTGGTGCAGCCCGAGGTGTCGTCTTTCGGATAGAAATACAGCACGTATGGCGTACCCGCCAAAGCAGCGGAGGATATCCTGCCCTCATCCGTTTCAAGCATGAAAGCCGGAGCCTTTTCGCCGGGTTTGAGCTGTCTGGCCATGGTTCGCTCCTGTTCAGCAGGCGTTTACCACCTCGCGGCGATAGGCGATAAGCTACGTTGTGCGCTGGCGCAAATACAGGCGCAACCTGGGGCGTTGAATTGATCCGCGCGCCGATGACGCTCTACAGGTACCGAACGCTTTGAAACGTTCAATTAATTTTTCCGAGAGACTAGGCTTCAACGCGCTCATGCGCCGTATCCGGCAATTCCGCCTTCGCTGGTATCACGTGCATCACGTGAGTTTGGCGACCATCGCGCTGATTGCCATTGCGATATTTTTTGTGGTTGGCGCCATTCTCCGGTTGGCGATCGGACCCGTATCGTTGGGACCTTTTTCAGAGCGCCTGCGAGGTTCGGTTCTCTACGCCCTGCCCGGCCTGTCAATTCGTTACGACGATGCCGCGCTGGAGTGGTCCCGTGATGAAAGTCGCGTGAACCTAATCATCATGGGCGCGCGGGTTTTCGATTCAGAGCGCCACATCATCGCGCAAGCCCCGAAAGCAGAGATCGGACTTGCCGTTCAACCCTTGATCTGGGGCGATGTTCAGGTCAAACGCATCACTTTGGTCGGCGTGCAGCTCACACTTGTGCGAACCAAAGACGGCGCGCTCCACCTTGGAGTCGAGCATAACAAGACACACGGGGACGTGCTCGAGAAAATCCGAGATGCTTTGGAGAAATCTGGCAAAGGCCCGTCGTCTCTGGAGCGCGTTGCTGTCAGCCAGGCGAAGCTAGCATTTTACGATGAAGCCACGGGTCTGTTTATAGTTGCACCGCAAGCCAGCGTGGACGTCTCAAGTGATCATCGTACGGCCGGTCATCTCGCTGCTAATCTTGATGCGACGGTAGAGATCACTGGTCAACCGGCCCATGTGACTGGCCGAATTGGCTTACCGCCAAAAGGCGGGGACCTCACTGGCGATCTGACAGTTACCGGCCTTTCCATTCCCGCCCTCGCACGCAATTCGCCGCGCTTCGCTTTTTTGAAACCATTCAATCTCCGGACGGACTTGTCGGGGTCTTTCGTCGTCGAGCATGCGAACCGACTTCGCTCGGCAGATCTGAGCATTTCCGCCAAAGGCACGGTGAATGGCTTGGGAACCTCCCTTCCCATAGACAATTTACGATTTATCGGACGGTATGATGCGGGCAGCGGTAAGGTGCTGATCGACGACGCAGATATCCAAGCCGAAGACACTGGAGCGCATCTCCAAGGATACGGTTACCTGTATTTCGCAAACGACGGCGCACTTCAGCGCGCCGATCTGAACATTTCCGGCAACAAGATCAATTTGGCAATGCGCGGCACCTTCGCACGAGCCGTTCAATTCGGGAGTGCCAATCTGCGCGCCACCTATACCCCTGCAAGTAAGACATTTGGCATCCAGCAGTTGACACTCCAGGGTCCGGCACTCTCTGGAACCCTTTCCGGGCAGGTTGTGCTTGCAGAGAACACCTCGCCAGCCATTGATGCGGCCGGAACACTGAAGGATCTGCCGGTAACCGATCTAGTACGGTATTGGCCGCTGCGCATGGGCGAAGGCGCACGCAATTGGATCGCTGAAAATATGCCAGCCGGTCACGTCGGCCCGGTCACTATCGCACTAAACATAAAGGCTGGCGCCCTCCAAAAACCTTCGCTACCCGAGGACGCTGTTCACCTGAGCATACCCATTCGTGACGCGAGCGTGAAATACTTGAACGGGATGACGTTACTCACGCATGCGAACGGCACTGGCACACTGACGGGTGACACATTCAATGTGCAGGTATCATCCGGCAATGTTGGCAAAGTAATGCTGCGTCAAGGAACGGTAAGAATCCCGGAGCTGCACAAGCACGGTACCGTCGGAGAAATTCTCGTCTCGCTGCAGGGGCATCTCCGTGATCTGCTCACAATACTCGACGAAAAACCGCTTCGATACCCGTCCCGCTTCCACATCAAACCTACCGAAACGGCTGGCGCAGCCGTAGTGGACGCGGGATTTCGCGTACCAATGGTTAGAGACGTCGGAGTAGACCGGGTTCCGATAAAGATCAGGGCCGTTGTGAATGGGCTCGGTTTGTCTCTGGGCGAAGGCACAAGACTTTCGAATGGTAGCCTCACTTTCGATATTGACAACACTCATCTGCATGCCGCCGGAACGATCAACTACGGCCAAACGCCGGTGTCTGCGGATTGGACGGAACTTTTCAGCAGCAAGACTCAGAACACGACCAATCTCAAAGTACACGCAAGGCTGGACGAAGAGGCACGGAACGCTCTGAAGCTGCATCTATCGGATGTGCTGACCGGTCCTGTCGATGTTGCCGCCGAACTCACCGGATCGCGCGGCAACATCCGGAATGCCGAGGTGAATGTCGATCTCACACCCGCCACTCTGGCTTGGGACATCATCAGCTACAACAAGGCCCCGGGCGTTCCGGCAACCGCACAGGTTTCGACCGATCTCGATACGAGTGGTGATGTACAGGCAGCGAACGTATCGGTTTCGGGAGCCGGGTTGTCCGCGCGTGGTAGACTGAATTTTGCGGGCGAGGGCGCGCTCTCCCATGCCGAGTTTCCTGTGTTTCGGGCAGGCCCGCAGAATGACTTCTCTTTGTCGCTTTTCCAGACCGCGCCAAAGACTTTCGATGTGACAATTCGCGGGCGATCTGCCGATGGCAGCGCGTTTGCGAAGCGCAATACCAAGACCAAAGCCGCGGGGCAGGAAAGTACCAACCGCTATCATCTGGTGGCGCGTCTCGAGCGATTGGCATTGGCAGAAGGAACGGTTCTCACGCCATTCAGTCTCGACGCGAACACAGTCGGGGACAGCATCCAGAACATGTCCGTCGCCACGGGAATGTCGAAGGGAGACACCGTGAGCGCGAGCATTACGCCAGCGTCCGACGGGCGACGATTGTCGCTGACGGCGACGGATGCGGGGCTTCTTTTGAAAGGCCTCTTCGGTCTCGACGATATTTCAGGCGGCAAACTAAGTCTCATCGCGAAAATGCCACCGGTCGGCGCATCGAGAGGATCGGCGCCGGATTTTGCCGGAACCTTAACGATGAGGGATTTCCGCATCGAGAATCAGCCGTTCTTTTCCCGGCTGTTTTCTGCGGGCTCACTAGGGGGACTTCTCGATCTGATGCGCGGCGCGGGCATCGTGATCGACAAACTGGAGATGCCGTTCACCTCCAAGAACGACGTTATCAACATTCAGGACGGTCACGCATCCGGGCCGTCTGTCGGTCTGTCGGCAGACGGCTATATCGACCGGCATGCAAACACCATCGACCTGCGCGGAGCGGTGGCGCCGATCTATGGACTGAACAGTGTTCTGGGTGCTCTTCCGCTGGTTGGAAACGTGCTGGTTTCCAAGCCGGGGGAAGGAATTATCGGGATGACCTATGAAGCATCCGGCGGCCTGGACGAACCGAAGATCAGCGTGAACCCGCTGTCGATCCTGACGCCGGGAATCTTTCGCCGCATTTTTGAAGGCAAGGCGCCGACAGCACCGCCGCAGGCCAACAAGACACCTCCCGCTCCGGCTCAGACTCCCCACTAGCAATCCCGGCCATCGCTCAATCGGCGACGGAAGCGACGCCATCGAACGGCGCATCGATCGAATGCGACGGCTGAGTGAACCAGCGCGGACCGCTTTCCGTCATGTAGAAATGATCTTCCAACCGGATGCCGAATTCGCCAGGCACCACGATCATCGGTTCGTTGGAGAAACACATGCCGGCCGCGAGCGTCGTCCTGTCGCCGCGGACCAGATTGGGCGGCTCGTGAATGTCGAGGCCGATGCCGTGGCCAGTCCGGTGCGGCAGCCCCGGCAGCCGATAGTCCGGACCAAGCCCCGCGCGCTCCAACACCGCGCGCGCGGCGACATCGCAGGCTTCGCACGGCTGACCCAGCTCAGCCGCCCCGAAGGCCGCCGCTTGCGCTTCTTTCTCGAGATTCCAGATCTCCCGCTGACGTTTCGTGGGCTCACCGAAAACATAACTACGCGTGATGTCGGAGTTGTAGCCTTCGAAGGCGCAACCGGTGTCGATCAGCACCGTGTCACCGTCCTTCAGCGCCCGCTCGCCTTCGCCACCATGCGGCAGCGTGGTGTCCTCAGCGAAGGAAACCAGGCAGAACGTGTTGCCGCCATCGGAGCCGAATTTGCGATGGGTTTCGTCGATAAAGCGGATCACTTCGCTCACCAGAATGCCAGGTCGCAACAGATCGCGCGCGCGCCGCTGCGCTTCCAAGGTCACATTTTTCGCATGCTGCATAAGGGCAAGTTCGGCTTCCGATTTGCTGCGCCTCAAGCTGTTGGTCAGCACGCCGGCGCTCTTTAGCCGTTCGTCACCCACAGCTTTGCGCAGTCCGTAATAGGTGAAGAGAGCGACCTGATCATCTAGCGCGATGCTTCCTTGCCCAGCGGCATCGGCAATCAGCGCATACGGACTTTCGTGTTCCTGCCAGACGCGAATGTCCCCCGGCACGGTGACAAGGCTCTGCACCTTGTCGCGCTCGAATCCGGGGCAGATGTAGGTGATCGCCTTCGCGGTGACGACAGCGCCGGTGAACCTCTCGCTCGGATGCCACGATATCCCGGCGAAATAGCGCAAATTGGTCGTGGGGCCGAGGGTGACCGCGACAACGCCGTTACGATCCATTTCGCCGCGCAGCAATTCAATCCGGCGCTGCCGCTCATCCAAAGAAATCTTCGCAGGTTTGTGTTGCATAGGACGCGCTCCGCTCAGGCCGGTTTCACCAGCACGTGCTTTTTCTTGCCGCTGGACAGCTTGAGAACGCCGTCGCCCGATAGCGCGCTGGCATCGATCTGAAGGCGAGGATCGCTGACCACCGTATCGTTCAGGCGAAGGCCATTGTTGGCGATCAACTTACGCGCTTCCGAATTTGATGACGCCAATCCGGTTGCCACAGCCAGATTGAGAATTCCGTCTGGCAAGGTCAGGGCGAAAGTCGGCAGGCCCTCCGCGGCTGCGCCTTCCTCGAACGTCCGCCGCGCCGTTTCGGCGGCTTCATCGGCAGACGTTCGGCCGTGTAGGATCGATGTCGCTTCGGTCGCCAGCACGATCTTCGCCTGGTTCAGCTCGGCGCCTTCCAGTTTCTCCAGCCGTTCGATTTCGGGAAGCGGCAGATCGGTGAACAGGCGCAGGAAGCGCCCCACATCCTTGTCTTCCGTGTTGCGCCAGAATTGCCAGTACTCATACGGCGAGCGCTGATCCGCATTCAGCCACACCGCACCTGCGGCCGTCTTGCCCATCTTGGCGCCCGAGGCGGTGGTGATGAGCGGCGTCGTCAGCCCAAACAGCTGCGCGTTCTCCACGCGCCGCCCGAGATCGATGCCGCTGACGATATTGCCCCATTGATCGGAGCCGGCAGATTGCAGCCTGCAACCATAGCGCCGATGCAGCTCCACGAAGTCGTAGGCCTGCATGATCATGTAGTTGAATTCGAGGAACGACATCGGCTGCTCGCGTTCCAGCCGCAGCTTTACGCTGTCCATTGTCAGCATTCGGTTGACGGAAAAATGCCGGCCGATATCGCGCAGGAAGGGGATGTATTCGAGCTTGTCGAGCCACTCCGCGTTGTCGATCATGATGGCATCGCTCTCGCCGCCGCCAAAACGCAGCAGGTGCTGAACACCCTTCAGGATGGCCTGCTTGTTCGCTTCGATCTGCTGCGCCGAAAGCAGCAGCCGCGTTTCATCCTTGCCCGAAGGATCGCCGATTTTTGTCGTACCGCCGCCCATCAGCAGAATCGGACGATGTCCTGCCTGCTGCAGCCGCCGCAACGTCATCAGCTGCACCAGGCTGCCGACATGCAGACTGGGCGCTGTACAATCGAAGCCGATATAGGCGGTGACCCGCTCGCGCGTGAAGAGTGCATCCAGCGCGTCGGGATCGGTGCAGTCGTACAGGCAGCCGCGCGCTGCAAATTCACGCAGAAACTCGGACTTGAACTGGGATGCAAGCTCGGACATCGCTAGACTTCGGTTGGAAAGAGCGGGTGTCTAGCACGCATGGCAGAAGTTCTGAAAGTGATCGGGCTGATGAGCGGCACCTCGCTCGATGGCATCGATGCGTCGTTGCTCGAGACGGATGGCAAAGGCGTGGCGGTGCCGGGCCCCGCAATCAACCTGCCCTACGATGCCGAGACGCGGGCCATGCTGCGCAAGGCGCTGGACGATGCGGCAGGCGTGGCGCGCGGCGCGCCGGTGCCGTTCTCCATCCGCGAGGCCGAGCGGATTTCCACCGAGGCCCATGCAAAAACGGTGTTGGCGTTGCTGGACAAAGCGAGGCTCGCCCCCGCCGACGTTGCGCTGATCGGCTATCACGGGCAGACCATCCTGCACCGCCCCGAACAGCATTGGACGTGGCAGATCGGCGACGGCGCGCGCCTCGCCCGTCTTACCGGCATCAATGTGGTGAACGATTTCCGCAGCGCCGATGTGAAGGCTGGCGGAGAAGGTGCGCCGCTGGTGCCTCTGTATCATGCGGCGCTGGTAAAGGAGACGGCATCGCTCCAACTGCCGGTTGCCGTGGTGAACATCGGCGGCGTCGCGAATGTCACCTATATTTCGCGCGACACCATTCTGGCTTTCGACACCGGCCCAGGCAACGCGCCGATCGACGATTGGGCGCAGCGGCACACCGGCAAACCGGTTGATGAAGGCGGTGCGCTTGCTGGCGCGGGCCGCATAGACGATGCGGCGCTGACCAAGATGCTGCAGCATGCGTTCTTCGAGCGCGTGCCGCCGAAATCGCTCGACCGGCTCGATTTCACGGCCGAGGCCGTGGCGCATCTCAACCCGGAAGACGGCGCCGCAACGCTCACCGCGTTCTCCGCCGCGGCCATTGCGCGGGCGCGCGAGCATTTTCCCGAACCGGCAACCACCTGGGTCGTGTGTGGCGGCGGCCGGCTCAATCCGCGGCTGATGGCGGAATTGCGCGCGCGGGTGAACGCGCCGGTTCTGTCCGCAGAGGACGCCGGCTGGCGCGGCGATTTCATTGAGGCGGAAGCCTTCGCCTACCTTGCCGTGCGTTCGGTCAAAGGCTTGCCGCTCAGTCTGCCGACCACCACCAGCGTCCGCCAACCCATGACCGGCGGCAAGTTCCACAAGGCGGACTGAACCACAGCGCGTGCGGACGCAGCAGCGTTCGTGTGTGGTGATCTTGTAGATGATGCGAATGGGTGGGCGCGGCAGCATGGTGCGAAGGAGCGCCATTTCTGCTTTCATCATCCGCGCGTAGAGAGCGATGGCCCGCTGGAATTTCTTGAATTCCGCCGTGTGCGCACCCGACTTCCGGGCATTGGTATTGCCCTTTGGCGCCCCGCCTTTGGGTTTGATCCGCTGCCGCGGCTTCCGAGCACGGGCCGCCAAGTTACTGATCTCGCTCGCGATTCGGCCGGAGGTTGTTTTACGGATTTTGGGAGGGGGTGGGGATCCCCCCTCCTCCGGCAGACACGGCAGCCTTGGCAGCCGCAGGCGTTCCGGCAGAGAAACTGGCCCGCGCGCATGCTCCAGGTCCGCGATGGCATGCGCGTTGGCCACCACGGCATCGCAAAGCCGGACGAACACGCCGATCCAGGCAGATTTCAGCTTCGCATCGTTGGCCGAAACCACCCGCTTCAGGCACGCCTCGTTCAGTTCCGATTGCGCCTGCAGATATGTCTGCAGCGCGCATAAAGCCCTTTCTCTTTCCATTAAGATATTTTAGAACGAAGCGGGCACACTTTCAAAGGGGGTGGTAGCGCCAGATGGGTCATGTCCCACGAATCAACCGCCGTCCCTTCTCCTCCTCCAACGCGGGGAGGTCGCCGGCTCTGAGCAGCGAAGGCTGCGCAGAAACGCCACCGAACCAGAGCAGCGCCTCTGGTACGCGCTAAGATTGCTGAAACCGCTCGGGTTGCACTTCCGCAGACAAGCACCCGTCGGCCGCTACTTTCCGGATTTCGTCTGCCACCGCTCAAAGCTGATTGTCGAGCTCGACGGTTCGCAGCATGCGGACGGTGCCGCTGTCGTTTACGACGCACAGCGAACGGATCATCTGAACTCGCGCGGCTATCGCGTGCTGCGATTCTGGAATTGCGATGTGCTGGAGAACTGCGACCGCGTTGTTGAGATCATCATCGCTATCGCCAAGCCCCCCACCCGCCCGGCTGCGCCGGGCGACCTCCCCGCGTAGGGGGAGGTGAAAAACTGTGCTTGTCTTTCGCAACCATCCCGCGCTGATGCGCACGACGTTCGCCGGGGACGACAATGTTACCTACTGCCCCGTGCGCGGGGTGGTCATCATGCGGTGGGCGTATTCACGCACTCCCTCCACCACTTCCTCTTCGTGCTTGTCGAAAAAGTGGTTGGCGCCTTCGCCCAGAGAAAGCCTCAACCGGGATCAAGGATAGGTACGACTGCCGGAGTTTGCTCAACCCCCGAAGCGTTCTCTACATTCGGATCCAGTTGCTTCGCGAATGCCATGTCGGCAGTAGCACCTGCAGTATCGCCCAGTCGTTGCCTTGCCTGCGAGCGCATGTAGAGCGACCTCGGTTCTTTCGGATCGAACGTCAGCGCGCGCGTGAAGTCCGTTTCAGCCAGATCAAACTTCTGCTGGTTCAGATAAAACTGGCCGCGCGTGCGGAAACAGACCGCCTGACCGGAGTTGAGTTCGATCGCCCGGTTGAAGTCCGCAAGAGCAAGGTCGGGCTTGTTCAAGTGATCGTAAACGCCGCCTCGATTGACGAATGTTTGCCACGTGTCTCCCTCAAGCTTGACCGCTGCGTTGAGGGCATTAAGGGCGGAGTTCCAATCCCCCTTCTGCTTGTAGGCGACCGCAAGATTGTTCAGCGCATAAGCAATTCCGTTGCGGGTCAATAGATGCGAATTCAGCGCTTTCCAGCACTCCAGGATTGTTTCGTCCGCGCTCTTGTCGGTGCGGCTAAGACATGCTTCCGGATCGCTTCGATGTCCAAATGCCGTAGTCGCGCCGGCGGATTCTGTCGCGACAAGCAGCGCGAAGGCGGAGATTGCGCCTGCAGTTATGCTTCGAATTGTTGTTGTCACGTTGCCCCTCGTTACCCCTGCTGACTCGGCTGATGCTCGTCACCGCCCTGTGCGCGGGGTGGTCATCATGTGGTGGGCGTATTCCTGCACCGCCTCGATGACTTCGCCTTCATGCTTGTCGAAGAAGTGGTTGGCCCCTTCGATCTTCTGATAGGTGATCTTGATGCCCTTCTGCGCCATCAGCTTATCGACCAGCTTCTGCATGTCGGCTTCGGGCACCACCTGATCCTTGGTGCCCGCCAGGATCAGCCCCGATGTCGGACACGGCGCCAGGAAAGCGAAATCGTACATGCTGGCGGGCGGCGCGATGGAAATGAAACCGGTGATTTCCGGCCGGCGCATCAGCAGCTGCATGCCGATCCATGCTCCGAACGAAATTCCACACACCCACACGAAGGAAGGATTGGGATAGAGTGTGTTCATCCAGTCGAGCACGGCGGCGGCATCGGAAAGCTCACCGGCGCCGGAATCGAAGGTGCCCTGGCTGCGCCCCACGCCGCGGAAGTTGAACCGCACAGTCGTGCAGCCGAGCTTGTGGAACATGTGAAAAAGATCATAGACCAGCGGATTGTTCATGGTGCCGCCGAACTGCGGGTGCGAATGCAGCACCAGCGCCATGGGGGCATTGGGGGGGCTCTTCTGGCGCTGGTAGCGGACCTCGATGCGGCCGGCAGGGCCCGGAAGGATGATCTCCGGCATCAGCGGCAGCTTCCGGCTTTGGCGAACACGCTCTCGCGTGCTTCGCGGGTTTTGGCGAACACGCTCTCGCGTGCTTCGCGGGGTGCGGCCAAATAGCCCACAATAGTAGTCAACAATAGCGCGCCGGTATTCGTTTCTCTCATGGGGAATAATTGACCGTGTTAGTCGGGATATTTATATTACGAGGGTCGCCTGCCCGCCTTGTTAGCACACGGCGGTGCCTCGGAAGCAAGGCAAAAGCGCAGGCGCGCTGGAGTTTTGGCGCATGAGACTAAGCACCAAGGGACGCTACGCGGTTATGGCCATGGCTGATCTGGCCGGCCATGAGGACGGCGCACGCGCGGTGGCGCTGGCCGATATCGCCCGGCGACAGGAAATTTCGCTCTCCTACCTGGAGCAGCTGTTCGCCAAGCTGCGGCGCCATGGGCTGGTGAAAAGCGCACGCGGACCCGGTGGCGGTTATCGGCTGACCCGTCCGGCGGACGAGATGCGGGTGGCCGACATTATACTTGCCGTGGACGAGCCGATCCGCGCCACGCGCTGCGTGCCCGGCGCGAAAGGCTGCATGACCGCGAGCATCCGCTGCCTCACGCACGATTTGTGGGAAGAATTGGGCCAGCAGATTCACGTGTTTCTCTCTTCAATTTCGCTGGCGGATGTGGTGGAGCGGCGCGTGCTGGGCCGCGCCCAGCCCTGCCGGCCGGCAGAGCGCGAAGTAAGGCCCGCCGCATGATCTATCTCGACCACAACGCCACCTCGCCTTTGCGGCCCGAAGCCAAGGCCGCCGTGACGCGTGCACTCGAGATCGGTGGCAATCCGTCGTCGGTGCATGCCGCCGGACGCACCGCGCGTGCGATAGTCGAGGATGCGCGCGAGGCAGTGGCGGCATTTGCCGGGGCTGTGCCAGGCGAAGTGATTTTCACCAGTGGCGGGGCGGAAGCGAATGCATTGGCTTTGCGCGGCGCGATTGCCGGCGCAGCAGAATCCGGTGAACCGGTCACCCGATTGCTCGTGCAGGCGACGGCGCATGACAGTGTGCGCGCGGTTGCCGCTTCCTTCGCCGAAACATTTCCCGGTCTGGAAGTCACGGAAATCCCTGTCGAAGCAAACGGTACCATCGGTCAGGCGGCGCTCCGCGCAGAGCTTACGAGCCGGAACGGCCGCGCGCTGGTCTCGCTCATCTATGTCAACAACGAAACCGGCGTGATTGAGGATATCGCTGCGCTGGTGAAGCTCATTCGCGACGAAACAGATGCTCTGATCCATGTCGATGCGGTGTCGAGTGGCACTTGCCCGATCCAGTTTGCTGAATGGGACGCCGAATATCTCTCACTCTCCGCGCACAAGCTCGGCGGCCCGCAGGGCGTGGGCGCACTGATCGCGAAGGACGGCGCGCCGCTGGCGCCGTTGTTCAACGGTTTCCAGGAACTTCGCCGCCGCGGCGGCACGGAAAATGTTTCCGGCATCGCCGGTTTCGGCGCAGCCGTTCGCGTGTTGCAGTCGAGCCGCGAGGGAGAAGCCGCGCGTATCACAACCATTCGTGACCAGTTCGAGAAGGCGCTTTCTGGGTTAAGTGCCATCACATTCGGAGACGGCGAGGAGCGCGCGGCGAACACATCCTGCTTTGCCATTCCGGGTCTCTCTGCCGAAACGTCGCTGATGGCGCTCGATCTGGATGGCATCTGCGTCAGCTCCGGTGCGGCCTGTTCGTCCGGCAAGGTCGGCCGCTCCCATGTGCTGAAGGCGATGGGCGTTTCCGATGAACTCGCGCGCTGCGCTCTGCGCGTCACCTTCGGCTGGAATTCGTGCGCCGAAGATGCCGATGCAGCGATTGCGTCGCTGGAGAAACTGATCACGCGCATCTCCGCGCGGAAGGCGGCGTGATGGCAGCGGTCGAAACACGCGAGCAGGTCGCCGCCCTTGGTGAGAAGTACAAATACGGCTTCGTCACCGACATCGAGATGGAGCGCGCGCCCAAGGGGTTGAGCGAAGATACCGTTCGCTTCATTTCAGCCAAGAAAGGCGAGCCGGAATGGATGCTGGACTGGCGGCTTGGCGCCTATCGCCGCTGGCGGCAGATGAACGAGCCGAAATGGGGCCGCATCCACTATGACCCGATCGATTACGAGAACGCCTATTACTACGCCGCGCCCAAGAGCAGCGGCGATGGCCCGAAAAGCCTGGACGAAATCGATCCCAAGCTGCTCGAAACCTACAACAAGCTCGGCATTCCGCTGAACGAGCAAATGCTGCTGGCCGGCGTGGCGGTGGATGCCGTGTTCGATTCCGTTTCCGTCGCCACCACGTTCAAGGCCAAGCTCTCGGAAGCGGGCGTCATCTTCTGCCCGATCTCCGAAGCGATCCGCGATTATCCCGAGCTGGTGAAGCAGTATCTGGGTTCCGTGGTGCCGGTGACGGACAATTTCTTCGCCACCCTGAATTCGGCGGTGTTTTCCGACGGCAGCTTCGTCTATGTGCCGAAGGGCGTGGGCTGCCCGATGGAGCTGTCCACCTATTTCCGCATCAACGCGCAGGGAACCGGCCAGTTCGAGCGCACCCTGATCATCGCCGACGAAGGCGCCTACGTGAGCTATCTCGAAGGCTGCACCGCCCCCAAGCGCGACGAAAACCAGCTGCACGCCGCGGTGGTGGAACTGGTGGCGCTGGAGGGCGCGGAGATTAAATACTCCACGGTGCAGAATTGGTATCCGGGCGACGAGGAAGGCCACGGCGGCATCTACAATTTCGTCACCAAACGCGGCGACTGCCGGGGCGCGCGCTCGAAGATTTCGTGGACGCAAGTGGAGACCGGCTCGGCCATCACCTGGAAATATCCGAGCTGCCTGCTACGGGGCGATGACAGCGTGGGCGAGTTCTATTCCATCGCCATCGCCAACCATTTCCAGCAGGCCGACACCGGCACCAAGATGCACCATCTGGGGAAGAACACGCGCTCGCGCATCATCTCCAAGGGCATCAGCGCCGGCCAAGCGCAGAACACCTACCGCGGCCTCGTCAGCGTGCATCCGCGCGCCGCGAACTCCCGCAACTACACGCAATGCGATTCGCTCTTGATCGGCGGCAAGTGCGGTGCGCACACCGTGCCCTACATCGAAAGCCGCAACCCTAGCGCGCGCATCGAGCACGAGGCGACGACCTCGAAGATTGCCGAGGACCAGCTGTTCTATTGTCTGAGCCGCGGCATTCCACAAGACGAGGCGGTGTCGCTGATCGTCAACGGCTTCTGCCGTGAAGTGCTACAGCAGCTGCCGATGGAATTCGCCGTGGAAGCGCAGAAGCTTGTCGGCATCTCGCTGGAAGGAAGCGTGGGATGAGCACCGCTTTGCACCACCATGTCATGGCCCGATTTAATCGGGCCACCCAGCAAGCGAGCGTCTGCGAGCGCGAAAGACTCTCTCGCGGCCGCGGACGGGGCCGCACTGGGTGGTCCGCTTTCGCTGACCATGACAATTTTGTTTTGGAAGTTGTTCGGAATGCTTGAGATCACAGACCTGCACGTTGCCGTCGGCGGCAAGGAAATTCTGAAGGGGCTGTCGCTCTCGATCGCTGCGGGCGAAGTGCACGCCATCATGGGGCCGAACGGCTCCGGCAAATCGACGCTCTCCTACGTGCTGGCCGGCCGTGAAGGCTACGAGATCACCAGCGGCAGCATCCGCTATCACGGCGAAGATCTGGCGGCGATGCCGCCGGAGGAGCGCGGGGCCAAAGGCGTGTTCCTCGCCATGCAGTACCCGGTGGAAATCCCGGGCGTCACCACGATGAATTTCCTCAAGACGGCGCTGAACGCACAGCGCCGCGCGCGCGGCGACAAGGAGATCGACGCGCTGGGCGTGCTGCGGCTGGTCCGCGAGAAGGCCAGGGCGCTGCACATTTCCGAGGAGATGCTGAAGCGGGCGCTGAACGTCGGCTTCTCCGGCGGCGAGAAGAAGCGGCTGGAAATCCTCCAGATGGCGCTGTTCGAGCCCACGCTCGCCATTCTCGATGAAACCGATTCCGGCCTCGATATCGATGCGCTGAAGGTGGTAGCGGATGGGGTGAATGCGTTGCGCTCGCCGGAGCGTGCCATGCTGGTGATCACGCACTACCAGCGGCTGCTGAACTACATCGTGCCGGATCGCGTGCACGTGCTGTCTGCCGGCCGCATCATCAAGGAAGGCGGCAAGGAACTGGCGCACGAGCTGGAAGCGAAGGGCTACGCGCAGATTGTGAAGGATGCGGCATGAGCGCGCTCGCCCTTCCCAACCGCCGGATCGAAGACTGGAAGTACACCGATCTGCGCAACGTGATCGACGCGGACGCGGTCGAGAGCGCCGGAACGGCTGAGTGGACCGTCTCGCTCTCCGGCGCGGCGGAACAGAGCGCGCTGCCGGAAATCATGCCGCGCGGTGTGAATGGCGAGATGGGAGGGATAGCTGCCTCGCATGCGACGACTGGCGTTTTCCTGCGCCTGGGCAAAGGCGAGCGAGGCACAGCCCATCTGGCGCTTTCGCAAGATGGCCACGGCCGCGTGCTGATCATAGTTGAAGAGGGTGCGGCGCTGACCTTGCGTGAAACTGCTGCTGCTCACAGCTTCGCGAATATTGCCTTTGATGTGGTTCTTGGCAAAGGCGCGCGGCTTGAGCACGTGCGCCAGACTGAGCGCAACAATGCCGTTCGCGTCAGTGACTACTCGCTCCGGCTCGCACAAAGTGCAAACTATCGTGCGCATTTTGCGGATTTCGGCGCGAAGCTATCGCGTACGGAGTTGCATATTGCGCTCGAAGGTGAAGGCGCACAGGCGCATCTTTCCGGCGTCAGCGTGCTGGGAGAGGCGGGCCACGCCGATGTCACCACGCGCATCGTGCATGCGGTGGGCAACACACAGAGCACGCAGCTGTTCAAGATTATAGCAAGCGGGAAATCGCGCGGCGTATACCAGGGCAAGATCGGCGTGGCAGAAGGCGCCAACGGCTCCGACAGCCGGCAGACTGCCAAGGGCCTGCTGCTGGGCGAACGTGCCGAAATCGATTTGAAGCCGGAGCTGGAAATCCTCGCCGACGATGTGAAGTGCGCCCATGGCGCCGCGGTGGGCGATCTCGATCCGGAGTCGCTGTTTTATCTGCGCTCGCGCGGGGTGCCGGAAGGCGAAGCGCGTGCGCTGCTGATGCGCGCGTTCCTGGAAGATGCTGTGGCGGAAATTGGCGACGAGACGATCCGCGGCGAAGTATGGTCGCAGGTCGAGGTGGCGCTTGTGGAGTTGAGCGCATGAGCGCACAGCCCAAGCTCAAGCCGATTCCTCGTTTCGCCCCCTTGGCCGCCCGCAAGGATTTCGAAATCCTGTCGCGGCGGGTCTATGGCAAACCGCTCGTCTATCTGGACAGCGCTGCCTCGGCGCAGAAGCCGCGTCCAGTGCTCGATGCGATGTACGACTTCGCCTCGGGCGAATATGCCAATGTCCATCGCGGTGTGCACTATCTCTCGGCAGTGGCCACCGAGCGCTATGAAGCCACCCGAGAAACCGTGCGGCAGTTCCTCAATGCCGCACACACCGATGAAATCGTTTTCACCAAGGGCGGCACCGAAGCCATCAACCTGGTGAGCTACAGCTATCTGAGCCCTCGCATCCAGCCCGGGGATGAGATCGTGCTCTCGGTCATGGAACATCACTCCAACATCGTGCCGTGGCATTTCCTGCGCGAGCGGCTAGGCGCGGTGCTCAAATGGGTTGATGTGAACGACGATGGTTCACTCGATGTCGATGCGGTAGATGCGGCCATCGGGCCGAAGACGAAGCTTACCGCCATTGCGCACATGTCCAACGTGCTGGGCACCATTGCGCCGCTGAAGGAGATCGTCGCGCGCGCGCATGCGAAACGCGTTCCGGTGCTGGTGGACGGCTGCCAGGGCGCGGTGCATCTGCCGGCGGATGTGCGCGATCTCGATGTCGATTTCTACGTTTTCACCGGCCACAAGCTGTACGGGCCCACGGGAATCGGCGTGCTGTACGGCAAGCGCGCGCTGCTGAAATCCATGCGTCCGTTCAACGGCGGCGGCGAGATGATCCGTGAAGTTACCCGCGACGTAATTTCCTATGCCGATCCGCCAGCACGCTTCGAGGCTGGCACGCCGCCGATCATCGAAGCCGTAGGCCTTGCCGCTGCGATTGATTATCTCGACGCGCTGGATCGCACGGCAGTTGCAGCGCATGAGAATGATCTGCTGATCTATGCGACCGAGCAGGTGGCGAAACTGAATTGGGTCCGGGTGATCGGCGAGGCGAAAGACAAAGGCGCCATCCTGTCCTTCGAGACGGATGGCATGCACGCCCATGACGTCGCAACCATTCTGGATCGCGAAGGCGTGGCGGTGCGTGCCGGACATCATTGTGCGCAGCCGCTGATGGAACGTTTCGGCGTGGCCTCCACCACCCGCGCCTCGTTCGCGCTCTACAACACGCGCGAAGAGGTGGATGTATTCGTGGCCGCGCTGAAAAAAGCGCGCAGCATTCTGGGTTGATGTAATGGATCATGGCCTACGAGAGTTGTATCAGGAAGTGATCCTCGATCACTCACGCCATCCGCGCCATTTCGGGGCGCTGCCCTCCGCAACGCATACCGGCGAAGGCTACAACCCGCTCTGCGGCGATCGCGTGAAGATCTATATGTTGCTCGATGGCGAGAACCGGATCAAAGACATTGCCTTCGAAGGCAAAGGCTGCGCCATCAGCCAGGCGTCGGCCTCAATGATGACCGACATGCTGGTTGGGCGAACGGTGGAAGAAGCGGAAAGCCTGATGGGCGGCTTCCTGCATCTGGTGAAAGGCGAAGACGCGAACGGCCTCGCAGAAGAAGATCGCGAACGCCTGGAGGTCATGGGCGGCATCTCGGAATTTCCCATGCGCGTGAAGTGTGCGACCCTGGCGTGGCATACGATGAAATCGGCGCTGGAGGGCGGCTCGTCCGCGCAAACCGAATGAATGTCGAGCCGATCACATCCGAACTCAGGGCTGATGTCGCTGCCGCAAATCCGGAGACGAACCTCACACCGGAAGAGCTGGAGTCGTTCACCGAGAAACTCGTGAAGGCGCTGAAGACGGTTTACGATCCGGAGATCCCGGTGGACATCTATGAACTCGGACTTATCTACAAGGTGGACGTGGCGGACAATTACGACACGGCCGTAGACATGACCCTGACGGCGCCGGGCTGTCCCGTGGCGGGCGAGATGCCCGTGATGGTGCAAACGGCGCTGGAAGGCATCGATGGCATTGGCAAGGTCACGGTGAACATGACCTTCGATCCGCCCTGGACACCGGAGCGCATGAGCGAAGAAGCGAAACTCGAACTGAACATGTTTTGATGAGCACGACGGTAACAGCGACCAGACCCAGACGCGAGCGCCCCAAGGCCATGCGTCTTAGCGAGGCCGCGGCAGCGCGCATTCGCGACATCATCGCCAATGCCGACGGCAAGGTTCAGGGCGTGCGCGTGGGCGTGACCAACGGCGGTTGTGCCGGCATGAGCTACACGATGGATTATGCGGACGCGCCGCAGCCCTTCGAGGAAGTGGTGGAGGACCAGGGCGTAAAGGTGTTCATCGATCCCAAGGCCATCATGTTCCTCATCGGCACCGAAATGGATTTCGTGCGTGAGAAGCTGGGCAGCCGCTTCGTCTTCAACAATCCGAACCAGACGGCGGCCTGCGGCTGCGGCGAATCGGTCACCCTGAAGGCCGCCGATACGAATTGAGGGTTCGCATTTCCCGATGGGTCCTTGATGTCACGGACCGGGATGACCCGCGTAGAACTCACTCGCGATCTTCCACTGTCCATTGACTTTCAGAAGTTGATGGGTCGTCTTCCAGCCCCAACTCGATCCCTGCGGAGGCGCCTTCCTGTCAGCGCCTGCGCTATCGAACGTCGCAGGGCATTGCAATCACGGGCGCAAGCAGAACGGCAAACGCGAAGGCCAACAGAATCAGAGCCCGAAGTTTCACTTGAAAGTCTCGTCCATGGCCGCAACGCCATTCCCTTACATGATCAGCCGCTCCCTCACCACGGCAGGGTTCCGAGTTTTGCGTTTGAGTAGGTGCCGGTCGGGCCGTCCGGACCGAGCAGCGCGAGGCGCACCGGCTCCTCGGCGCCTTCCGCGAGAGTCTGGGTGCCTCGGAAATTGTTGAGCGCCGTCTTGGTGAAGCCGGGGCAGGCGGCATTGACCTTGATGCCTTCCGCCGCGAGATCGAGTGCGAAGCCCACCGTCACCGCATTGAGCGCGGTCTTCGACGCCGAATACGTGCCGAAGATCTCGCGCAGATGCTCGCCACCTTCGCCCAAGGTGCGCGTGAGCGAACCCACGCCACTCGAAACATTCACGATGTTCGCCGATGGCGACTTGCGTAAGTACGGCAGCATCGCTTGCGTCACCGCGATGACGCCGAAGACATTGGTTTCATAAACCGTGCGGATATCGTCCAGCGAGGCGACGCTGAGCCTGCCCTTCTTCGCGATCTCCTCCACCGCGCCTTGCGGCTGCCCGATTTTCGCGATGGCTGCATTGTTGATGAGAATGTCGAGGTGGCCGAACTCCTTTCCGATGCGCGCCGCGGCGGCGGCGATGGAGGCTTTGTCCGTCACGTCGATCTGGATGGCATGCGCCTTCGCGCCGATTTCCCGCGCGGCCTTCTGGCCGCTTTCGAGATTGCGGGAGCCGACCAGGACGGTGAGGCCTTTGGCGGCAAGCTCTTTGGCGATCTGAAAGCCGATGCCCTGATTGGCGCCGGTGATGAGGGCGATGCGATCGTTGTTCGGCATGGTCGTGCTCCTTTTGCGGCGCGCCAGTGGCACACCTTCACGGGAATCGCTATATTGCATAAGCGGAACGGCATTCCGTTTGTACGGAACGTCGTTCCGTTTAGCAAGAGGCATTTGGTGAAAAGCGCAAAGCCAGCAGCGAAGGCGCCCAGGCGCGCGGATGCGCAGCGCAATATCGAGGCGCTGCTGAAGGCGGCGATGGCGGTGTTCGCCAAATCCGGGGTTGATGCGCCCGTGCGGGACATCGCGGAGAAGGCGGGCGTCGGCGTGGGAACGGTGTATCGCCATTTCCCGCAGCGCTCGGACCTGATCGTCGCGCTATTCCGTCACGAAGTGGACGCCTGTGCGGATGCTGCCGCAGCGTTGTCTTCGAAATATCCGCCGACGGAAGCGCTGTCACGCTGGCTGCTGCGGTTCACGGAGTTCGTGGCGGCCAAGCGCGGGCTTGCGACGGCGCTGCACGCGGGAGATCCCGCCTATGAACCGTTGCGGGCGTATTATGATTCCAGGCTTCGACCCGCGATGGCGGCGTTGTTGAACTGCGCCGCAGCCGCAGGCGAAATACGTGCGGACGTCCCACCCGGCGATCTTCTAAGCGCGGCAGTCAGCTTGTGCCGTCCCGCCTACGATGTCGCGCCGGACCACACCCGGCGCATGCTCGGTCTGCTGATCGATGGCTTGCGCTATGGGGCGGTGCGAGAGAGATGAACGATCCGCATCGTTTCGACGATCTCTTCAGCGCGTTCGGCCCGATTACCTTGCGCCGCTTCTTCGGAGGCGAAGGCATTTGCGCAGGCGACATCATGTTCGGCATGGTTTTCAGCGAGCGCCTTTACTTCAAGACCGACGGCGAAACCCGCAAAGCTTTTCTGGCGGAAGGATGCGAGCCGTTCACCTTCGAAAAGAGCGGCGAAACCATCGTCACCAGTTGGTATGCACTGCCGGATCGGCTCTGCGACGATCCCGAAGAACTGGCGCGCTGGACGAAGCTGGCCTACGATGTCGCCATCCGCTCTGCGACGGTCGCCAAGAAACAGCAGCGCCGCATCCGCGAAACGATGGCGCGGCAGCCAACCCGCCGCCGTGACCGTTAAAATCGGGAACCACTCTCGCCTTACGCAAACCTGCTGGACTTCGCCCAACCGCGCGGAACAAGGCGGCCGGCCTGTGCGCGTTGCCCGCGCCACTCTTTCAGTTCGGAAGATTCGAATAGCCGATTGTTCTCGTCCTTCAGACCCTGCTTCCAGGTGAAGGTGGTGATGTCGAGCAGGCCGCCATCCTTGTAGCGCTGCAGGATGACGCCGCGGCCGCGGGCCATCTCCGGCACTTCGGACAGCGGAAAGATCAGCAGCTTGCGGTTGTCGCCGATCACCGCCACGGAATCGCCGGCGACAAACGCGCATGCCTGTGCCTTGGCGCCTTCGCCCACATTCAGCACCCGCTTGCCGCCGCGCGTCATTGCCACCGCTTCGTCTTCATTGGTCACGAAGCCATGGCCGGAGGTCGCCGCGAGCAGCAGCTTACGCCCGGGCTTGTGCACGAACATCTCGATGACGTCGGCTTCCGGCGGCAAATCGATGAAGGTGCGGATGGCCTCGCCGTTGCCGCGCCCTCCGGGCAGCTTGGCGCAATCGAGTGTGAAGAACCGGCCGTCAGTCGACAGCATCATCAACCTGTTGGTGGTTTCGGCGTGCAGCCAAAAGCGACCGCGATCGCCTTCGCGATATTTGATGGCGTCGCTCGGCTCCTGGTGGCCTTTGAAACTTCGCAACCAGCCCTTCTCCGAGCACACCACGGTGATCGGTTCGCGCTCGAGATGGTTTTCGATGGCAGCGACTTCTTCCGCGATGTCCGGCATGAGCGCGAATTGCGTGCGGCGGTGGCCTGGCTTGTCGTCTTTCCGTTTGCCGCCGAACTTCTCCTGGATGGCGCGCATCTCGGAGATCAGACTCTCCTCCTTCAGGTTCTCCGAGCCGAGCAGCCTCTTCAGTTCTTTCTGTTCCTTCGTCAGCGCCTCGTGCTCGCGGCGGATTTCCATTTCCTCCAGCTTGCGAAGCGCGCGCAACCGCATGTTGAGGATGGCTTCCGCCTGGTTGTCGGTGAGCCCGAATGCCTTCATCAACTTCGGTTTGGGCTCATCCTCGGTGCGGATGATTTTGATGACCTTGTCGAGGTTGAGATAAACGGCGAGGTAGCCTTCCAGCACCTCCAGCCGCGCGGCAATTTTCTCAAGGCGATGTTTCGAGCACCGCTCCAGCACGTCGCGGCGATGATTGACGAAGGCGATGAGAACCTCCTTCAAACTCATCACCCGGGGAATGAGCCCGCTGTCCAGCACGTTCATGTTGAGCGGGATGCGAGCTTCGAGGTCGGTCTGCCGGAACAACTGTTCCATCAGCAGCGCGGGATCCACCATGCGGGTCTTGGGCGTAAGCACGACGCGAATGTCTTCGGCAGATTCGTCCTGCACATCTTCAAGCAGCGGCAGCTTCTTTTGGTCGAGCAATTCGGCGATGCGCTCGATCAGCTTCGATTTCTGCACGCCATAGGGAATCTGATCGACGACGATCTGGTAGATGCCCCGCGCGCCCTCTTCCTTTTTCCAGCGCGCCCGCAGGCGGAAGGAGCCGCGCCCGGTGCGATAGGCTTCCGCAATGCTGGCGGGATCGTCCACCACCACGCCGCCGGTGGGAAAATCCGGTCCCTTCACGAATTTCAGCAAAGTGGCGTCGCGCGTGTTGGGATTTTCGATCAGCGCGATGACGGCGCTGCACAACTCGCCAAGATTGTGCGGTGGAATGGAGGTCGCCATGCCCACCGCAATGCCGCTGGATCCGTTCGCCAGCAGATTGGGAAAGGCGGCGGGCAGTACCACCGGCTCGCGCTCGCTGCCATCATATGTGGCGCGAAAGTCCACCGCGTCTTCGTCGAGACCTTCCAGCAGCGCCTGCGCCAGCGCGGTGAGGCGGGCTTCAGTGTAGCGCATGGCGGCGGCGTTATCGCCGTCCACATTGCCGAAATTGCCCTGCCCGTCGATCAGCGGGTAGCGTACCGCGAAATCCTGGGCGAGGCGCACCAGCGCATCGTAGATCGCCTGGTCGCCATGCGGATGGAAGGTGCCCATCACGTCGCCGACGACTTTGGCCGATTTTTTCGGTGCCGAACCGGGATCGAGCCGCAGGCGCAGCATACCGTAGAGGATGCGGCGATGGACGGGCTTCAGCCCATCGCGGGCGTCTGGCAGCGCGCGCTGTGTGATGGTGGAAAGCGCATAGGCGAGATAACGCTCGGACAGCGCGCTCGCCAGCGGCTCGGGGCGAATATCGTCGATGATGTCGGCCACTTTGAAACCTCGTCATGGCCGGGCGGCGAAGCGCGACCCGGCCACCCACTTACATTGATTCGCGTGCGGCCAGTTCCTGCAATCGGATACGGGCCTGCGGCAAGTCCTTTCCGTGCGGCTGAAGCACGCGCTCGAGGAGGAAATACGCTGTGAGCTTCAACCCTTCCAGCATTTCGGAAACTGACGGCCCCGCATTCTGCGAGCCCAATAGAAATACCGGAAGTTTCAGCAAGCGGTCGGCATAAGGTTCGCCGGCTTCCCGCGACACCGCACGGCCCGAGCGTGGCGAGACATAGATGAGATCGTCGGTGGAACCCGTCGCCGCGCAGCGCGCGAGGTCTAGACCGAAACCAAGTTCTTCGAGAAGACCTGCTTCCCAGCGTATGTAGAGCGGCGCCCAAGCGGTGAAATCTCGCTCGGCAATGGCGTCAAGCAGCACTTCCGCGGCCCCGTAAACCCCGACATGCGCCTCGCGCTCCGGCAGCACCGCGCCAGCCATCGCGGCAAAGGCATTAAGGCCGATAAGGGCATCGCGCCGCTCCAGCACCGCGCCGGCACGCACGCGCAACGGCTCGGCATGGAACGAGCCCAGATGCTCGTTCAGCCGCGCGCGCCAGGTGATGTGCAGCGAATTACCCGGCTGCAGCATCGCACGCACTTTTCGCGAGGCGCCTCCGTGTACCAGTCCCAGATGCCGGCCGTGCAGGTGTGTCAATGCTTCGACAATGGCGGAAGTTTCGCCATACGGCCGCACCGACAGAACAATCGCCTCGTCAGCCCATTCCATTATTCGTCCGGATATTCCAGACCGATGGAAGCGTAGTGCTCGCGGCGGTCGGACCAGTTCTCGCGCACCTTCACAAACAGGAACAGGTGTACCCTGCGGACGAACATCTCTTCCAGTTCCTTGCGTGCCGCTTCGCCGATCGCTTTCACCGCGCGGCCACCTTTGCCCAGCACAATCGCCTTTTGCCCGTCGCGCTCGACATAGATGAGCTGATCGATTTTCACCGATCCATCTTTTCGTTCCTCCCACTTCTCGGTTTCGACCGTGGTGGCATAGGGCAATTCGTCGTGCAGGCGCAGATAGAGTTTCTCGCGGGTGATCTCCGCCGCCAGTAATCGCATGGGAATGTCGGCAGCCTGATCAGGCGGGTAGAGCCAGTGCCCTTCCGGCATTTTCGCGGCAGTCCACTTCGCGACATCTTGCACATGATCGCCGGTCAGAGCGGAGATCATGAAGACCTGCTCGAACACCGCGGGATCATTCAGCCGCTCGGCCAGCGGCAAGAGATCGGTGCGCGGCATGCCGTCGACCTTGTTGAGGACCAGCGCCGCACGGCGATTGCTTTGCTTCAGACCATGAATAATCGATTGCGTGTCCTGCGCCGCGAGGCCTTCTGGATTTGCGGCCAACGCGGGTGCGTCCACCAGGAGCAGAATGGCGTCCGCCTCCCCTGCTCCAGCCCAGGCAGCGTTCACCATCGCGCGGTCTAGTCGGCGGCGCGGCTTGAAGATGCCGGGGGTGTCCACAAACACGATCTGCGTTTCGCCGCGAATGGCCACACCACGCACCCGCATGCGCGTGGTCTGCACCTTCGGCGTCACGATCGACACTTTCGAGCCGACCAGCGCATTCACCAAAGTGGACTTGCCGGCATTGGGCGCGCCGATCACCGCGGCGAATCCGGAGCGCGTGTTTGATGTGCTCAACTCTGCCACAAGCCCAATCCCGTCAGCATCGCCTGGGCGGCCGCCTGCTCCGCATCCCGCTTGGAGCGTCCCTCACCGTTGACTGGCTCCTGCTCACCGGCACTCACTTCCACGATGAATGTCGGCGCGTGGTCCGGCCCTTCGCGC
This sequence comes from Rhizomicrobium sp., assembly GCA_036267515.1. GTDB lineage: Bacteria > Pseudomonadota > Alphaproteobacteria > Micropepsales > Micropepsaceae > Rhizomicrobium. Next base: position 52,810 of record DATAVW010000236.1, read on the forward strand.
CGCACCAGACGATATATCGGCGTCGCCTTTGCGGGGCCGCTCTGTGCCCATTCCTGCAGCACCGTCTTTGCATCGCGCATATCGGAATTGAGTGACGCAAACGCGCTTGCCCAATACCGCTCGATAAACACACGGGCAGGCTCCATGCCGCCGTCAAGATACAGGGCTGCAATCACCGCCTCGCAGGCGCCGGCGAGGATTACGGCCTTGTTGCGCCCCCCACTCTTTGCCTCTGAGCTTGCCAGAACCAGGTGCTCCGGCAATCCGGCAGCGGCTGCGGCGACGGCGCAGGCATCCTTGCGGACGAGCGCATTCAGCTTCAGCGCCAGCATGCCCTCGGTGTCCTGCGGATAGAGAGAATAGAGTTTGTCCGCGATGATCAGCCCGAGAACCCGGTCGCCAAGAAACTCCAATCGCTCATTGGAGGCATGCGAGGCGGCGCTGGAATGCGTTAGCGCGCGTTCTAAAAGTCCCGTGTCTGCAAAGCGGTGGCCGAGCCGCTCCTCCAGATCGGCGAAATGCCGATCAATCAATGATCGTGCCGATCCGGTTGTACCGGACGGTCCACGGCCATTTCCAGATTTCCCACCAATGCGCGGTGCCATTCGTGGAGAAGAATAACACTTCTGCCTTGCCGACAAGGTTCTCCGCCGGGACGTAGCCCACGTCCGCGCGGCTGTCGTTGGAATTGTCCCGGTTATCTCCCATCATGAAATAGTGGCCTGCCGGCACGGTGAACACCGGGGTGTTGTCGGCTTGGCCATTCTGAATGCGGTCGAGCACGTAATAGCTCTTGCCGCTCGGTAGCGTCTCCCTGTAGCGGGCGACGTGATTTGTCATTCCGAATTCGTCAGTCTCAACGTAGTCCGCCACTCGTGTCTTCGGCACGGCCTTTCCGTTGAGGTACACCTGTCCATTGAGCATCTGGATGCGATCACCCGGCAGCCCCATCACGCGCTTGATGAAATCTTCGCCATAGTCCGCCGATTCAGGATTTGGCATCTTGAAGACGACCACGTCGCCCCGCGCCGGTGACGACCCGAAAATTCGGCCCACCGAAGGAAACTCTTTTCCATAGGGAAGCGAATAGCGGCTGAAGCCATACGCGAACTTTGCAACGAACAGGTAATCGCCAACCAGCAGCGTGTTCTCCATCGAGCTCGATGGAATATTAAACGGCTGAAACAGAAACGTGCGGATCACCAGCGCAATCAGCAGCGCATAGACAACCGTCTTGACCGTCTCGATCCACGACTCCTCCTTCGGCGCGACCGCGGCCGGTGGCATTGGCTGGCCGGAATCGTTGGCGCGCTGCGGATCAGTGTCGTTCGCCATATTGGCTTCGCTCATAGGGGGTCCGGGAGGAATGAAGGCTGCACAAGCCCCAAATGGGGTGCCAAGGTCAAGGCGCAAGCCGCCTCATGCTTCATTTGAGGCTTTAACAGTGGGCGAGCGGCCGGGCGGAAATTATCACAATGGCCTGCGCCAGCGGAAAATCGTCGGTGATGGTAAGATCGACAATCGGTTCCATGCCTGCCGGCGTGATCTCGTGCAGCCTTCGTAAGGCCCCGCCGGTAAGGTTCATCGTAGGTTTCCCACCCGGCAGATTCACCACGCCCATATCCCGCCAAAACACGCCGCGCCGGAGCCCCGTGCCGAGGGCTTTGGCGCAGGCTTCCTTCGCGGCAAAGCGCTTCGCGTAACTTGCGGCCCGCTGCGCCCGCTTCTCGGATTTCTCCCGTTCGACGGCGGTGAAGATGCGGTCGAGAAAACGGTCCCCGTGCCGCTCGATGGTCTGTTCGATACGCCGAATGTCAATCAGATCGGAACCGAGCCCGAGAATCATGAAAAATCACCTC
>DATAVW010000237.1:0-4061 GCA_036267515.1 Rhizomicrobium sp.
GGCGCTTCGTGCCGTGCGGCCGGCTGGCACGGTCGTGTGCGGCGGCATCCACATGAGCGACATCCCGTCCTTTCCCTATGAGATTCTGTGGGGCGAGCGGGTCTTGCGCTCTGTCGCCAACCTCACCCGGAAAGACGCGGCAGAATTTCTCGACTTCGCCGGCAAAGTGACGCTACGCATCGCCACCACACGGTATCCGATGACCGACGCCAATCGGGCTTTAGCGGACTTGCGCGAAGGCCGCCTCTCCGGTGCCGCCGTCCTTGTGCCGTGATCAACCGAAACTTCCGTTGGCACTGTGGAGTTACCGGTAGATGCTCCCGACCAGCGGAATGCCGGTTCGTGATGTGGACAATCTCGCCGTTCCGGTGGGGACGCTGTCTATGGAGGCGAAGGTTGTAGATGAACTGCCGCAGGACGAGGGATGGCAGTTCGAGCCGAAATGGGATGGCTTCCGCTGTCTCGCTTTCAAATCGGGCAACTCGGTCTTGCTGCAGGCAAAATCCGGCAAGCCGCTGACACGATACTTCCCGGAAATCGTCGAGGCAGTTCGCAGCGCGCGGCAGGACAGACTGGTGATCGATGGCGAGCTCGCCATTCCATCGGGCGCTTCGCTCTCCTTCGATGACCTCCAACTGCGACTGCATCCGGCCGAAAGCCGCATCCGGAAACTGGCAAACGAAACGCCTGCAATCTTCATCCTGTTCGATTGCCTGCTTGGGCCGCGCAACAAAAGCCTTCTCGAACGGCCGCTGACGCAGCGCCGCGTTCAACTGGAAGGTCTGTTTGAAAAACTGCGGCCGAATCCGCGCTTCCGGCTTTCGCCGTACACGCGCGATCTTCGCGAAGCGAAGAAGTGGCTCAACCGCGCCAGCGGCGAACTGGATGGCGTCGTCGCCAAGCACTTGGACGGACCTTATGTTCCGGGTGAACGCGAGATGCTGAAAATCAAATGTCTGCGCACAGCGGATTGCGTCGTGGGCGGGTTTCGCTATGCGCAGGGAACGCGCGAAGTGGGTTCGCTGCTGCTCGGCCTCTACGATACGGAAGGCAAGCTCGATCACATTGGATTCACCTCCACCATCGCGCGTGCCGACCGCCGCAATCTGACAGCAAGGTTGGAGAAACTGCGCAAGCCACCGGGCTTCACCGGCAATGCACCGGGGGGACCATCGCGCTGGAGCACCGAGCGCACCGGAGAATGGGAGCCGCTGGCGCCGAAGCTGGTGGTGGAAGTGCGCTACGATCACGTCACCGGCAATCGTTTCCGCCACGGCACCAAGCTGCTGCGCTGGCGGCCGGACAAAGCGCCGAAGCAGTGCACCTTTGAACAGCTGCAGCAGGAAGCGCGCCCATCGGAACTCGTTGCACGTGTGCTGGACCGGTAGTGTCTGATCCGGTGTTTCACGACGTAAATCTCAGCAACCCGGAGAAGGTGCTCTATCCGGAGCAGGGCATCACCAAGCGCGCGCTGGCGGAATACTACGAGGCCGTCGCGGAATGGATGCTGCCCCACGTGATGAACCGGCCAATAAGCCTCGTCCGCTGTCCCGCCGGCCGCGCGAAGAAATGCTTCTTCCAGCGGCATGCGGGCTCCGGCGTTCTCCCGCAACTAAGCGAAGTGGAGATCGCCGGCTTCGAGGACTCTGGCGCCTATCTCTATATCAAGAACATCTCCGGCCTGATCGCGCTGGTGCAGATGGGCGTCCTGGAGATGCACCCGTGGGGCTCGCGGGTGGACAAGCCGGAGAAGCCCGACCGCGTGATCTTTGATCTCGATCCCGGCGCAGGGCTTTCGTTCGCGGATGTTGTTGCGGCTGCTAAAGAACTGCGGGCATTCCTGACACGCATCGGACTCGTCTCTTTGCTGAAAACCACCGGCGGCAAAGGCCTGCATCTGGTGGTGCCGATTGCGCGGCGCTACTCTTGGCCCCAGGTGAAGGTATTCGCCAAAGGGGTGGGCGAATTGATGACAGAGAGATCGCCGGAGCGCTATCTCACACGCATCTCGATTGCCGAGCGGCGCGGGAAGATCTTCATCGATTACCTGCGCAATGATCCGACGTCTACCGCAGTCGGCGCGTATTCCACCCGCGCGCGCGAAGGCGCGCCGGTTGCCACGCCGCTCGCATGGGAAGAACTCACGCCGAAGCTCGATCCGAAAGCCTTCGACAGCCGCAGCGTTCCGAAACGGCTCGCCAGATTGCGTTCCGATCCGTGGGCCGGGATGGCGAGGCTCGCACAGAAGCTGCCAGAGTTGCCGGCCTCGGAATTGCCCAAGCGCTGAATTCTGCGCATGCTCTTTCTTGAGAAAGGGCGCACATGATCAGAGTCGGAATCGGTGGCTGGAATTATCCGCCCTGGAGGGGAACCTTCTATCCCAAGGGGCTGCCGCAGGCGAAGGAACTGGAGTTCGCCAGCCGTGCGCTCACCACAATTGAAATCAACGCCACCTATCATCGGCTGCAGAAGCCGGACAGCTTCCGCAAATGGGCCGACACGGCGCCGGACAACTTCCAGTTCAGCGTAAAAGCGTGGCAGTTCGCGACGGCGAAGCGCAATCTCGCGGAAGGTGGGCCGCTGATCGAAAAATTCTTGGACAGCGGCTTCACTGAGCTGAAAAGCAAGCTCGGGCCGATCGTATGGCAGTTCACACCGGCCAGGAAATTCGAGCCGGAGAATTTTGCGGCCTTCTTTGCGTTGCTGCCGGAAACGCTGAACGGGATCACGCTGCGGCACGCCATTGAAGTGCGGCACGAGAGCTTTTTGCTGCCGGAATTCATAGCGCTGGCGCGCAAGCACAACGTTGCCACCGTGCTCGCCGACTCGCCGAAATATCCCTTGCTCGCGGATGTCACGGCGGATTTCGTCTATATGCGTCTGCAGCGGACGGAGGAGCGCGTCGCCACCGGCTATACCAGTCGTGCACTGAAACAATGGACCGAGCGCGCGAAAGCTTGCGCCTCTGGCGCCGCTCCCGCGGGCCTTCCGCTCATCGCAAAGGCCGCGCCGAAGAAAACCCACGATGTGTTCGTCTATTTCATCAGCGGCGCCAAGGTGCGCGCTCCGGCGGCCGCCATGGCAATGCTTGCGGAACTCAAAGGCTAACGAAATTCTTCAATCCGCCAGCTTTGCCTTCAGCTGGTAGAGAAATTCGAGGGCCTGTTTGGGGGTCAGCAAGTCCGGCGAGACCTCGTGCAGGAGGCGTTCAACTTCGCTCTCGCTTTGAGCGTTGCTCCGCCCTACGGGTGCAAACAATGGCAGATCGTCGATGTTGGCCAGCGGCTTGTGACCCACGCGCCCGTCTTCCAGTGCCCGCAATACTTCCTCCGCACGGGTGGTGACGGCAGAAGGTAGCCCTGCGAGCTTCGCCACATGAATTCCATAAGACCGGTCCGCCACGCCCGGCGCGACTTCGTGCAAGAAAACAATTGAATCGTTCCACTCGCGCACCCGCATGGTCACACAGGCGAGCCCCGGCAGCCGTTCCGCCAGTGCCGTCAATTCGTGATAATGGGTGGCGAACAGGCCACGCGATTTGTTGACAGTGCAGAGGTGTTCAGCCGTTGACCACGCAATGGCGAGGCCGTCGAACGTGGCCGTTCCGCGGCCGATTTCGTCCAGAATGACGAGGCTGCGTTCCGTTGCCTGATTGAGGATTGCGGCCGTCTCCACCATCTCGACCATGAAGGTGGATCGGCCCCGGGCAAGGTCGTCCGCCGCACCCACGCGCGAGAATAGGCGATCCACAATGCCGATATGTGCGGATTCAGCCGGTACGAAACTGCCCATCTGCGCCAAAATTGCGATCAGCGCATTCTGCCGAAGGAAGGTCGATTTGCCGGCCATGTTCGGCCCAGTCACGAGCCACATGCGCGCGCTGGCATCGACCGAAAGATTACAGTCATTCGGGACGAAGGAACCGGTGTGCTCTATGTTCAGTGCCGCTTCGACCACGGGATGGCGCCCCCGGCGTATTTGGAAGGCAAGGCTGTTGTCGACCTTTGGGCGAACATAACGGCGCTCGACCGCCAATTCAGCCAGTGCGGCAGTAACATCGA
>DATAVW010000238.1:0-10991 GCA_036267515.1 Rhizomicrobium sp.
CGAGCGAGCGCGGGCCGCCTCAGAAGCTTCGCGCACCGAGATGGCACGCGAAGCTGAGCGTGCCAAGGCCAGTGCCGATACCGAAGCGCATCGCAAGACCACCGAAGCCCAGGAGCGCATCGCGGCCATGCAGCGGCAGGCGCGCTGGCATGTGACACAGGCCGCCGAGGAAGCTGTGGTGGATATCGTCAGCCGCCTGACGGGCGAGACGGTCAGCCCCGCGGAAGCTACCGCCGCCGTGCGCGACGTGTTGAAGGCATAAGCGCGATGGAATTCATCAAGCATATTCTCAAGGAAGAGGATTTCTGGGAAGGCCTTGGTCTTGTCATCGTCATCGCCTTCTTCCTGTGGTGGCGCGTGCCGGCGTTTTTGGCCGCCGCCCTGGACCGTCGCGCCGAAGCCATCGCCAAGGAATTGGAACAGGCCAGCCAGATCCGCAAAGAGGCGGAGCGTGTGCTGCTGGAATACCGGCAGAAAGCGAGCGCCGCGAAATCGGAAGCCGAGCACATCCTGCGCGAGACCAAAGAAGAAGCCGAGCGGTACGCCGCGGAAGCTCGCGCGCAGCTTCAGGTACAGATGGAACGCCGCGCAAAACTGGCCGAGCAGCAGATCGCACAGGCCGAAGCGCGCGCCATGCTGGAGATCCGCGAGGCCGCTGCCAACGCTGCAGCTGCCGCTGCGGAGAAGATCATCGCCGCGACCCTGGACGATGCCAAATCCCGCGCGCTGATCGACAGCAGCATCAAAGACCTCGGCACGAAGCTGAATTAGCTGGCTGGCGGCTCTTAATCGCTGACGCCATCTCGGGAGACGATCCACGCCTCTGCAGTAACTTGGTCGGCATTCGAGAAAACCCGAACGGGATTGCGAAACAGAGGTGCAAACAGGCGCACACTGTCCCGGATCCAAGGAATATCTGTTACTATAGCAATCCGGCTGAAGTCGCTCAAATGACCGAAGCCGAGTTTGGCATCCTCCCACATCGCCCTCGCGGTAATGGTCTCGAACGAGGGTCCAAGAACCGCCAGCATGCGCAGATGCCCGTGCTGCCGAATCTTGGCGAGTGCGGCCGGTATCAGCACGCTTCGGTAGTCCTCCGCAGTCACCTCGCCCTGCCATTCGACGGCGAGGATATCGTCGGGAAATTCGGTCAAGACGTTCAGCATCGCGCTTTTCTCCCGGGTGTAACGACAATCGCAACGGTGCCGCACTACTCCGGCATCACCGTGCGGATGTGGAGTTCGCGGAGCTGGCGGGGGGAGACTTCCGACGGCGCGCCCATCATCAGGTCTTCGGCCTTCTGGTTCATCGGGAACAGGATCACTTCGCGCAGATTCTCCTCGCCCGCGATCTAAGCCGCGCGCTTCCTTGTTCGCGCCTTCTTCGGATGGGGAGCGGCATGCGCAAGCGCTTCTGTAATGCGACGCTGCCAACCTGGGCCTGTCGCCTTGTAGGCAGCCAAAATTTTCGGATCGAGCCGCAGAGACACGCGCTCCTTCGGCGCGGCGGATTTCGGCCGGCCCCGCTTCATGGCAGCCACCACATCCGGCATGATTTCGCGCATGGGACGCGCGCGGGCAAAATCGGCGCGCGTCATTTCCGGGATTTCGTCCAGATCGGTCCCTCTCGCCTTTGCTTTAGCCGCCATGCCGTTTCACCTCTTTCGCGTTCGCCTTCCGGAAGCTGATGATCCGAACCTTCTTGCCGCGCAAACAGAACGCGACCATGTGAAGTCTCCCGCCCCATATCGCGAAGGCCCAGAAGCGCGGTTCTGGATACGGAAAGCGTCTGTCTTCCAGAACCGTCGCATTGTCCCAATCGAGCTCCGGAACATCCGTGAAATCGAGGACATGCTTGGCGAGGTTCTCGCGCCGCTTGGCCTCGTCCCATTCCAGCTCCATCTAATTTAATGTAGGACGATAAATCGCATCGCGCAAGACCAACGGACTTGGTCACGGCACCGCGGTCAAAAATCCGCACCCCGATCGACAGCAGCATCAAAGACCTCGGCACCAAGCTGAATTAGACCAGCGCCTTCACATAGCGAATGCGCGTTTTCATCTGGCCGGTGGGCGACTGACCGAGTGCAATGCCGCTTTCGGTGAAGCCGGCGCGGTCGGCGATCCGACGGGACGCCATGTTCTCAGACTCGATATGCGCTTCGATCTGGCTCGCGCCGGTGGACGGCAGTTCAGCCAGGACCAGCCGCAACGCGCGCCCAGCGAAGCCTCGTCTCCGGAACGCCGGGTAACACCAATAGGACACGGCGACGCTCGACGTGCCCTTCTCCAGCCAGCGTAATTCACACCCGCCTACCAGAACGCCACTTGCACGGATCGCGTAGCAGAAGTTTGGAATGCCACCGGCTTCTCGCGCGGCAATCCAAGTTCGGATTGCATTGCGCACCTCATCCAACGTCGGACGGCGCGGCGACTCGAACCGCAGCCGCATCTCCTCGTCCTCGCCCTCCCAATGCGCCTCCGCATCGGCAAGTGCGTACTGGTCTAGGACAAGCACGCCATCGGTCAGACGTTCCAGCAGGCGGAGCGGGATACTCACAGTTATATGTTTTCCGGCTTTACCACACCGATGTGGAGTTCGCGGAGCTGGCGGGGCGAGACGTCCGACGGCGCGCCCATCATCAGGTCTTCCGCCTTCTGATTCATCGGGAACAGGATGACTTCGCGCAAATTCTCCTCACCGGCGATCAGCATGACAATGCGGTCGATACCCGGCGCGGTGCCGCCATGCGGCGGGGCGCCATAGCGGAAGGCGTTCAGCATGCCGCCGAACTTCTCTTCCGTGACTTCACGCGGATAGCCGGCGATCTCGAAAGCCTTCAGCATCACGTCGGGATCGTGGTTGCGTATGGCGCCGCTCGAAAGCTCCACGCCATTGCACACGATGTCGTACTGGAAAGCCTTGATCTCGAGGATGGTGTCCCTGTCGTGGTTGTCGAGCGCAAGGAACCTGGCGCGGTTGAAGTTCGGCATGGAAAACGGGTTGTGGGAGAAATCAATCTTCTTCTCCTCCTCGTTCCATTCGTACATCGGGAAATCGGCGATCCAGCAGAACTCGAACCGATTCGGGTCGATCAGGTTTAGATCGCGCCCCAGCCGCGTGCGGACCTGCCCCGCCAGCGCTGCCGCGCGATCCTTCTTCGGATCGGCCGAGAAGAACAGCGCATCGCCGGCTTTCGCTTGAGTCCATGCAGCGAGTTCAGCAATTGCCTCCGCCGGAATGAACTTCGCAATCGGACCCTTCGCAGTGAGATTGCCACTCTCCTCTTCTAAGACGATATAGCCGAGCCCCCTGGCGCCCATTTCGCTGCGCGCCCATTCGACCATCTTGTCATACCACGAGCGCGGCTGCGATGCCGCGCCGGGTGCGGGAATCGCGCGGACCACCGAATTCTTGAACGCCTTGAACTCCACATCGCCGCGCGCGAACACATCGGAGACATCCGCGATGACGATTGGGTTGCGCAGGTCAGGCTTGTCGCTGCCGTATTTCAGCATCGACTCTTCATAGGGAATGCGCGGGAAGGGCACCCCGGAAACCGCACGGCCGTCGGCGAACTCCTCGAACGTGCCGTGCAGGACCGGCTCGACTGCCGCGAACACATCCTCCTGCGTGACGAAGCTCATCTCCAGATCGAGCTGATAGAATTCACCGGGCGAGCGGTCGGCGCGCGCATCCTCGTCACGGAAGCAGGGTGCAATCTGGAAATAACGGTCAAAGCCCGCCACCATGATCAGCTGCTTGAACTGTTGCGGCGCCTGCGGCAGCGCGTAGAATTTGCCAGGATGCAGCCGCGAGGGAACCAGGAAGTCACGGGCGCCTTCAGGACTCGAAGCCGTCAAGATCGGCGTCTGGAATTCCGTGAAGCCCTGCTCGATCATCCGCCGGCGAATGGACGAAATCACTTTCGAGCGCAGCGTAATGTTCCGGTGCAGGCGTTCGCGTCGCAGATCGAGAAAGCGGTATTTCAGGCGCGTCTCTTCCGGATATTCGATTTCGGTAAAGACCGGCAGCGGCAGTTCCTGCGCGACCGACTGCACGGCGAACGATTCAATGCGGATTTCGATTTCGCCGGTCGGCATGTCCGGATTGATGGTTTCGCCCGTGCGCGCCACGACCGGGCCGGTCACCGTCACCACCCATTCGGAACGGGATTTGTCAGCTTCGGCAAACGTAGGCGAATCCGGTTCCACCACAGCTTGCGTAATGCCGTAATGGTCTCGCAGATCGAGGAACAGCAGCCCGCCATGATCGCGCCGGCGGTTCACCCAGCCCGAAATCGTCACCCGCCGATCCACATCCGCGGCGCGCAGGCTGCCGCAATTGTCCAGCGTGCCATCGGGTCCGCGCGAGCGATACAGATTGCCGGTCGACAAGGCTTAGGGTCCTTCGGGAAAGGCCGGTATGTGGCGGGAAGGCTGCCGTGGGTCAACCCCGCTTCCAAACCGCTTCCGAGCCGTTAGACTTTCGCGGTTCAAAGGGCTCGTTGATGAAAACCAATTGTCTGCTTGCCGCCGCTCTGTTGTTTTTTGGTCAGCCGGCCTACGCGAAACCAAAGCCGGTCCCGAACCAGCCGCACAACGTGCTGATCTTCGTGGCCGACGGTTTGCGGGCGGATAGCGTTACCGCGAAAGATGCGCCAACCATGTGGAAGCTGAAGCGGGAGGGTGTGGAGTTCACCAATCCCCATTCGCTTTACCCCACCATCACGACCGTGAACGCGTCCGCCATCGCGACCGGACACTACATCGGCGACACCGGCAATTTCGGCAATCAGCTCTACACAGGATTCTCTGTGCCGGAAGCCGGCGGCGCCGAAACTCCTTTCCTGGAGAACGATGCGATCCTTGGCGAGATGAACGATCATTTCGGCGGCAACTACCTGAACGAGGACTCGCTGCTGGCGTCTGCGCGCAAGGCGGGGTTTCAGACGGCCGTCTTCGGCAAAACCGCTGCGGCGCCGATTCAGGATGTGACGGCACGGGATGGCACCGGCACCATCGTGATTGATGACTCCACCGGCACAGATACTGGCATTCCGGTGGCGCCCGAGATTGCTTCAGCAATGAAGGCGGCGGGAATTCCGTCCACCGCGCCTAAGACATCGGTGCCGAATAATGCGCAGGAGAAATATCTGCTGGATATCGCCACCAGGATCGTGCTGCCGAAGTTCAAGGCAGCGAAGAAAGCGTTCGCCATCGTGTTCTGGTCGCGCGATCCCGATGGCTCGCAGCATTCGCAGAAAGACAGCCTTGGCAAATTGTCACCCGGTATCAACGGCAGTAGCAGCAAGGCGGGCATAAAGGACGCGGACGACAAGCTTGCCGGACTGCTGGCAACATTGAAGTCGCTGGGCCTCGACACGACGACGGATGTGTTCGTGACTGCCGATCACGGTTTTTCTACTATCGACAAGCACAGCCAGACCAGCGCCGCCGCGCGCTACGAAGCGGCTGGTGGGCCGCAGAACGCGATAGACACGCAGAATGCTCCGCCGCCCGTTGGACAGCGCGATCTGCCGCCAGGATTTCTCGCCATCGATTTGGCGGATGCGCTGAAACTGCCGCTGTTCGATCCCAACACGCAGAAGCCGGTGAATTTCGCGCAAGGCGAACATCCGACCTACGGCAATGGCTACATCGGCAATGACGAGGCCAATCCGGATGTTATTGTGGCGAGCAATGGCGGCTCGGATGAAATCTGGCTGCTCGGCGCCAATGCCCCCGAGTTGGCGAAACGGATTGTCGGCATCCTGGCGGCCGAAGATTATGTCAGCGGCATTTTCGTGAACGACGATTTCGGCGAAATCTCCGGCACGTTGCCCCTCAGCGCCATAAATCTGCGCGGTGCCGCGAAGACACCGCAGCCCGCCATCGTGGTGAACTTCCGATCCTCGCCCGTGCCCGGCTGTCGCCCCGAGCCGCTCTGCGCCGCCGAAATGGCAGACACCTCGCTCGCTACCGGCCAAGGCATGCATGGGAGCTTCAGCCGTGCCGATACCATGAATTTCATGGCGGCCAGGGGCCCGGATTTCAAAACCCACTTTGCTGATGTGGCCCCTTCCAGCAACGCGGATATTGCCCCTACCCTCGCCCATATCCTGCACCTGACGATTGCACCCAAGGGCCGGCTAAGGGGCCGCGTGCTAACCGAAGCTCTGCCTGGTGGCCGGAAGGTGATGGTCTCCCGAGGCTGGATTGCCTCAAAGCCGATGACTGGCGGCCTTAAAACCGTCCTGAATTATCAGCAGGTTGGCGGCACCCGCTATTTCGATGCCGCAGGCTTTCCCGGCCGCAGCGTGGGTTTGGTTGTGCACTGACCCTCATTTGCCAAGGCGCGGGCCGAACGAATCCGCTATGAACGGGGCGATGCGTATCGTCGAAACCACCGACGGCCTGGAGAAACTGGCCGGAGAACTGGAAACCGCCCCGTACATCGCGCTCGATACCGAATTCATGCGCGACCAGACCTACTGGCCGAAGCTTTGTCTCATGCAGGTGGCGGCACCGGATGGGCCTGCCGCCATCATCGATCCGCTCGCCGATGGTCTCGACCTCGCGCCCATCTACCGGCTGATTGCCAAGCAAGACCTCATTAAGGTGCTGCACGCAGCGCGACAGGACATCGAAATCTTCTGGCACCAGGGCGATGTGATCCCCGATCCGCTGTTCGATACGCAGATCGCGGCAATGGTCTGCGGCTTCGGCGATTCCGCGTCGTACGAGACCCTGGTGCGAAAACTCACCAATGCGGAGCTCGACAAGTCGGCTCGCTTCACCGATTGGAGCCGCCGGCCGTTGAGTAGTCGCCAGCTTGAATATGCGCTCGGCGATGTCACGCATCTTTGCAAGGTGTATGAGAAGCTGGCGCGCGAGCTTCACCGCACAGGTCGCGAATCCTGGGTGCAGCAAGAAATCGCGGCGTTGAAGGACGAGGACCTGTACGAACTCGATCCGGCAAATGCCTGGAAACGGCTGAAACCGCGCACCACGAACAAACGCTTACTGTCGGTCCTGGCGGCTGTTTCAGCATGGCGCGAAATCGAGGCGCAAACGCGCGATGTGCCGCGGCAACGCATTCTGCGTGACGAAGCGCTTCTCGAAATTGCTGCTCATCCCCCGGAGCACGCCGAAGCGCTCGAGCGCATTCGGGCTGTACCAAAAGGCTTCGCCGCTTCGCGGTCCGGCAAGGCGCTGCTCGAAGCCATTGTCGCCGGGCTGAATTCCCCGCCACCAAACGCACCGGACGCCGAGCGGCCGCGCCGGCGGCGCGAACCCTCGCCGTCCACTGTCGATTTATTGAAAGCACTGCTGCGACTGAAAGCAGAAGACGCGAAGGTTGCTCCACGTCTCATCGCCAACAGCGATGACATCGAAAAGATTGCTGCCTGCGAAGACGAAAACGTGGCCGCGTTGCAGGGCTGGCGGGCGGAGGTCTTCGGCAATGATGCCGTTGCCTTACGCGAAGGCAAACTCGCGCTGGCGCTCGAGGGCGGCGAAGCCGTGGTCGTCGAACTGGAAGATGAATAGCTAGAACTCGGTCGCGGCGGATTCCTCGCCCATTGCCTCTTCCTCCAGCGGCTCTTCGTCGGGTGAGAGCTGGTCGGAAGGGTTGGGAATTTCGAGACCTGACGGCGGAACCGCATCGAGGAATCCCGCCGCCTTCAGTTCATCCATGCCGGGCAAATGGCTGACACTCTCCAGCCCGAACTGCACGAGGAACGAGTCCGTTGTGCCGTAAGTAACCGGCCGGCCCGGCGTGCGCTTGCGCCCGCGGATCTTCACCCAACCTACTTCCATCAGCGCGTCGATTGTACCCTTGGATAGCGCCACGCCGCGAATGTCTTCGATCTCGGCGCGCGTGACAGGCTGGTGATAGGCAACAATCGCCAGGGTTTCGATCGCCGCGCGCGAAAGGCGGCGCTGTTCCGGCTGTTCCTTGCGCAGAAGAAACGAAAGATCGGCCGCGGTGCGGAACTGCCATTTCCCGTTCACCTGGATGAGGTTTACGCCGCGCCGCGCATAAATTTCCTGCAGCTCATCCAGAAGCAGGCGAACTTCGGCGCCTTGCGGCAACGACCGCGCCAGTGATTCTTCACTCAGCGGTTCGGCGGCCGCGAACAGCAGCGCCTCCATCATGCGCAGATGTTCTGGATTCATATCCGGCAAATAAGATGCCTCCTGATCGGGCATGGCTTCCGCTTCTGCAGTGATCTCGGCCAGACGAACGACACGGTTCATGATGCGGCCTCCATCCGCGGTTCGCGATCTTTCACATACACTTCATCGAATGGCTGGAGCTGCCGCATTTCGATGCGGCCATCCCGCGCCAGTTCAAGAGAGGCGAGCAGGGTGCTGGCCAGCGCCGAGCGGCGGCGTTCGCCGTAATTCCATTCCCCCGGCAGAAGGCTCGACAGCGCATTCCAATTCCCGATCCGGCCGAGCATCCGCTCGAGCCGCTGCCGCGCCTCTTCGATGAGCAGCACTGGCGCGTGAACCGGCCGGTAGGTGCTCACCCTGGCGCGCTTGATCCGTTGGGCGCTGTAGGAGGTTAACAAGTCGTAAAGAGTATCGGCTTGCGTGCGGAGCTTGATGACATTGACCGGCTCCGGCGCGCCGCGCTGGAATACATCGCGGCCCAGGCGATCCCGCGCGACCAGCCGCGCTGCTGCTTCACGCATCGCCTCGAGCCGCTGCAAGCGCCAGCGCAGCAGCGCCGCCATTTCCAGCGCCGTCGGCTCTCCTTCGAGGCTGGGTGGCTGCGGCAACAACAGTCGCGATTTCAGGTAGGCGAGCCAGGCGGCCATCACAAGGTAATCCGCGGCCAGCTCCAGGCTGCGCGACTTCGCCGATTCGACGAATTCGAGATACTGCTCCGCCAGTTTGAGCACGGAGATCTTCGCAAGATCGACCTTCTGGTCGCGAGCGAGTGCCAGCAGAAGATCGAGCGGGCCCTCGAACCCATCGACGGTCACGACCAGCGCTTCTTCCGGCGCGACCGGCGCAGCATCGAACTCACCGAAATTCTCTTCCGGTTCGCTCACGCCATCGCTCCCATGAGTTCGGCGAGGTTTGCTTCTGCCGCAGTCGCATCGAATGGATTCGGTGCACGCAAGTGTGCGAGGGCCTTTTCGGAGCGCGCCCTCGCTTCGCCATCAAGCGCCCCGGCTTCGTTAGCAATCTCCCGCATTTCCTCCATTCGGCCATTGCAGTGCAGGAGGATGTCACATCCGGCGGCAAGCGCCGCGCGGCTGCGCTCTGCGAACGTGCCATCGAGGGCTTTCATGGAGAGATCGTCGGACGTCAGCAAACCGCTGAACCCGATGTCGCCGCGAATTACGTCGCGAATCATTTTGGCGCTGGTGGTGGCAGGTCGCTCCGCATCAATCGCCTCGTAAACCACGTGCGCAGTCATCGCCATCGGACAATCGTTAAGCACACGGAATGGTGCAAAGTCCGTCGCGCGCAATTCCGCTTCCGGCGCGGACACGTGCGGCAAGACAAGATGAGAATCTGCGGTGGCGCGGCCATGCCCGGGGATGTGCTTCATCACCGGCAATACGCCGCCATCCAGCATGCCGTCGATCACCGCGCGCCCAAGCGCCATGACAATTTCCGGGTCAGAAGAAAATGCGCGGTCGCCGATAACCGTATCGGCGCCGGGTACCGGCAGGTCGAGCACCGGCACACAATCCACATTGATGCCAAGCTGCGAAAGATCCTCCGCGATCAGCCTCGCGTTCAGGTAAGCGGCATTCCGGCCCGCATCGGCATTCTCGCGATACAGATCGCCAAAGCGCTGCGCCGGTGGACGCGCTTTCCAGTGCGGCGGCTTCAGCCGCGCCACGCGGCCGCCTTCCTGATCGATGAGCACAGGCGCGCGCTCGTCGCCAACGGTCTCCCGCAAAGAAGAAACAAGCCTCCGCACCTGCGCAGGATCGGCAATATTGCGGGCAAACAGAATGAAGCCCCAAGGTTGCGCCCCGCGAAAGAACGTGCGCTCTTCGGCCGAGAGATTGGTCCCGGCACAGCCATAGATGGCGGACGACCGTGTCATCCTACTGCTTCGCCGGAAAGCATTTGCCGCCCTGCGCCTTCAGTTTGGCGCAGGCCGCGCTTGCTTCACTGAGCGTCGCAAACGGTCCGACCCGCAACCGATACCAGGTGCCTTTGCTGCCCAAATTGGCTTGCGCGACATCGGGCGCGAAACCGGCGACCGAAGAATGCGCAGCCTTATAGGTCTGCCACGAGGCGTTCGCTTCGGCTTCCGACGTGTACGAACCGATCTGCAGAACATAACCGCCAGCATGCTGCGCGGCCGGTGCTTGCGGTGCGGGTGATGTTTGCTGTGCCGCAAGAACCTTATTGATCACCGCTGTGTCAGTGGACGCGGTGGATTTTGCGTTCGTCTGCGGCACAGCCTTTTTCGGTGTCGCCGGCGGCGGCGTAATCACCCGCGGCGTTCCGGCCGCAGGCGCTGTGTTCTTCCGCGTCACCGCCACGGGCTTTGTTACCTGCGGCTTGTCAGTCGCCGACTTGCTGATGTCTTCTGTCTTTGGTTTCGCAGTTGGTACACTTGTGCGGGGCACGACGGCCGGCTTGCTGAGCGGATGCTCGGGCACCGCCGCCTTCGGCACGGATGGCGTTTGTGCCGGTGCCGCGGTGTCGTCACTCGCTTCGTCGTTGCCCTTGGACGACTGGTAAATCTTCAAATTCGAATACGGATTCTTCGATTCCGTCGCGGCCAATTTGTTCGGATGTACCGCAACGATCCGTGGCGCATCTTCGCGACCACGTTGCACACCTTGCGTATAAGCGAGCCACACCACGCCCGCGAAAGAAGTAAGCACCACCAGCGCGATCACGATGAGAAGGGGAAGGCGCGAGCCTTCTTCCTCCATGTCGTCATCGCTTCCGTCGTACATCCCGAGGTCCTCCGGTTCGTACAGCCTCCGCTCGAACTGGGGCATG
>DATAVW010000239.1:0-5353 GCA_036267515.1 Rhizomicrobium sp.
GCCCGCATCCCTCTGGGTGAGCGGTCCGCCGAGCGCCGGAAATCGGTTGCGCAAGGTCGCGATGATCGAGGTGTGGTCATACGGTACTGCGCCCGCCGCCCGGAATCTGGTGCCCGGAGGCACAAACGGCGAGACGATGACTGTGAAATTGCTTACAACCGCGACCCCACCCGCAAGGCGGTGCATATCATTGATCATACAAAGGAATGCAGGACTTTGGTGGGGTCACGTTTCGCGCGTGATGTGACCCCACCGTATTGTGCTTTTCCCTAACGATTTCAATTCATGGCGGGCAACAGGGGTGGGGTCATTGTTCGGCACGTTTTCACAGCCAGATCAGACTGACGCACAGCCGCACCGCCCTCCGCCGGCAACGCCGCCGAGCGGCCGCAGACACAAAATGGCGTCCGTTGCATCTGCTCAACCCATCAGTCTGCGCCACAAACCGTCGCCGTCTCACGCCAAGTCATCACAAAGACCCTGTGCGCCAGCTTCCGCTCTCACCCGCGCCGCACAATCACCGCGCCGCACCGCTCGCGCCAGGCCTCAATCCCCATAGCGCCCGCCGCACCGCCTGCAATCTCCTCCCGCGACTTCGTGCCTTGGCGCTTCTCCGACGCCGGCCGCACACACGCGCGGCTTGGTCTTCACTCCGGCGTCCGAGAAACCTGCACAGGACCGGACATTGCGCATTGCAGCAAAGATATCGTATATCAAACGTCGTGCGACGGACGTGATGCGCTACCCAGGGAGGCCAGCCAATCGAAGCCCCTCGACATAGCTGGCGAGACCTTCCGGTTTTCGTATCGGGGGCAACACGTCTCGAAGTGTGGAAAGGCGCACCGCGGGATCAAGCTCGCGTAGTCGCTTCATGATACTTCGCGCATCATCAAGACGGCCTGCGAGAGCGTAGCTCGATGCCGCGACGCGCAAGGGAGCGAGATAGGTAGGCTGGTAGTGGAGGCAGCGAGTAGCCCACTCTGCGGCTTGGTCGAAACGACCAGCAAGCAAATTGGCAAGAGCAATCGAAAATTGCCACACGAATTTCCGTGGATCCAACGGGCTAAGCCGCAAGGCGAATTCTGCGCGCTTGATTCCAATATCGTAGTTGCCGAGGCAGGTCTTCATCCACCCGCTGGCGCCCCACGCATTCGCCAAGTTGCCGTTGAGATTCAGCGCGAGATCGACGTAACTGTCGCCGGCGTCGAGATCGCCGGCGACATATGCAAGAGCGTATCCTCCGCACGACAGCGCAGCGGCGTCATCCTGCCCCAAGGCGACGGCTTTTCGAGCCACGTGAGTGGCGTCAGCCGTCTCCTGCGCGCGATCCACCATCCAGCTGTTCGCCTTGCGTAGCACATAGATCAAGGCAGCGCGGGCAAACGGAGCTGCGAAACTCGGGTCCAGCTCGTTGGCCTTGGCGAAAAATCGAAGCGCGTCATCACATGCTGCGCGTGTCATCTGATAGCTGATGGCGACTCCGCGCAGATAATGATCGTATGCATCCAGCCTTTCGGTCGGCTTGCGCCCGGTCCGCTCGATTTCGGCGATTTCGAGTGTTGGTGCGATGGCCCCGACGACACTCAAGGTCACCCTGTCTTGCAACCCAAAAATGTCGTCCAGCGTGCCGTCGAATTGATCCGCCCAGAGATGAGCGTTGCTCGCCGTATCGATCAACTGACCATTAATGCGAACCCGCCCCTGCGTCTGGCGCACACTCCCTTCCAGGACGTACCGGACTCCGAGCTCGCGGCCGATCGTCTTAATATCCACGGTTCGCGCTTTGTAGGCGAAGCTTGAATTTCTCGCGATAACGAATAGGTGCCGAAAGCGCGACAATGCCGTTGTGATGTCTTCGACGATGCCGTCCGCGAAATACTCCTGCTCAGCATCGCCGCTCAAATTCGCAAATGGCAAGACGGCCACGGAAGGGCGACGGGGAAGCGGCATTGCAGTCTCTTTGGCTCGATCTCCGACACCTGTGGACGCGGGATCTTGCTCTTCGCGAACGGCACCCGAGAATCGAAATCCCTTGCGTAGAAGAGTGCGGATGAGTCTTTGACTTGCACCGTCGTCGTCGATGACGGCGCGCGCCGACTTGATGCGACTTGCCACCGTAGCATCCGACACGAACCGCCCGTTCCAGATTGAGGCCACCAGTTCGTCCTTGGTGACGACCCGACCGCGGTTTCGAAGGAGGTATTCCAGCAGGTCGAACACTTGAGGTTCGACGGCGCGGAGCTCTGTCTCGCAATAGAGCTCTCGCCGGTCCGCATCGAACGAAAATTTTTCAAACGAATACCGCAGTTTGGCTCCTCCAACCCATCAGTCGCAGCGTGTGGTCCGATAGTGCGATCATAGCAAAAATCCGAGTGCAATTCACAAAAATCCAAGCCTCATGCAAGCCACCTGCAAGCGACCTGCAAGCGCGCCTCGTCCGCGTCTGGCATCCTGAACTCGTCCGTTCGTGCGTCAGGCTACGAACACAATCCCGAAAAACCTTCCTCGGGCATTTTACTCGATCTTTCAGGGGTTCCAATGGCGCTCAGCAGACGTCGCATAATCCAGATCGCTGGTGGCATGTCATTCCTCTGGAGTGCGCGCTACTCCGCCCGGGCTCAACCCTATCCGTCGCGACCTATCCGCTGGGTCGTGCCGTACCCCCCTGGCGGCCCGGCGGACATACTCGCTCGCCTCGTAGGCAAGCCTCTCTCGGAGAGCGTGGGTGTGACGGTGGTTGTCGAAAATCGCCCCGGCGCCAGTGGAAACCTCGGAACCGAGGATGTGGTTCGTGCGCCGCCCGACGGCTCTACCCTTCTGCTGGTTACGGCGGCGAACGCTGTCAACGTATCATTATTTCCGTCGCTCAAATTCAATTTCGTCCGGGATATTGCACCTGTCGTTGGTCTGATCCGCACCCCTCTGGTCATGGAGGTGAATCCAACATTTCCGGCAAAAACAGTTGCCGAGTTTATCGCCTTCGCCAAAGCCAATCCAGGAAAGCTCAACATGGCGTCATCGGGCCTTGGCACGCCGCAGCATGTTTCGGGCGAATTGTTCAAGATGATGGCTGGCGTGGAGATGACCCACGTTCCTTTTCGTGGCGTAGCGCCGGCACTCACCGCTCTGATGGGGAACCAGGTTCAAGTGATGTTCGACACTACACCGGGTTCTATAGCGCATATCAAAGCTGGAACTCTGAGACCGCTCGCAGTTACAACAAGCGAGCGCGCACCGGCATTGCCAAATCTCCCGACAATCGGCGAGACGTTGCCCGGTTACGAAGCGAGTGGTTGGTATGGGGTCGGCACGCAACGTGAAGTTCCAATGGAGATCGTTGGCAAGCTCAATCAACAGATAAACCGCATCCTCAGCGACCCCAAGATTAAAGGCAAACTCAGCGAACTGGGCGCGGTAGTGGTCGGTGGATCGTCGGAAGAATTCAAAAATCTGATCGCGGGGGAGACTGAGAAATGGCGGAAGGTCGTACAATTCGCGGGACTTAAGCCGGCGTAATCCGGGAATGACGCGACCGATGACCGTCCGTTCGCCACCCTTCGATGTACAGCAGGCTGCGACAGAATTCGAAAATACCCGATTGGTGTTGGCACGACTGTCAGAACCCGAAAATCCTTCGGGCCACGCCAATCGCACGTCGACCAGTGGTCGCCCGTGTCTTCAACGCTTTAATGAAAAGATTTTCGCTTCGCAAAAGAGGAAAGGCATAAGCCATGCCAACTACCATCAATGAGGACCGACGTGAGCGCCGTGCGGCTGCCGATCCTGGAGGAAGCATAACTCCGTTGAAGATAGACTGTTACTTTGGCGTGGTTTCCTGGTTAGCTGCTACCGGTACCCTAATAGGGGATTGCCCCGGTTTTTGTTGAACTTTGTGATGCGGACGTTGCCGTGAATGACGTTAAGCGGCTTTCGCGTTTTGGACAAGAGCGTGGTTGTTTGTTTCCTTTTCGTAGTGAGCGGCAAGTGCGGCCCGCAAGGCGGGAAGCTGCTTGTAGGCTTTCAGTCTGCGAAAGCCCTTCTTGGCTTCATGCATGGCGGCTGCGGTCCAGCGCAACGCCATCGAGGATGAGCTCCACCGCTTCACGTTGCGTGTGACGCGACGCACGGTGCCCATCATGTTCTCGATGATGTTGGTGCAGGCCAGCGAGCGCCGCAGTTCGATCGGCAAGCCGAGCCGGCTCACCGTGAGGATTTTATCCAATCCTTCGAGGATGCTTTTCGAGACGCCAGGGGCGTCGCGCTCCAGGCGCTGGGCGAGGTTGCGGATCAACTTTTCTGCCTTCGCCGCATCGTTGAGTTCCCAAGCCTGGCGCAACACACGCCGGACCGAAGCATGCAGAGCAGGCGATAGCCGCTCCATGATATTCCGCGCCTTATGGATCTGGCAGCGCTGAATCGGCGTGTGGCGCCCGAAGCTGTGTCGGATCGCCTTGGCGAGTGCCTTCGAGCCGTCGATGATGAACAGGCGCGGCACTGCTGGATCGAGGCCGCGCTCAATCAGGTCGTCGATCAACGCCTGCACCACAGCACTGTGCTCGGTTGCGCCCTCCATCAAACCGAGCGGGTGCTTGATGCCCTCGCTATCGATCCCGAGCGCCGCCACCAGCACGAGATGCTCACTGATTGGATGCCGTCGATCTGCACCACCATGATGTCGAGCCCAGACAGATCCGCGCTCATCCATTCCTTCATGCGTGCAGCCGACACCGCCACGAAGTGTCGCGACGCCGCCGACTTCGACACGCCGGCCCCCGCCGGCGCCGGAACGTCGCCCTCAGGAAGCCGCACCGCGCGGCGGAATTTCCGCGTTGAGACGTTGATCAGCATCAGGTTCATCGCCCACTTGCCGAGCCAGTCCTCCGCGATCGCTCGGTCCCAGCTCCGCAATGCCAGTTCCTGACCCGCCAGGTCACGCACCCGCGGCCGCTCAACTGCCACCTTGCCGGCATGAAACCCAATCTTGCCTTGGGTTCGGCCCCAGCGGTATCCACGCCTTCCTTCGCTGCGGGCGTGGCGAGCCCCACAAGCCTCCTCAGCGTCCTTCTCCATCATCGCCCCGAGCGCCTCAACGCCGGCGGCCAGGCAGAAACGATCGAAGCTTGCCGACACCTCGTCCCAAGCTTTCCCCACAGCCCCCATATTCGTCGGAGGCAATACAGTCGATGTCGTGCTAACTATCTTCATGGCGTTGCTTTCCTTTCGTGGAATCAGCACCCCAAGCCTAACGGCTTAAGGCGAGCAACGCCGCTCCTCCTATTTCAACATTCCCCGGGGCGATCCCGAGACGGCCGCTGGTGCGCGTCCCGGGGGCATCGGTTCGCGCCGTTGATTT
>DATAVW010000240.1:0-2566 GCA_036267515.1 Rhizomicrobium sp.
TTTGGCTGCTGATGCACTAAGGCGTACGATCACGCATGATCTGAGGAGGGGTCCATGTCTCAACCTTACGCCGCGGCGCTCGGAGTGTTTGCACTTTCGCTTGCCAGCACATCCGCGCATGCGGACATCAATATCTCCAACAAGCCTACGCAGAACATGAGCTGCGATGCCGGCGTCTGCACCCCGACGGCGAAGAATGCGGTACTCAATATCGGCGATCTCGAAGGGATGCTGGCGGGCGGCGATGTCACGGTGCAGGGTGGCGATGGCATCACGACAGCTGCCGGTCTCGAAATCGATCACAGCTTCCGTTGGTCGAGCAAAAGCCGGCTGACGCTGAGCGTGGGCAACAACATCATCGTCAATGCGCCGGTCACGGTTGCTGGCGCCGGCGCGCTGACCCTGAACTATGGTGAGATCAAACCCGAGGACGATCTGCTGTTCCGAAAGAAAGGCAAAATCCAATTCCGGCACATTAACAGCAGCCTGATCATTGAAGGCGCCAGCTACGTTCTTGCAAACACGCTCAGCAGCCTGAGCGCAGCCATCGCGGCGAACCCACAGGGATTCTTTGCGCTGGCTTCTGATTACGATGCCGGACAGGACGGCCAGTACAGTGTGGCGCCGATTCATGCATTGGGTGCCGAAGGGTCTACCGACGGCGTGCTCAACGGTCTGGGAAACACCATCCAGAACTTGGCGGTAGTGACGTATGCCAAGCGCACCAGTGCGTCCATGATCCATCTAAACTACGGAGTCGTTCGCGATGTGAATCTCACGAATGTGGACATGCGCGCCGAGCGCGGCGGCAATGAAGACGCTGGCGGCCTGCTGGCCTCCAACTATGGTACGGTGAAGCATTGCTTCGTGTCCGGTGGTGTCGGAGGTGAGGGCTACTATAATGGTGGCCTTGTGGCGATAAATGACGGAACAATCGTCGCAAGCCACTCGTCGGCAACGGTTAGCGGTGTTGAACCCGGTGGCCTCGTAGGCGCCAACCGAGGAGTGGTGAGTCAATCCTTTGCAACCGGTTCTGTGCAAAAGATTCGAGGGACGCGATCGGTGGGCGGTCTTGTGGGCGCGAACGACGAAACAATCACAGACTCGTATTCCACCGCGTCAACCAGTGACCGGGGCAATGGCGGCGGTCTGGCCGGTGAGACAGGATACCATAGTAGTATTACAACTTCTTACTCAACTGGGGCCGTAAACGGCGGAGCTGGGTTTATTGGGTTCGATTCCGCCCCCGGTCATTCAGCCGATTATTGGGACATCGATACGAGCGGCGCCACGAATGGATGCGAAACGGGCAGCTGCGATGGTGTGACCGGGCTCACGGATGCGCAGCTAAAATCCTCGCTACCTGCTGGTTTCGATCCGGAAATTTGGGGGCAGTCGCCGAACATCAACAACGGCTATCCGTACCTGCTCGCGAATCCACCGCAATAGAAAAGGCCCGCCGTTGCCAGCGGGCCTTCTCGTCCAGTGGCAGCGGCCGTCAGTCGCAGATGTTGGCGTGTTCCATTGCTCCCTCCATCAGCAGCGAAACACAATCGCGGCAGTGGCGCCGGTCACCCGCCGCGTTACCTTGGATTTTCCAGTGCGCCTGTATGCGCGCCACGTCGGCCAGAAGAACGGCTGCGCGTGTGTTTTCACGGTGCCGTATTCCACCCATTTGGCCCAGAATGCTTTCTTGCTGCCTGCGGTAATCGTCACCTTGGAGTCGTTCTTCACGTCTGTTCCAGGCAGCGTGAAGGTAATGCTGTCGCGGAGCGCCCCGTGCGAACGGGAACAATCTGCTTCATGGCATCGACAACCTGTTGCGCGCGATCCACCAGCCCGCCCCGCGCCGCTTCCGCGACCGCCGGCGGCAGAAGGGCGAGTTTCTTCTTGAATCGCGCCGCATTCTTCCACTGAACGCCCGCGCTCACGCTGCGGCCGCTTCTTTCTTGCCGACCAGCGCCGCACCTACCGCCGCAATGGCGAGCTGCACGCTGGCCGCAAGCGGCCTATCCAGTACGTGCCCGGCAACCAACGTCTGCGCTTCCTCTGCGGATGCGCCGCCGCCAATAAGAGCCAGCCGGATAGTGTGCGTTACGTCCGGCATGGTCCAATCGCCGCTGCGCAATCTGGCAAACAGCTTTGGAATGGGACCGCGTGCGCGGTCTGCAGTCAGCTGCGCGTGCATAAGCGCCAGCTGCCGCAGTCCCGGATCATCACGCCACTCCGCGCCGGTTTCGAGTTCGTAAAGCTGCGCGTGCCCGAGTTGGAACGAGTATTCGCGTTTGCCGAACTTCGCTTTGAAACAGGTTTCCTGCATGTCTTCATTCCTCACGGTAAAAGGGCGGCCCACGATCCACCGGCACGGAAAGGATGAAACGTGCTAGTGAGATCGTGGCCTTTGGCGCATCTGGGAAAATGCGCCGAAGATGAGTTCAGCCGCATGAAAGCCCTGCCTTCACAAGCGCACGCTTGTAGGACGCGTATGCGCCCTCGAAATCCGCTGAGGACTTCGAGCGATGATCCGGCGCGTGCAGTTTCTCTGTAGTCACACGCGCATAGGTAT
>DATAVW010000241.1:0-14102 GCA_036267515.1 Rhizomicrobium sp.
CTTGCCGTGGCGAAGAGCGAGATAATCACCTCGTTATGAAACGCGGCAACATGCTGGTGCAGTACGCGCCGGCCCAGAAGCACGCCCAGGCTCGCGAATGCCACGGATGCCGCCACAATCAGAACCGCGAGAGCAGCTGCGCTCATTTCGAATCCCCCAGGTTGCCGCGATTAAAAGTCCGGACGGGCATAATTCCAAGGCGCCCGAGGCGGCCTTCATTAAAGGGCCTTCGTTTTCGCTGCACGGACCGTGAGGACCGCTTTGCGAATGGCCTCGATCACCGCCTGCGGTTGGTCCAGCTGGATCATGTGCGTGGCGTTGGGAACCACAATGGATTCGCCGCGGCTTGAGCGGGCAGCGAGACGGTCATGTCCTGCTTTCCAGTGCGCCATGTTTTTCTGGTGCTCCGCTTCGGTTTCGTCCGGCTGCTTCGGCGCGGTGCCGGCTGTAACGACGATCACCGGGTTGTCACCAAATGAGCGGGCGGCGCGCTGTTCTTCCAGCTCGTCCTCGCTCAACGCGCCGGCAGCGTGCAGGTTTTTCGATTCCGACAACATGGCATCCCAACGAGCAGGCTTCGTATATTGCCGCACCAGATATGCTCTTTCGGATGGTGTGGCATTCGGCGGAAGTTCGAAACAGCCGGCAGGATTGCTGGACGATAGGCCCTGATGTGCAAGGGCCGTACAGCGCGCGATATTTACTTGCGATTGCGCATATATTGACGCCGCGCGTTCTTTTTCCTCCGGTGTTTCGCCCAGATCCTGACCGGCGAAAGCCGGATCGATCAGCACCAGCCCCGCCACTTGCAAGGGGAAACGGTCGGCGTAGAGCGTGGCATAAAGGCCGCCGAGTGAATGGCCCACCAACACGATCGGTTTCCTGACACGCGCCTTGTCGAGCAGCCAGTGCAAATCATCGGTAACATTTTGCGCTGTCATCGCACGCGATGAAGCATCGCTGTCGCCGTAACCAGCGCGATCGTAAAAGCAGGCGGTGGTCAACTCCGAAACGGGCTCGACGATCCTTTTCCAGTTCAGCAGATTGCCACCCAGGCCATATTCGAACATGACCGTCGGCGAGCCATGGCCGAGGCAAACGATGTTCATTCGCCGTCCCCCGCCGATATCGACAAGATGTCCACGGGAAATATCCGTGAATACCGCCGCTGGGTCCGCAGTTACGAGTTGAACTGGCGAAAGGGTGAATAGGGCAGTGCACATAATCCAGGCGCACCACCATGCCGATTGCATTCCAAAGAACTCCATGACGCATGCGAAGACCCGCATCATCAGGCGAAGCTAACAGAAGTGTTGACGCGCAGGCGAGCGCTTGCTCCTGATCCGTGGATGGAAGTTCCCTGTTGCGCTATCGTTTATCCGACATGAACGACAGCGCATGGCAAGACCTTCTGGCGGAATTCCGCGAACTCGGTGGAATCGCAGAGAATATCTGTCTTCGGGACGGCGTCTACGGGCGCGGTCTCTTTCCGTTAGATCCGGCGAAGCCGGTCGCGATCCGGATTCCGGATCACCTTCTGGCCGACGCGGCCTGGGCAGAATTTCACGACGGAGTCTTTCGCCTCGCGCCTGATGCCAAAATGGGCAGCCGCGAGCGGAGTTTCGTGGAAAACTATCAGAACACACTGTCCTGGGGCGGCGCCGCGCGTGGCGATCTGGAGCGAATTGTCGAGCAGGCGCAGCAGGTCCCGCCGGAATTGCGGCAGGCGCTCACATCCGAATTTCATTGCGGCCCATGGTTTGCAGACCCTACGAACCGCCTGGTCGAGGAGCTGTTCGTCGGCTCGCGTCCCATTCGCTACAAAGGCCGCACGGTTTTCATGCCCTTCGTAGAACTGGCCAACCACGGAGCGGGTCCCCCCATTTTCACCCGTGACGGCGTCTGGATTCATGGAACATTTTCAGGGGAGGTGCTGGTCAAGTATGCCGATTTCGATTCACATGGGATGTTCATGACTTGGGGTTTTGCCGCCGATCAGCCGCAGGCCTTCAGCATTGCGCTGCAGGGCAAAGTCGGCCAAAGGCCGGTGCAGATCGGGAGAATGCTGGGCGGTCTTGATCCCGCGAAAGAAGTCTGGTCTCCCCAACTTTTACGGACGCAGGACGTGGTCAATCTGGAATTTCTCATGATCGGCAACAGGCGCCATCCGCGCGAGAGCAAACCGATTTTTCGTGCGCTGATGCGCGGCGCGGGCCTTTCCGATTTCGAAACCGCATTCGAAACCATCCAGCATGCCAACCGTCTGCATTTTTTAAATCTGCTCGCGGCCGTTGAGGACGTGGATGGCGCAATGGCACTCACATTGCGCCGGATGGCACGCTTTCAATTGCATGCGATGTCTTATTGCTATGGCGGCGCGTCGTGAACAGTGGGCGCATTGTGCTGGTGACCGGCGCTTCGCGCGGCATTGGCCGCGCTGCTGCCGTTGAACTGGCGAAACATGGCGCACATCTCGTGCTGGTGGCGCGCACGGTGGGCGGGCTCGAGGAAACCGATGACGAAGTTCGCAAAGTGGGGGGCGTCGCGACGCTTGTGCCGCTCGACCTGACCAATTTCGCAGGCATCGATCAGTTGGGCGCTACCATCTTCGAGCGTTGGGGAAAACTGGATGGTTTCCTCGGCAATGCCGGCGAACTGGGGGTGCTCACCCCTCTTTCGCACCTCGATCCCAAGGTCTGGCAGAAGTCCATCGAGGTGAATGTAACGGCGAACTGGCGGCTGATCCGCTCGCTCGACCCGTTGCTAAGCAAATCCGACGCCGCGCGGGTGCTGTTCATCTCGTCGGGCGCCGCACGCAATTTCCGGCCGTATTGGGGTTCGTATTCCATCGCGAAGGCCGCGCTGGAAGCGCTGGCGCTCACCTATGCCGCCGAATGCGCAAACTCCAACGTCAAGGTGAATTTGTTCAATCCGGGTCCCTTGCGAACGAAAATGCGCGCCAAGGCAATGCCTGGCGAGGATCCGGCGACGCTTGATCCGCCGGAAGCGGTTGCACCCCTGATCGCGGAGCTGCTCTCGCCCTCCTGCATGAAAAACGGCGAACTGGTGTCGTATCGACACTAGCCCGCATACGGGTTCTTGGTCGTCCGGAGTGAGAAGCGGAGTGGCGTGCCGTAGAGATTGAACGTTTCGCGCAGCGCATTTTGCAGATAGCGCAAATAGGAATCCGGGAGCGCCTTCAGTTGGTTGCCGAACAGCGCAAATGTCGGGGGCCGCGCTTTCGGCTGAGTCATATAGCGGATGCGCACGCGGCGGCCGTGAATGGCCGGCGGCGGGTGCTGCGCCAGTGCCTGCTGCAAAAAGCGGTTGATCTCGCCCGTGCCGACGCGCGTGTTCCACGCCTTGTCCGCCGCCAGCACTGCTTCGAGCACGCGTTCGACGCCTTCACCGGTGCGGGCGGACGTGGCAATCAGCGGCGCCCCCAGAACCTGGGCCAGCAGTTCATCGCGTTGCTCGCGAAACCGCCCAATCGCGCCCGAACGGTTCTCTAGAAGGTCGAATTTGTTGATGGCGAAGACAATGGCGCGGCCCTCACGCGCCACCATATCGACGATCGCAAGGTCCTGTTTCTCGAACGGCGCAGTGGCATCGATCAGCACGATGACGCATTCGGCAAACCGGATCGCTTCCAGCGTACTTTCAATGGACAGTTCTTCGAGTGTGTGTCCTGCGGCGCGCGCGCGCTTGCGCAAACCCGCGGTGTCATGAAGGAGAAACGAACGGCCCTCGACTTCCCATTGCGCGATCACTGCATCGCGCGTGGTGCCAGCCTCCGGCGAGGTGAGGGCGCGTTCTTCGCCCATCAGAGCGTTAAAGAGGCTCGATTTGCCGACGTTGGGGCGCCCCACAATTGCGAGTTTCAAAGGCCGGTCAGATTCTTCTTGTGGCGCCGTTTCGCCCACGCCCTCCGCGAACGGCGCAAGCGCATCGAGGAGATCGCGAAGCCCCAGACCATGTTCCGCAGAAAGCGCGACGGGCTCGCCGACGCCCAATGAATATGCTTCGGCCACATTGGCTGCCGCGGCGCGGCCTTCGATTTTGTTTGCGGCGAGTACCACCGGTTTGCCGGACTTTCGCAATTCGGAGGCTATAATCTCGTCGCCGGCGGTGATGCCTTCGCGGCCATCGATCACCAGCAGGCAAACATTGGCATCGCGAATGGCCGCCCGTGTCTGCTCCACCATCCGGGCGGGCAATGTATCGCCTCTGGCATCTTCAAAACCGGCCGTATCGACAATGCGCAAAGCAAGTGAGCCCAGTTGCGCCTCGGCTTCGATGCGGTCGCGGGTAACGCCGGGCGTGTCGTGAACGATGGCGATTTTCCGGCCGGCAAGCCGATTGAACAAGGTGGACTTCCCGACGTTCGGTCGTCCTACGATTGCGACGGTGAGCGGCATAGCGAACGGGGAATAGCGAATAGCGAATGGGAACGCGAATCCGCAGAGCTATTCGCGGACTTGCCATCCGCCTCAGCGGAGCGCGACGAGTTGTGCCGTGTTGGTAAGCAGATACAGCGTGTCGTTCGCAACCACCGGCGGAATATAGGCGCCGTCTGGAATCTGTGTTTTTCCGAGCAGCGCGCCCGTGTAGGGCGAAATCGAATAGGCACGGCCGTTGGACGACACCACGATCAGCCTGTCCGAGACCAGCACCGGGCCGGTCCACACGATGGCGTCCTCCTTGTTCACCTCGTCTTCCCATGGCGGCAGCTGGTGTATCCACTTCACCTTGCCGTCCTTGCGCTGCAGGCAGATGAGGCGCGAGTCGATGGTGAGAACATAAACAAAATCACCTGCTGCCCATGGCGTTTGAATGCCGCCCAGATCGCGGGACCACACGCGCTCGCCGGTGTTGATGTTGATTGCAGCCATCACACCGGAGTGGCTGATCGCAAACACCATGTCTCGATCCACCACAGGCCGGCCGGCAATGTCGTCCAGTTCGGAAAGTGCGGTTTGCTGCCCGGAGCGCGTCAGCATTTCGCTCCAGGCGGGACGGCCATCGGCGACACCCAAGGCGTAAAGCTCGCCGGAGGTATATGGCGCGATGACGTAATCCCCGGCAACAGCGGCGCTGGTGCTTTCCAGAATGCCCGCCGTTTCCGTGATGCCTTGGTGGTCCCAGAGCTTGCGTCCGTCTTCCTCCGCGAGGGCATAGAAGTGATTGTCTTCGCTCGACACGAACACGCGACCGCCATTCACCGCTGGCGCGTTCACGATCGGCACGTCCAGATTCACTTTCCACAGCTGCTTGCCATTACGTGCGTCCAACGCGAACACATTGCCGAAGCCGGTGGTGACGAACACCTTTCCGGAATCGAAAGCGACACCGCCACCAAATCCCTTGGACGGATCGATGGACGTGTTCTTCCCCATCAGTCCGAACGAGGCGGAATTCAGGAAACCGTTTTCTGCGTAGGGTGCAAGCCCTTTGTCCCACAAGGGTGCGCCGGTACGCGCGTCGAAAACATAAAGATGCGCTTGAGCGTCCAGCACATAGGCGCGGCTCTCGGCAACGATGGGTGCCGCGGTGAGGCGGGAATCATTATCGGAACCTTTGCCGGCCTGCTCTTGCCACGCTATCGCCAGCGGGCCGCTCGCTTCGAGATGGTACATGGCGTTGGCGGAATAGCCGCCGGGCTGTGGCCAGGCCGGATTCCGGTAGGGCTTCGGCAGCACGACTTTCGTGGAGGCAAGTTCTGGATCGGGCTTCAGCGATTCATCGGCCGCCAATACCGAAATACGCTCGCCCTTGATGTTGGAGCGGTGCACAGAAGCGAACCAGCCATTGGTCAGGCTATTCACCGTATCGGTGACGCCACTCACTGTATCGCAGCCGGCAAGCGCAAGCGCCGCCGCGCATACAATCACACGCACGCAAGATTTCATTTCGGAGTTTGACCTTTTGTCTCCGCGGGGGAGGGAGCATTCGCGGGACTCGTCTGCGTTGCACCGGTGTTGGGTGGCGCTGTTTGCCGTCCGCCATTTGCAGGGGCGGGTTGCGGAACGTTGGTATTGGAAGGTGCCGTCGCCTGCTGCGTATTGCCGGCGGGCGCATTCGCAGCGCCAGGTTTGGCAACGCGCGTTAAAGTTCCGGGAAGTTCGGGATAAACGGGCTTGCCGACGTTGCTTTCGCCGCCGGCGGTGAGGAACGTGACCATGCCGTTGCTGCGACCGCGCACCCCGGCTGGCGCCTTAGGGTCTTTCGACAGCGTCCGAAATTCCGCCAGAGCCTGCTTCGTCGCGCCCGCATGATAATCGGCATAGGCGAGAATCTCGCGCGCTATCTGATGCCAGGGGCTGCTTTCTGCTGCCAGGCCGCCGATCAGCGATTCCACGTCCGATTTCGGTGCCCCCTCCACCAAAATCCAGGCGGCCCGAAGACGAGCTACGGCCGAAATCATCTCGTCGCTGTCCGTCGCGAGCTTGCGGTAGTTTGCAAGCGCCGCTGTGGTATTGCCCGAGGCCTGCAGTGCATCGGCCTCCTGGAGCTGGGAAAGCTTGGCGTAGCCGCCCGGTGCAGTCTTGGACAGGCGGGCGAAGGCATCGGCGGCCGCCCGCGCCTGGCCGCTCTCGAGCAGCTGTTGGGCGATCAGATATCGGCTGGAGGCAGCAGCGCTTTCGCGCGCCTCATAGACATTCCAGAGCCGGAAGCCGGCGGCCGCAAGAATCACCAGGGCCGCGGCGGCAACGATATAGTCGCCGTATTCCTTCCAGATTTTTTCGAGGCGATCGCGGCGAACCTCCTCCTCGATTTCGCGGAAGATGTCGCTCAAGCGGATGATCCTTTCGGCAGGGTTAGGGGCCGCGGAAGGCCGGCGCCCTACCCAAGGCCTTGACCGCACGGGGGGATTTAGCCGGTCGGCCTTTCGCATGCAACTCGCAGAGGCCTGAGCATGGCGTCGGGCTGGCAGGCCATCGGACTGGAAAGCGTCACGTCATTTGCCGCAAATGGTCAGCATGGATTCTGGCGCTACATCCGCCACGCCGATTTTCTACACGGACCTGCTGGCCCGTCCGCGGCCGGCGCCGACAAGAATGGTGACCTATGGCCCAGCGGATCAGCAGAAAGGAACGCTTTTCTTGCCCGTTGGCATGGGCCCGCATCCCGTCATCGTATTGATCCATGGAGGTTGCTGGCTTGCCAAACTGTCCGGACCTGAGCTGATGGATTATGCGGCCGCCGATCTTCAACGGCGCGGTTATGCCGTGTGGAACATCGGCTACCGGCGGCTCGGACATGAGGGTGGCGGCTATCCCGGCACATTTCTCGATGTGGCGGCGGCGCTTGATTTGTTGCGAGAGTTGGCGCCGGAAAACGGGCTGAATGTTTCGCGCGTGTTGCTGGCAGGTCATTCCGCCGGCGGGCAGCTCGCCTTGTGGGCTGCGGCGCGTGCGCATCTGCCGAAATCAAGTCCGCTGTACCGCACGAATCCGTTGCACGTGCGTGGCATCGTCAGTCTGGCGGGCATTCTCGATCTGGAAGATTACCGTACGAACGGACCGCTCGCCTGCGGCGGTCCGAAAACCATCGACAGGCTGGTGTCGGCCCACACGCGCGAAGGCGCCGATGTCTACGCCGATACGTCGCCCGCGCGTCTGCTTCCGATCGGCATGCCCTATGTGCTGATATCTGGCGATCTCGACGCGATCGTGCCGAAGGCGTTCGACACCCGCTTCGCGCAGAAGGCGCGTACTGCGCACGAATCTCCGCGTGAAATCATGATTGCGGGCGCGGGGCATTTCGAGTTGATCAATCCGCAGTCGGCCGCGTGGCAACTGATCGTCGCTGAAATCGAGGCGCTTGTTAAAGGGTGATCTTGATCCGGCGGTCGATGCTCATCGCCGGCTGTTTGGAAACGCTCTACCAGTACCTGGCGTGCACCGTGGTCGTGGAGGCAGTCAATTGCTGAGAAACATGGCTGCTGAGAGCAGCCATCGGCGTAACGTCCGCATGTCCCCGCGTGGCGATAACCGCCATCGTCGCCACAACGGCCAAGGCCCAAATCAGCTTGTCCGGTAATTCGGGGAACACGCTTTTCTCCTGATATGCGGGAATGGCGGAGAAGGTAAGGGCGAGCCGCAAATAATTCGTTAAGCGAAAAATGAGGAATGTGCAGAATTCGCCGCGATCAGGCAGCCCGCTGCGGCGATATGTGGGCAGTTGACGGGATTTTCGCAGGCGGCGTAGCGTTGGACCAGACGAAGGGATCGGATCGATGAGCTGGCGACTCGTCTGCGGTGTGGTTGTCGCAATGGCATGTCAGGGCAGTGCCGCAACGGCGCAGTTCATCCAAAACCGCCAGCAGCAGGCCTCGCAATGCGTGCTGCAGTACACCGCCGGCACCCGTTCGGAAATTGCCGTTCAGATGATCCGCAGCGCCTGCAACGACATCTATCATCCGCTTGGGCTATCGACGACGTCACGACAGGACTACGACAACTGCCTGCTGGAGTACCTGAGCGACGCACAAAGCGATGCCGGAGCAGCGCAAATTCAGGCCGCCTGCGCCAATCTGTATCCGCGGTTCGGGTTTATCCGCTAAGCGCCAGAACGAACATCTGCCATTCGCCTGCCCCAAGCAGCGACGCTATTTGCTGCGCAGGAAGCCGTGGTAGTCGCCATCGGCATCCGTGTACCAGCCGGTGATCACGCCGTGATTGTTGATGTTGTTGGGGTAGGTGCCCGCGCCGCCAGAGACATCGATCGTCTGGATATTCCCCTTCGCCTTTGTCGCGAAACCATGCGCTACGAAATTATTGTCTTCGTAGTAGCCGGTCATATCGCCCTTGTCGTTGATGCTGTTCACCACCGTGGCAGCCGCGTCCGGAACATCGAACGTGGCCATCGTGCCGTCTGCGCCGCGCACGAAGCCGTGAAAGACATAGTTCGAATCGCTGGAATAACCCGCGATCGCGCCGCTGCTGTTGATGCTCATGGGAAACGTGCCGGTCGGGGCGTTCGGCGCATCGAACCTGTTGATCTTGCCGCCAGAGTCGCGCACGAAACCGTGCACGAAGCCGCTGTCATCGCCGTAGTGCCCTGCAATGACATCATCGGCGTTGATGCTCATCGCGTTGGTGCCATAGGTGTCATTCTTCACATCGAAGGTGGCGATCTTGCCGCTTGCCTTGCGCAGGAAGCCGTGCGGGATGGAATAAAGATCGTAATAGGTGCCGGCGATCGCGCCCTTGGCGGTGATGGCGATGGGAAAGGTGCCGCTGTCGTCACCAGGCGCGTGGAAGATATCCAGCGTGCCGTCGGTCTGGCGGATGAAGCCGGGGTGATTGCCAGCATCGACCGTGTAGTAACCCGTGCTGATGCCCTTGCGGTTGAGGCTATAGGCCGCCGTGGTACGGGAATCCGGATGGTCGAAGCTGGTGATCGTACCGTCGGGAGCGCGAATGAAACCTTTGGTGACCTGTTCGGTGCTATCGTACCAGAACCCGACAATGCTGCCGTCCTCGCTCGCCTGCCAGGGATAGGTGCCGATCGATCCCGCCGGATCGAAGGTGACGATCTGTGGCTTGGCGGAGGCCGCCGACGGATATGCAGATCCGCACAGCGCCATACCGCAGCCCAGCGCCAATGCACTTGCCGCACGCACCAATGTCTTGCCGCTCATCCCATCTCTCCCCAATTTGAGGCATCATACCTCGAATTGGGTGATGCCGCCTAGGAGCATCCCTGCCAGCACGGATAGAGGGAAAGTGCGCGAGATCCTCGGAAAAGTTCAGGTGTATTTGCGGGAGCACGGCAGGGCCACGGCACTGGAATTGCTCGTCAATTTCGTGCTGCCCTACGTCATCTACGTCCTGGCGCAGAAGCAGCTCGGGGACGTGAAGGCGCTGATGGCGTCCTCCGCGCCGCCCATTCTGTGGAGCATTGTCGAGTTTGCCCGCCACCGCCGCATCGACGCACTTTCGATTCTCGTGCTTCTGGGCATCGGTCTTTCGCTTCTGGCATTTGTGGGCGGCGGCGGTGTGCGCTTCCTGCAGCTGCGCGAGAAGCTGGTGACGGTCATCATCGGCTGTGTGTTTCTCGGCTCGGCCGCCATCGGCCGGCCGCTGATCTACCAGCTGGCGCGCGCGAGCATGATGCGCAAATCCTCGAACGAGTTGCAGGAGTTCGAATCGCTGCAGACCAACAAATACTTCCGTCGCGTCATGATGATCATGACCTTGGTGTGGGGCTTCGGTCTGTTGGCCGATGCCGCCGTGTCCGCCGCGCTGATCTTCACGATGTCCATTGGTGAATACCTGATTGTGGGTCCCATCATCGGCTACAGCACCATGGGCGCGCTGTCGCTGTGGACCTGGTTCTACGCGCAGCACCAGCGGCGCAAAGGCAAGGCCCTCCGCGCCGCGGAAGCCCGCCGCGCCGCCGAGGTTCAGGCTGGATAGCGCATCACATGGAGCATCATTAATCCGCCGGCATGCTTCGCGTTTCCGAGAGCCGGCGTACAATGATGCATGAGTTCGGCGGTTGAAAAGGCAATCGTCTGGAGCGCCGTGGCGCTCGCCGCCCTTTTCTTTCTGTTTGTGCTGGCGCTGACGATCTCCGGCTATCCCGGTTTGTAGCGGCCGCCAAGGTTTGGTACTGCGGGCCTCAGCAGCTGCTCTGGCCAAAGCTTCGCTTGTTCTGCTAAAGAGTCCGCATTCGCGGGAGAGAAACGATCCGCTCCGAAAAGGCACTCGTTAAGTCATTCCGGCTGCCTTCATGGCGGCACGCATTTCTATTGTTCGTCGCCACGGTCTTCCTGTTTCAAAGTTACGCCACCCAGACCCACATCCATCATCATCCGTCTTCCTTCGGTGTCGCGTCTGTTGACTTCGAGTCGGATTCAGCGCCGGCCAAGGCGAAAACACATCAGCGGCTTCCCGCGCGCGATCATGTTCCGGTGAATGATGACCCTGCCAAATGTCCGCTGTGCCAGGCGGTCGGACATATGGGGCAGTTTGTCTGGCCAACAGCGGCAGTCTTGATCCTGCCGCAACTTACGGCCGCGATCGTTCCGCTTGCGATTGCCCTTGTCCGCGCCGCCCAGCCAAATTCCCACAACTGGCAAGGCCGGGCGCCACCGCGCCGCTAACTCCACCGTGACGTAGCGAGACCGAACCCGCACACGCGAAAGCCCGCGCGGTTCGTCCCGTCATTCATCCGCCACATCCACGCCCGCGACAACGCATCGGCGGGCGCATCCCATGAAGGGGAACTGGCCTCATGTCTTTTCATCCTTGGAAGACCTCGGCTGTGCTGGCCGGGCTGCTCTCAACCACCGCCTTGCTGAATACGCCCCTGCGCGCGCAGGAGGCAGAGGAAACCGTCACCGTCACCGCGCAGAGACTGTCGGAAGCCCGCACCGGCATTCAGACACAAACCGGCGCCTCCGCCTACACGATTACTTCCGAGAATATCCAAGCCCAACCGGGCGGCGAAAACGAGCAGCTCAATCAGGTGCTGCTGCAGGCGCCCAGCGTGGTGCAGGATTCGTTCGGGCAGTTTCACGTGCGCGGCGAGCACGCAGCGCTGCAATACCGCCTGAACGGAGTCATTCTGCCGGAAGGCATCAGCGTGTTCGGGCAGACGCTCGACCCGCGGCTGGTCGGCTCCATGAACATCCTCACTGGGGCGTTGCCGGCCGAATACGGCCTCGTGACGGGCGGCATCGTCGATGTGAAAACCAAAACCGGCCTGTTCGAACCGGGTGGACAGATGGGCATCTATGGCGGCAGCCACAGCGAGATCGAGCCCAGCTTCGATTACGGCGGCTCTTCCGGCAACTTCAACTACTTCGTCTCCGGCGACTATCTCACAAACACGCTCGGCATTGAATCGCCGGACGGCAGCGCAGATCCGCTGCACGACCGCACAACCCAGTATCATGGCTTCGGGTATTTTGAAGACATTCTGGATGCGCACAGCAGCGTCAGCGCAATCGTCGGGGTGTCGAATGACCGGTTCCAGATACCGAACTCTCGCGGGCTTCAGCCTGACGCCGGTTTTGTGGTGAACGGGCAGACCGATTTCCTGAGCAACAATCTCGACGAGCGGCAACGCGAAATCACCGATTTCGGAACCCTCAGCTACCTCCACAGCCAGGGCGCTTTCGATTTCCAGGTCTCCGGTTTCTTCCGCTATTCGAGCCTGGGCTTCGCGCCCGATCCCTTGGGCGATCTGCTCTACAACGGCATCGCCCAATCCGCGTTCAAGAGCGACAAGGCTTATGGCGCGCAGGCCGATGGCGCCTGGCGTATCGCCAGCGATCACACCATCCGCATGGGCCTGCTGTTCGAATACGACGATGCGACCAGCGACACCCTGTCGAGCGTGCTGCATGCGGATTGCGCGATGGGCGGCATTCAGCCCTGCACCCAAACCAGCGACGTGCCGTTCGATGTGCTCGACAATGGGACAGCCACGCAGAAGACCTACAGCGTCTATGTCCAGGACGAGTGGAAGGTCTTCGAGAATCTCACCGTCAATTATGGTCTGCGCTGGGACCGTTACGATGCCTTCAGCAGCGGCGATCAGCTCAGCCCGCGCGTCAACGTGGTGTGGCAGCCCACTGACTCCACAACCGTCCACGCCGGATACTCGCGCTACTTCTCGCCGCCGCCGTTCGAGAATATCGCCACGGAATCGGTCGACAAGTTCCTCAATACGACAGCCGCGCCAAACCTGCTGCTGAACGATACGCCAAAGGCGGAGCGGGCGAACTACTTCGATGCCGGTGTCAGCCAGAAGGTGATGGAGAACATCACGCTGGGGGTGGACAGCTACTACAAGAAGTCAAAAGACCTGATCGATGAAGGCCAGTTCGGCGCGCCGATCATTCTGACGCCCTTCAACTACAAGGATGGCAAGCAGTACGGGCTTGAATTCACCGCCGACTACACCACCGACAATCTGTTGGCCTACGCCAATTTCGGCCTTGCCCACGCCGAAGGTAAAGACATCGTCTCAAGCCAGTTCCAGTTCGATCCCGGCGATCTTGCCTACATCCAGGATCACTTCATTCATCTCGATCACGAGCAGTACCTGACGATCTCCTCAGGCGCCTCCTACAAATTGTGGGAAGGCACGCGGCTGTCGGCCGATCTGCTCTACGGCTCGGGCCTCCGCAAGGATGGCGCAGTGCCGAACGGCGAGCACGTGCCCGGCTACACCGTGGTCAACCTGGGCGTGAGCCAGGACTTCGACCTGGGCCCTGTAGACGGCCTCACAGCACGCTTCGACGTGATCAATGTGTTCGACAAGGAGTACGAAATCCGCGACGGCTCCGGCATCGGCGTGGGAGCGCCGCAATTCGGCGCCCGCCGCGGCTTCTTCGCCGGCCTGTCGAAATCGCTCTGAGGACTGGATAGGGTGAGGGCGCCACCGGCGCCTTCACCTCTCCCCGCGCCGATGAAGCCGCAGATCATGATCAGCTCCTCCTTCGGCGAACAACAAAATCCGCCGTAAGCGGCTCATGACGGAAAATGGCGGCACGATGATCCCCACTGCGCGGCGAAAGGGCGTGAGGAATTAACGGCGAAAATAAATTCGTTCGCCACTGCGAGTCCGGCCTTACACTTGCGCTATGAAAAGTGCGGCTGTTCCAACGTGCAAAACTCAAATCTGGACAAGTCGCGCGCACAGCTCCGTTAAATGGTCTGCGCGCTATGCTCAGATACTTTGATTTCGAGTGCTCGCACGCACGGCAAACCGTATCGTCTGGTCTTGTGGGAAATGGTGGGGGGACCCCACCCCCCTCTTTTTTGCAAACAAATCCGCCGCACGCGGGGACGGGGCAGGAATTTTCGTCAAACAAAACGAACAATGATCTTTCCGGACGCAGCGAAGGGAGGACGGTCTCAGTTGGTGGAAGGGGCGGCGGCCTATGGGGAGGCCCCTTCGTTTTCCGGAGGTTCGAATGGAAACGTGAGACACCGAAGCGTCGCAGCGAAAAATGGGGGAGGGGTTACCTCGAATTTGAAAAACAACCTTCCGGGGATTTTCGTTGTAAAACAGGTGGGTTAGACACGCGTGCCTGGCGGCCGGCGCTTCAGCCCGCCTTCTTCATCGTGTACACGTTCTCC
>DATAVW010000242.1:0-10701 GCA_036267515.1 Rhizomicrobium sp.
TCTAGGTGCCCGGAGGTTTGCCCGATGCTAGGTAGAAATGGCGCGACTCAGCTATGATTGGTGGCATAGCTAGATGCACAGCAACAGTACGTGGGCACCGCTCATCAAGCGCAGCGGCAGATTGCCCCGCTTGCGGCAGTCGCTATGGCCGCTACGGCGGGCGGCTTCGGTTCGTATTCTTATTCGCCCCCGTTCAGCGGATGGATGCTGCCCGCTCTACCGCGTAGAGGCTGTCCCGCCGCAGTCGCTGTAGTTTGAAGCCTTGCACTTGTCCGCCAACGCTTGCGCCGCTCGCAACTGATCTGGCGTGATCTCGCTAGCTATGTGATCACGATACTTTGCGGCAGAGGAATTGTTCCTTGATGCAGCAACGTTGAACCACACGTAAGCGCGGATATGATCCTGCGGGAGCCCATCGCCAGTGGCATACAGGACGCCGAGGTTAATTTGTGCGCCGATCTGCCCTTGTAGGGCCGAGGCGGCAAACCACCTCGCCGCCTCGCTGTAATCTTTCGGCAGCCCATGTCCGCTGAAATGCATTAGTCCAATATCAAGCTCAGCGACCGCGTTGCCTTGCCGAGCTTGCGGCATTAGCAATCTTACCGCGGCTGCAAAGTCGCTTTTTTTAAAGGCCGCGTCTCCATCGCTCACATCGTCTGCCCGTGCAGAACTAGTCATGACGACGAGAGCGACAAACATCAGACCAAGGCTTACTCGTCGCCCCATTCCCCACTGTCCTTGTGCTGACTCGAAGGAACAATATGCAAACCGGGGAACCCGGTGCCAAGAACAGAACAAAGACAGAATCGGAAAAACTCTGGAAAAACTGTTCCGCACACTGACGGAACTGCGCTCGCAAGTGCTTGTAATTATTTGGAGCGGGCGAAGGGAATCGAACCCTCGTATGCAGCTTGGGAAGCTGCCGTTCTACCATTGAACTACGCCCGCGTTCCATCAGGCATACCACGGCTTCGCTTCGGAGCGAAGCCGCGGCTATCGCCCGGACCAGGTGATCTGCGCGTGGGTGCCACTGCCGTCACTGGATGCAAGCACCTGGACGGTGCGGTTGCCGGAAGTCGCGGAATAGAGCAGCGAGCCATTGTCGTTGGCATCGAGATTCTGCCGAAATCCTGCCGACGCCGTTTTCTGTCTATAGAAGCCGATCACCGCCGCTGGCGCGGCATTGCTCACGAACGTCACCGTTCCGCCGCCGGTCCTGCTATCGCCGCCGCTCATGGTAGAGACCACCTTCGCGCCGGGATAGATTGACACAAACGTTGGCAGCTTGCTGCCGACATTTACGCCGGCGGCGTTCACCACCACCACCGATTTCCCATCGCCCGCATGGACGGTGAAATTCCCGCCATTGCCGGAGATCGTCACCTCGCCCTGCGCACCATCATGACCATGCATGGCGAACTGCTGACCATTTGCCGAAATGGTGACGCTGCCATCCTTGTCCCTAACGGTGACGTTCGCCGAATTTTTCTGATCGCAGCCCACCAAAGCGAGCATCACGCCCAATATCAAAACCGGAAATGAAATCCGCATTGCTTTCCCCTTCACTGAAACATGCGCGCTGCTCAGCGCTCGCGCAGCTGCCCGAACATTTGGCAATCGATGCGCGCGCCTTCGCGCCAGACATGCGAGCGCAGCATTCCTTCGTACGAAAAACCAAGCCGTTCGAGCAAACGGCGCGCGCGTTCGTTGCCGGCGTGAATCCGCGCGTAGAGCCGCTCCATGCCGAGCGGGCCGAAGGCATATTTGACGATGCTCTCCGTGGCCTCGCGGGCATAACCTTTGCCCCAGGAAATGCGCCGGAACAGAAAGCCAAGCTCTGCGCGCCGGTGATGCCGGTCGATATCGGAAAGATCGCATTCGCCGATGATAGGCCCGGAGGGCGACTGCAGCACCGCCCACCACAGCACTCGTCCCTCGTCCACCAGTGCCCGATGGTCGGCAACGACCTGCGCCACTTCCGCGCTCGTCTTCTGCGGCGGCCAGTCCCAATAGCGCATCACATCCGGATCGCTGCGGGCCTCCAGTAACGACGGCGCATCAGCCAGGGTTAGCGGCCGCAAGATCAAGCGCTTGGTGCGGAGCAGGGGAGTCACGGAATTCACGGCATCAACCACGGCTGAAAAACTGATGAGGCGGCCGGCGCCGTATGCGCTGCAGCCGCCCCATCCTGCCCCCTGCAATGCGGACCCTCAACTACCGCG
This sequence comes from Rhizomicrobium sp., assembly GCA_036267515.1. Taxonomy (GTDB): domain Bacteria; phylum Pseudomonadota; class Alphaproteobacteria; order Micropepsales; family Micropepsaceae; genus Rhizomicrobium. The sequence continues at coordinate 2,223 of DATAVW010000242.1, forward strand.
AGGCGCCATACGCTTCCCCCGCGCCTCTGGACCCGCGGCGGAGCAAGTGTGCTATGCGCACGGCCGGACGCAACGGGGCGCGGGGACTATTTTTATGATTTTGCCACAGTGTGGATTCGCCGCAACAATTTGGCCAATGGTATGTTAAGCGGCCTCGTCAATCTTGCCGAAAATGCTTGGAGAGGCGCAGGCCCTGGCGCTGATAATGCGAGCCGATCCCCTGTCCGTAGACTTCCGGCGGCGGATCGGTGAGGCGTTCGAACATGAGCCGGCCGATGATCTGGCCGTGCTCGATAATGAACGGCACTTCCCGGGAGCGGACCTCCAAAACCGCACGCGACCCTCGGCCATGGCCGCTCTCGTGTCCAAATCCGGGATCGAAGAAGCCGGCGTAATGCACCCGGAACTCACCCACCAATGGGTTGAACGGCACCATTTCCGCCGCGAAATCTGGTGGGATCGAAACCGCCTCGCGCGAGGCAAGGATGTAGAATTCGTCCGGATCGAGCACGATGGAGCGGTCGCGGCTGGCGGTGATTGGCTCCCAATAATCCAGCGGCTCCAGCGCGTCCCGTTTGTCGATGTCAATGATGCCCGTGTGACGGCGGGCCCGCCAACCCACCTGCCGTCGCGCATCGCCGCCAAGATCCACGCTGAGGGCGAGGCCGTTGTCGATGTCGGCCGCGCCATCAACCAGCGGCATTTCTTCGTGCAGACGCTTCAGCTGCGTATCGGTGAACTGCGGTGAGCCGCGGCGCACGCGCAGTTGATTAAGGCGCGAGCCCTTGCGCACCAGCACCGGGAAGGTGCGCGGGCTGATTTCAGCGTACAATGGTCCGCGGTAGCCGGGCTCAATTCGGTCGAATGCCTGCGCGCGATCGGCAATGAGGCGGGTGAAGACGTCGAGTCGGCCCGTGGAACTCTTCGGGTTGGCAATGCCCGAAACGCGGAAGGAAAACTCCGCGCTCTCGAGCAGCGGCACCACGTACACGCAATGCGTTTCCAGCACCGCCCCCTGGGTGAGGTCGATCTCGTGCATGGCGACGGCGCCGAGCTTTTCGCGCACGGTGGCGTTTGGGCCGGGGAGAAAGCTTGCACGCACCCGCCAAGCGACCGGGCCCAGGCGCAAATCGATGGACGCAGGCTGGATCTGCGCGTCTTCGACCTCTTCGGCCGCGATCACCTCGCGGCGTGCCCGGATCAGCCGCTTCAGGACATGGCTCGGCAGGATTCCCGTGGAATGCCGGCCGTAAGTTTCACCAAGCTCCGCGTCGCCCTCGCCAAACAGGTTTTCTGCGGTTTCCGCCATATCCCCCTTATAGAGCGGCGGCGGCGTGAACGTCTTGCGCTTCCTGCAAGAATTCACGGATTTCTCGGATCGCCTCCGCAAAGCCGCAGCGGCGGACGGGGGTGGCAGGGGGAAAGGCGGAGAGTAGGCGCGAGGGCGTGGCGGATTCCAAAATGACGAAACAGCCTTTGTCTTCCTGCGAACGGATCAGGCGGCCGAATGCCTGCTTCAAGCGCAGGCGCGTGAGCAGATCGTCGTAGCTTTTGCCGAAGCGGGTGCGGCGCGCCTTGTGCAGGATCGTGGGCTTGGGCCACGGCACCTTGTCGAACACCACAAGGCGTAATGAGCGTCCCGGCACATCCATGCCGTCGCGCAAGGCATCAGTGCCGAGCAGGCAGGCGTTTTCCTCTGCGCGGAAGAGATCAACGAGCGCGCCGGTGTCCAGCCTATCGACATGCTGCGCGTAGAGATTGAGTCCGGCTTCTGCGAGTGGCGTAGAAATGCGTTGCTCGACGGCGCGCAAGGCCCGCACTGCAGTGAAAAGGCCGAGTGCCCCCCCACCGCTCGCCAAAAACAGTTCGCGGTAAGCGGCGGCGAGTTGCTCAACATCGCGGCGGTTGACGTCTCCCACAATGAACACGCGCGCCTGCTCAGCATAGTGGAACGGCGAGCCGAACGACGCACGCTTAGGGGGCTCCGGCAAATGCGCGGCGCCTGTGCGCACTTCTGCCGATTGCCAATCTTCCGCATGCAGCGGCGCATCGCGCAAGGTGGCCGAGGTAATGAGCGCGCCGTGCGACGGCATCAGCACCTCCTGCGCCAGCGGAATGGTGGGATCGACCCAGTGGCGCCTGAGCCCTATATCCATCTCGCGGCCATCTTCCCGCACGATTTCAAACCAATCGACGAACTCTGCGGAGACGCAATCGCTCTCCAGCATCTGCAGCATGGCTACCCATGAGGGCAGCGTGAGCTTGGCGCGGCGATCGAGCCCGCGAGCAGCCGCTTCGAGCCGCGCACGTTCGTAAGTCTCCAGTTCAGCCGCTTTGTCGTCGAGCTGTTTGCGCAGACGCTGCGACAGCGCAAGCAGCGGCGCAATCAGGCGCTCGAGCGATGCTCCAAGCTGGTGTGCCGCAGCGATGCACGCATCATCCAGCGGCAACGTTTCAGCTTCTAGAGCATAGAAGCGGTCGTCGGCATCGGTGCGCGCGCGCACGTGCCGGTACACCTCTGCAAGAAAGCCTTCGCCCGCACCGCGCGCGCTGGCCGTATGCAAGCGCGCCATCCAGCCTTCCCCGGCCAGGGCGCCGGACGCCGCAATGCATTCACCCAATGCCGATTGGGCTTTCTCATCTCCGGCAACGATATCCTTCAGCCGCTCTTCGAGGCCGCGCATGCGGGTCCGCACGCGCCCCTCTGGCCCGCGAATCCAGCGGCGGAGTTCCGCCATTTCCTGACCGGACAGAAAAGCCGAGAAGCCACTGTCGGCGGCATCGAACAGGTGATGTCCTTCGTCGAATACGTACCGCACATGGCGTTCTGAGGCGCCATCTTTGTCATCGCCACCGAGCCAATCCTGTCCGGCCTGCGCAATCACCAGTGCATGATTGGCGATGACGATAGGTGCATGGCGCGCGCGCCGGATTGCGCGCTCGATGAAGCAGGTGCGGTAATGCGGACACGCGGCGTAGACGCATTCCCCGCGGCGATCGGTGATCTCGCCAAGTGGAAAAGAGGCGGCAAGGAAGGCGGGGAAACCTGCTCCGGAAATATCGCCGTCCGCTGTTGCGGAAAGCCAGCGCGCGATGAGCGCCAGAACCACCGCGCGCTGCCCCGGCGCCAGCGCCACGCGCTTCGCGGCTTCTTCGAAATTCAGCAGGCAGAGATAATTCTCGCGGCCCTTGCGCACCACCACCTTGTCGTCGCGTTCCGCGGGATCGGGATAGAGGTGCGCCACTTCCTGCACGATCTGGCGTTGCAGATTGCGGGTGTAGGTGGCAATCCACAGGCCGGGGCCGTTCTTCTCCGCCCACAGACTCGCTGGCGCGAGGTAGCCAAGGGTTTTGCCGACGCCGGTGCCTGCTTCAATCAAAGCAATCTTGGGGGCGCCGGCGCGCTCGCGGGCCGCGAAAGCATGTGTGGCTTCTTCGGCATACGCTGACTGCTCCGGCCGTGGTTCCCTTCCGCCAACCAGCTGGTGCAGCCGCGCCATCGCTTCGGCAGCCAGCACCGGCGCCGAGCCCGGTTTGCCGGGCGGCGTCTCGTCTTCCCATTTCGGCAATGCGCGCCAGATATCGAACCCGGCAATGGGCGCTTGCGTCCGCTCCGGATGGCCAATTGCCTCCAGCACCAATGGTGCCCAGCGCCAACCCGCTTTCAGCATCGACGATGCAAGCGGCTGCAACCGCTCGCGCTCCCGCGCAGGAAGCGCTCGCAATTCGTTGAGCAAGGCACGCGCCGCAGAATGCAACGTTCGCGCGCTCGCTTCAGCGCAGTCGGGCAGCGGCAGCATCAGCGCGCGCGCGAGACCGAGAGGGCTTGGGACGCATGGCTGTGTTGGCCGCACGAACGCAAACAGTTCCAGCGCGTCGAACACCGGCCGGTTCGGAGCAACCTTCAGCCGCCCAGCGACGAAGATGGCGTGCGCAACCAGCACGTCGCCGGAGCGAAACAGCGCACGCGCGTCATCCGCTCCGATGCCACGTGTTTCCCCGGACGGAAGCGCCAGCAGCGCACCACCCGCCGCAGGAAACAGCCCCGGCACTTCGTCAATGTTCGTCATTTGTGCCCATCATGCCTGGGCTGCCCGAACTTGCAACGCGGCAGCGTATCGCTGGCACAGTGTGCTCCTTTGGGGCTAAGCAGCGCGCATGTCGATTACCGAAGCTGCACCACCGCGTTCGCTCTGCGACCTCTCGCTTGCCGCCCACGTGTGGCCGTTCGAGGAGGCGCGGAAAGTTTTGGCGCGGCTGGAGCGTTTCGCGGCCGCCGGCAAACCCAAAGAGTGCGTGCTGTTCGAGACCGGCTACGGCCCCTCCGGCCTGCCCCATATCGGGACCTTCGGGGAAGTTGCGCGCACCACCTGGGTGCGCCGCGCCTTCGCGCAGATGAGCGATGTGAAGACGCGGCTCATCGCCTTCTCCGACGACATGGATGGCCTGCGTAAGGTGCCCGGCAATGTGCCGAACCAGGAGATGCTGACGGCCAATCTCGGCAAGCCGCTCACCAGCGTGCCCGATCCTTTCGGCACGCACGCTAGCTATGGCGCGCACAACAACGCGCGGCTGCGCGCCTTCCTCGATCGCTTCGGCTTCGAATACGAATTTCTGAGCTCGACGGCGTGTTACAAATCCGGCCGCTTCGATGATGCGCTTCTGACGATCCTCGCCAACTATGAACGAGTGCGCGACATCGTACTGCCAACATTGGGCGCGGAGCGCCGCGCCACCTATTCGCCGTTCCTGCCGGTCTCACCGGAAACCGGCCGGGTGCTGCAGGTGCCAATTCTGGAATGGAATGCGGAGCGCGGCATCATTGTCTATGAGGAAGAGGGCAGGCGCGCGGAAGTGCCGGTCACCGGCGGCAATTGCAAGCTGCAGTGGAAGGCCGATTGGGCGATGCGCTGGCTCGCGCTTGGCATCGATTATGAAATGTCGGGCAAGGATCTCATTTCCTCTGTCGAATTGTCATCCAAGATCGTGCGCGCGCTGGGCGGTGTGCCGCCGGATGGCTTCAACTACGAACTCTTTCTCGATGAGAACGGCGAGCGCATTTCCAAGTCCAAAGGCAACGGCCTCACCATCGACGAATGGCTGACTTACGGGCCGGAAGAAAGTATTGCGCTGTTCATGTTCCAGAAGCCCCGCGTGGCGAAGCGGCTCTATTTCGACGTGATTCCCAAGGCGGTGGACGATTACATCGAGTTCCTCCGCAAGTATCACGCCGAGACCAACGAAGCGGAGAAGATCGAGAATCCGGTCTGGCATATCCATAATGGTACGCCTCCGACGGAAGAATATCCCGTCAGCTTCGCGCTGCTACTCACGCTGGTAAGTGCCTCGAATGCGCATGACCGCGAGCTGCTGTGGGGCTTCATCCGCAATTACGCGCCAGCCGCGAATCCGAAAGACAATCCCGGGCTCGATCGCCTCGTCGGCCACGCCGTCCGCTACTACGACGATTTCGTCAAGCCGGCGAAGTGCTACCGCGCACCGACCGATAAAGAACGCGCGGCGCTGGAGGATCTCGCTCAGGTGCTCGATGGATTTGGCGAAGAGCGCGATGCCGAGAAGGTACAGTACGAAGTATACGAAGTCGGCAAGCGTCACCAGTTCGAGCCATTGCGCGACTGGTTCAAGGCTCTTTACGAAGTGCTGTTCGGCCAGAGCCAAGGTCCGCGCTTTGGCTCGTTCGCTGTGCTGTTCGGTTGCGCGCAAACGGCTGGCATGATCCGGGCGGCGCTCGCTCGCTGAAGTGCGGGTCAGGCGTTCTCAGCTGCCGACGCCATTTGTTCGTCGCCGGCATGGTTGTTCGATTTTGTTCCGTAATACTGCCCGACATAGACGCTCAGCGCGCGCACCAGTTCGCGTTCCGCTTCGTTCAAAAACGGACTCCATGTATCGAAAATCATCACGGCTCGGGGCAGGTCGCTGTCGTTCCATGCTTCATGGTTGATGGAATCATCGAACACGAAAGCCTTGCCGGGCTGCCATTCACGTTGCTGGCCGCCGACACGAAACCCGCACCCCGGTGGCACGATCAGCGGCAAATGCACCACCAGCCGCGTGTTTACCGGCCCCGTGTGCGGCGGAATACGCGTTTTGGCATTGAGAACCGAGAAAAGCGCGGTCGGCCCGTTTCCGGGAACGTCCCATCGCGGCCACACCTGTAGCGCCTTTACGGTCTTTGGGCAGCGCCGGATGTGGTTGGGAAACGGCCTGCCCTCGTTCCACAGCGAATAGACGCTCCAGCGGCGAGAGCGGTTGAGTTCGCGCCACTGCTCCATGGCGACACCTCTTGGCAAAACCACATAGGGCTCGAGCGCCGCCTCGCCATCGGACAGCACATCGAGCAATTCGTCCCGAATGTCATCCGCTGCTGCCTCGATGGAATCGAGCCAGGGAAACATTTGCCGGTCGTAAAATTCGATTGCCGGCAATTCCGGAAAATACATGAAAGTGGGCTGCTGCCGCGATACGGCGCGCTTCTGCAGAATAATGTCCACACATTGCTCAAACCGGCGGAAGCTGGACTCGGGAAAACGCGATTTGATGTCTTCCAGTCCGTCTTCGATATAGGATTCCAGTGCCCGGTTACTCGCATCGACTGCCTTGCGTGCTTCCCGCAGTAACGGTTCAAGTTCAGGGGGCGGTTTCGCAGAAGGTGGAATCATTTGCAGGGCGGTACGGAAGCTCATCGCCGCCGCGCGAGGCTGATCCTGCCGCTCCAGGATCATTCCCTTTTCCAAATGTGCGCGCACCATGCGCGGCTCGAGTTCCAGTGCGCGGTCAAGGGCAACAATCGCTTCGTCCAGCTGATTCCCAACACGCAAAGCGCATGCGAGGTTGAACCAAAGCTCCGGATTTGCAGATTCGCGTTCCACCGCATGCTGCAACAGGGTGGCCGCCTTCTCCGCGTTGCCTGCGCGCAGCAAGCGAGCGGCGATTTCGTTTTGCACCAGAGGATGATTGGGCGATTCGTTCTGGGCCTGACGCAGCAGGCGTTCCGCGTCCTGCGTCTGTCCGCGGCGGGCGCTTTGTCCCGCAGCCGCCATCAAGGCACGAATCCGCTCATCGCCGGACTGCAGCTGCAATCGGCCCTCCAATGTGAATCGCAATCAAACGCGCGGCTAAATGATAATGCTCAACCGATCGAAATCGAGAGTCACGGCAACGTGAAAACGGCTTTGTGAAGCAAGTTTTTTGTCGCGAATTGTCGTGCGTTAGGAGCGCCAGAAACGAAGCCGACGTATTCCGAATGCCATGCGCGTGGCGCGCGCGAGATCTGCGTCAACTTTGTATCACAATGGGAACCGCGATTCCGGCGCTACTGGCTGGCCCAGATAATGCGATGAATGAATATCACATCTGCCAGCAGGAAGTGGCGATCTTCATATTCGATGTTCAGCGATTTCAACTCCACGCGCTGTGAACTCATGCGTACGAGTTGCTTCGCCATCACTTCGCCGGCTTGCGTTTTCAGCACCACGCGGTCGCCGCGGCGCAGACTGGCAGATGGAGAAACCACGATACGATCGCCGTCGCGGTAGACGGGCAGCATGGAATCGCCGCTGACTTCGAGCGCGTAGGCGTGCTCGTCCGCGAGTTCTGGAAACGGGATCTCGTCCCATCCGGTGCCGACCGGAAACCCGGCATCGTCGAAAAAGCCTTCGCGGCCGGCTTGTGCCAGTCCGATCAACGGAATGGGCTTGCTGAAGGCGCGCGCCCCTTTGGCGCGGCTCATCTGCAGCACGAATTCCTCGAAGGTTTCCCCGGTGGCCTGCAGCGATTTCGCGAGGCTTTCCGTCGATGGCCAGCGCGGACGCTGATCGGGGCCGATGCGCTTGCTCTTGTTGAAGGTGGTGGGATCCAAACCTGCCGCCCGCGCCAACCCCGAGACGGAGAGATCGTGCCGCGAGGCCAGGGAGTCGATGCCTTCCCAGACCTGCGCATGGGTGAGCATTTGTGGCGTCATAAGAAGAAATCCCCAAGAAGGGGGTGGTACCTGATTCTATGGATGCATGCAAGCCAGTAATCATCTATAGGTGAGAGGGGATTGGCTAGGCGAGGGTTTGGGCGAAGGATGCTGATGGAGATGGGAGCGACGGCTCTGCGCCTGCTGCCACCGGAGACGGCGCACCGCGCCACAATCCGGCTCTTGCACACCATGGCCCCATCGCTGTCCAACGCCAAACTGGACGATCCCCGGCTTGCGGTGACGGTCTTCGGGCGCGATTTGCCCAACCCCATCGGGCTTGCGGCCGGCTTCGACAAGGACGCCGAAATCCCGGATGCGATGCTGAAGTCGGGTTTCGGGTTCGTGGAGTGCGGAACAGTGACGCCGCGGCCCCAACCCGGCAATCCCAGACCGCGTTTGTTTCGCCTGCCTGCCGACGGCGCCGTCATTAACCGCCTGGGCTTCAACAATCACGGTATGGAGGCAATGGCGGCGCGACTCGCCCGGCGCAAACGG
>DATAVW010000243.1:0-8061 GCA_036267515.1 Rhizomicrobium sp.
GGCGAATTTTCCTGCCCGCGGAAGCGGACGGGAATAGCGAGCACGATCTTCGTGCCTTCCTTCAGGCGCATAAAATCCACGTGCACGGGGCGGTCGGTTACCGGATCGAGCTGCACGTCCCGCGGAATAACGCGTGTCTGCGCTTCTGCCACTTTCAGCAGGAAAGGCGTGGTCAGGAAACTGCCGGTGCCGAAATGCCGCTCCAGTTCCCGCTGCGAAACGGAAACAGGTTCCGGCTCGGCGCCGCCGCCATAGACGATCCCCGGGATGAAGCCCTTCTGGCGTACGCGGAACGCCGCTCCCTTGCCCCGGCCGGGGCGTGCTTCGGCCTCAAGCTGCTGCGTCTCGCGCATTGCGTAAATCCTTGGTTTCCAGCCATTTCGACCGGCGGGCGACGGTTCAAGGCCCGGAAAGCGCAGGCTTTTAGCGGAAGCTGCCCGCGCCTGCAACCGTAGCGGGGGCCGGAGCCACGTCCCGCGCGCATGGCTGCCTCAGAGACGGCACGCCCATGATTGATGGGCGGAAGGAACCAGTTCACCCATCTCTCGACGCTGCCGCTCTAAGCCCGGCGCTTGCGTTTGGCAGGAGGACGGTTGCGGCCGCCTTCTTTCACCGGAGGCAGTGCTGCTTCGTAAGCCTCGCGAAGCAACGCTGTCAGTTCTCTGTTCGAGACCCGTTCCGGCTGCACGATCAGTTCCGGACGCTTTCCCCACATATATTTGACGAAGGCTGCCGGATCCGCTTCGAACAGAAACTCTTTCCGCTCTTCTGGCAAATAAAGCCAAAGCCCGTCCGGACGGATCACCGCAAAGATGCGCCGAGCCGTGCGAAATGCCGGCCTGTTCCAGTGATCGACTTCCTTCACACCCTCGAACGAGAGGGCGAGTTTGCGGATATCGGCGGTAGTGGCCGGCATGGCTATCTCGATTTTGTCATGCGTTCCAAAAGCGCGCCCAGAACGTCCGAGTAATCGTCGGTCCAGACTTTGCGACCTGGCGGAAGCGGATGCCATTCTGCGCCAAGATGAAGATTCCTCAAATCGGCAGGACTCTGCGCCACCACGGCCACTTCAGATGGATAGCGATGGAGCAGATTGGTCCGTTCTTGCAACATCGGGTGCAGCATCGCCACCATGCCGTTTGCGGCAGCGGAGGCGGCTACGACATCGGACAATTCCAGGTTCCGGTTGGAGATGTGAAAAATAACTACGCCATGCCTGGCGAGTTTGGAACGGTAAAGCGCGAAAGCTTCCCTTGTCAGCAGATGCACCGGCACAGAATCCGAAGTGAAAGCGTCCAACACCAGAATATCGACCCCGGGTTTGGTATCGCGCAAGGTCAAGCGCGCATCGCCAAGCACGACGGGAACGCCGCGCGCACAATAATCGAAGGAGCGGAAGAGCTTCGGATCGCGCGCCAGTCTCAGAACCAGCGGATCGAGCTCGTAAAAGGTCCAATGCTCGTGCGGCCGGATGTAGCAGGACAGCGAACCAATCCCGAGCCCGACAACAGCTACGCGCTGCACATTCGCATGCGCGCGCGCGGCTTCGATTGCCTCTGCCAATCCGCCCGCGCGATGATAATAGGCAAGCGGCTCAGGCCGGCCGGTCAGCGCGCGCCCTTTCATATCGCGCATCTCCTCCGCGCCGTGTCTCGTGGTCCCATGAAGGAAGAGATGATAATTGCCGGCTTGGGTGATTTTGTAGACACCGAAGAAAGAGCGCGCGCGCAGCACGATCCCCTGTCCGGGCGGAAAAAGATTTGTGGCGCAGACGAGAACGGTTGCAAGGGCAAGAAATCTGATGCGGTTGCGCGCGAAGAAAGGAAGCGCGAGCGCTGCCACGGTCAGCATCACGGCATAAAAATTTTGGCCCAGATTGGATGTTGGTCCACCGATAGCGAACAACGCCACCACAGCGGCCGCGCTTAGAGCGAAAACAAATCCAATTTCGCGAAGGCCGGAGGCGCGGAAATCGCGCTTGATTTCGGGCCGCAGCGCGAACGAAGCCAGTATCAGGAGAGGATATTCGATAACGCTGTTAAATATTTGGGGCGCGATGAGAGCGGCGAAGATCCCACCCAGTACGCCCCCGAGCGACATCCAGGCATAAAACTCGGTGAGTGATTGCGCCTGTGGCCGGCTGCGATAGAGCAATGTTTGGCAGATCAATGCAGCAATAAAGAATGCTGCAAGATTTCCGAAGAGTGCGAGCCCCCATGGAATCGCCGGCTCAACGAAAAGCAATACCACAAGAAGTACGATGCTAAATGGTTGCGCGGCGAGCAGCCATTCGAGTTTCAGGAATGGCTTTTCTGTGAACGCCAGTACGAAGGTGAAAAGATAGAGCGCCAACGGCGCGATCCATAGAAACGGTGCTGATGCAACATCGGTAGCAATATGCGCTGTGACGGCGACCAGCAGGCCAGAAGGCACGAAGCCAAACGCCACCCAGCCGATACGGCGGGTCCACGCAACGGGGCTCGAATTCGCTGTTGCGGTGCGCAACGCTTCCGGGCGTTGCAGAGACAGCGCGAAACTTCCGCACAGGGCAATGCACAACACGAGCAGGGCATAACCGACCGCCCAGATCCGCGATTGCTCCGCCAATCCCCATGCGGGCTCGATGAAAAAGGGGTAGGCCAGCAAGACGGCAAAGGAGCCGAAATTGGATGCGCGATAGAGAAAATACGGATCGGCGGCATCCTTATGCTCGGTGCGCGCGAACCAGGCTTGCAACAACGGCGCATTCGCCGCTACTGCGAAAAAGGGCATGCCGATTGATGCCAGAAACAGAGAGACGAGCCATAGCGGCAGGCCCTGGTTCGGCGGCAGGGCAAAACCATGTGCAATCCCAACCGGCAGGAAGATGGCCGCCACCGCGAGCACGGCCAGATGCACAAGGGTGGCCGATCTCAGCGGCAACCAGCGGGTGAGGATCCAGGCGTAGACATAGCCGGCGAGCAGCAGCCCCTGAAACACCGCCATCGCGATGGACCACACGGCTGACGATCCGCCGAGCACCGGCAAGACCATCTTCGAGAACATCGGCTCCAGACAGAACAGCAGCAGCGCAGACAGAAAACTCGTCGCAGTGAAAAGCGCGGCACAGGAAAACATCCGCTCCGCGCGGACAGGGGAAACGGATTCGGCCAGTGTCATCGGCATTCCTGATCAGGAAGCCGGAAGTATGGGCGGACAGGGTTAATTCGGTGTTAGGGCTCTGCCGCGGTGACGCTTAATCGAACAGGCTGGAGACGCTTTCTTCGTTGTTGATGCGGCGGATCGCTTCGCCGATCAGCGGCGCGATGGAAATGCGACGGATTTTGCTGCACCGGCGCATTTCGTCCGTATCGCCGATCGAATCGGTCACCACCAGCGATTTCAGCTTCGAGCCGTCCACCCGCGCGACCGCGCCGCCGGAGAGAACGCCATGTGTGGCATAGGCGCATACGTCCTTGGCGCCATGATCGATCAAGGCTTCCGCCGCGTTGCAGATGGTGCCGCCGGAATCGATCATGTCGTCGATCAGAATGCAGGAGCGGCCTTCCACGTCGCCGATGATGTTCATGACTTCGGATTCGCCGGCCCGCTCGCGGCGCTTATCGACGATGGCAAGATCGGCGCCCAGCCGGCGCGCCAAAGCGCGCGCACGCACCACGCCGCCCACATCTGGCGACACAACCATAAGATTATTTCCGCCGAGATAGTCTTCGATGTCGCGCACAATCACGGGCATGGCGTAAAGGTTGTCCGTCGGGATATCGAAGAAGCCTTGGATTTGCCCGGCGTGCAGATCGACAGTCAGCACACGGTTTGCGCCTGCGCCGGTGATGAGATTGGCGACCAGCTTGGCGGAAATCGGGGTGCGGGGGCCAACCTTACGATCCTGCCTTGCATAACCGAAATAGGGAATCACAGCCGTGATGCGCCGAGCCGAGGACCGCCTCAGCGCATCGATCACGATCAGCAGTTCCATCAGGTTGTCGTTGGCGGGGAAGCTCGTGGACTGGATGACAAACATGTCCTCGCCCCGCACGTTCTCCTGGATCTCGACGAACACTTCCATGTCTGCGAAGCGGCGCACCACCGCCTTGGTGAACGGCAGCTTCACATAGGCTGCGATCTTCTCCGCCAACTCGCGGTTGGAATTGCCTGCGAGCAGCTTCATGCCGCTCTTGCCGTTGCTCATGAGCCGCCCTTCATGACGATTTGGTGAACCCCGGGCCGGTTCTAGCAAGGAGGTTTTCTGCGGTAAACCGGCGCGAGTGCCCGCTCACCGAAGCCAATGGAAAGAGTTGCGGATAAAGGCCGTGCCCTGTTCGCGCACGATTTCGCCGTGCGCCATCACGATCTGCCTCGCATTCCATGCGAGAACCTGGCGAAGGGCCGCCTGTGCAGCCTTGCGGTGCGTGAAAGTGAGCCGCCATTCTCGCGGTGCGCCGGCATTGGGCATCACGATACCATCGAGCCGGGCCAGAACGCCGCGCCAACCTGTAAACCAGTTGGGGCGGAAATTCTCGATCAGATCCGCGAACAACGCGGTGCGGCTCAAGCGATGAAAGAATACGATTTCGGTCAGCACGAAACTGCCGGCCATGACCACCTGATCGATGTCGTCCGCCCAGGCGGGGTCCGGCGCGTTGCCAAGTTCCGCATCGAAGGTGATATCGCGACGCTTCTTTGGCAGGCCGGGCGAGGCATAGAGGTGGCTCTCCGGAAACGCCGCGCGCCAGTCGCTCAACGACAGATGGTGCAGCTTGTTCGGAGAGACGAGGTGCTTCACCGGGCCGAGTGCCTCCACCTGTGCTTTCAATTCCGGCGTGAGAGCGATGGGCGACCAGATGAAAAGATCGCCGCTGGCGAGGCGGATAACCGCCATGCGCGTCGGATAGGGGAAGCCGAAGAATGAAACAATCGGGCCGTTTGCGATCCAGATATTATCGCCAAACGGAAGAAGTTGCGATGTCATCTCAGAATGATAGCAGAGAGCTGCCGCCCGTAGTCCTGTTCGCCACGATGAGTGGCGCGGCGATAACTGAAGAAATTCTCTTCATCGGCATAGGTGCAACGGCCGATGCGTGTAACCGTTGAGATGCGTGCGGCACGCAGGCGGCTTTCGGCATAACCTGAGAGATCGAAGCGGTAATGATCAGGCCTGTCGCTCGGCACGAACCAGCGCGCATTCGCGGTGTCGGTGTGCTCGAACGTGGCGATAAATTCTGCGCCCACTTCATAGTTCTCCTGGCTGATGCACGGCCCGATGGCCGCAGCAATGCGCGAACGCTGCGCGCCCAACGCTTCCATCTCCCTGATCACCGAGTCGACCACCCCAGACAGTGCGCCCTTCCAGCCGGCATGTGCCGCGCCGATCACACCGGCGTCCGCGTCGGCCAGCAGCACGGGCGCGCAGTCAGCCGTGAGAATGCCGAGCGCGAGACCAGGAATGTTCGTGGCCATCGCATCGGCCCGTGGCCCTTCACCAATCTGCCACGGTTCCGTGACGCGCACTGCCTCGGCGCTGTGAATTTGGTAAAGCGTGAGAAGCTGTGCGTCGGGAGCATTCGTCAATTCAGCGAGTGTGCGGCGGCGGTTCTCGATAACATCTGCGCGGTCATCGCCGGAGCCGGGCCCGCAATTCAGCGATGCAAAGATTCCGGTCGAAACGCCACCCGTGCGTCCGTAGAAGCCATGGGCGATTTCCGAGGAGTTCAACAAATCGGTCTGCAGATGCAGCATCAGAAGCCCGGCGGCGCTGGCGCATGTTTCGGCATGATCGCCAGCGCCTTGAACAGCGTTCCCATCTCCTCGGCGCCCAAGAGCCGGTTCAGCTGTCTCTCCACGTTCTGAAGGTGGTTGCGGGAAAGGCGCTCTGCCCGCGATACGATGCCCAGGCCACAAAGAAACTCACCCTGCTCGATCGGACCGTATGCTTTTGCGCCTGCTTCTACTGCCATGCGGGCGAGCGCGGCAAAATCCACATGCGCCGACAGATCCGCTTCGCCGGGATTGTCCAGCACGGTGGTGAATTTGTGCTGCGCGACCGCTTGCAAGGTTTCAGCGAAACCGGAATTTGCACCGTAACCATAGTCCACGATCAGCGCTGCGCCGCCTTTCTCCGCAATGATGTGAGCGATCTGAGCGACAATGGCTTCCGCCGCAGGCGAGGTTTCATAGATCGCGCCCGGTTCCGGCAAACCTCGCTCCGAGGAAATGGCCAGCATCGTCGCAACTGGCGCGGCGGCAAAAGCAAGCCCGCCCTGGCCATTCACGACCACCATGCGCTCGCACCAGCCACGCTCGGTGAACACGGATTGCCGGATCGGCAACGCATCGAAGAACTCGTTCGCCAACAAAAACAGCGGCCGATCCGAAAGCGTCTCATCCAGATGATCAACCCAGCGTACCGGCACCGGACACTGCGCTGTCTCCAGCGTGGCCGCCTGTTGCTTCTGTAGCTCAACGCTCGCTTCGAGCAATACCACTTCGATATTGGCGAGAAATTCCGGATCGAGGCGCGCGGCGCGCAACGCATCCGCCATCAAGGTGCCGCGGCCAGGCCCGAGCTCCACGAGGCGGGCAGGGGAGGGTGAGCCCTGATCGCGCCACGCCTGCACGCACCATAACCCCAGCATCTCACCGAACATCTGGCTAATTTCCGGTGCCGTAATGAAATCCCCGCCAGCCCCGATCGGATCGTGCGTGGCGTAATAGCCGAGCGTGGAATCGTGCAATGCCATCGCCATGAATTGCGAAACGGAAATCGGCCCCTGCATTCCGATCATCTGCGCAATCCGCTGCGCCAGCGCATTCATGCCGGCTTCGGCGCTGGGCGCCGCGACAGGGCAATGGCATAGAGCAGCAGACCGGCGGCGACTAGCGGTACGCAGAGCGCCATGCCCATCGTGAACCAGCCGAGAAACGGCGCATCCGGTTCGCGGAAGAACTCCACGAAGAATCGAAACAACCCATAACCGGTGAAGAACGTTGCGACGATCAGACCCGGCCGTTCGTGCCAGCGCAGCACCCGAAAGCAGAACTGTACGATGAGGAAAAGCACGATGCCCTCGAGAAAACATTCGTAGAGTTGGCTCGGATGGCGCGGCAGCTGGTCCGGCGCGCGCGGGAAAATCATCGCCCAAGGTACATCCGTTGGACGGCCCCATAATTCGCCGTTCACGAAATTGGCGATTCGCACCAGCCCGATCCCGATCGGCGCCACACTGGTGACAAGATCAGCGATGGACAGCAGACTGAGCTTGCGCCGGCGGCAAAACAGCCAGATGGCAATCGCCAGTCCGATCACGCCACCGTGAAAGGACATGCCGCCTTCCCACACCGCAATCAGCTTCACGGGATTGCTGAGGAACGTGGCCGGTAGTCCACCGCAAAATCCGGCGTTCGCCGACACACTGCAGAGAATGGTGCCGTAGAACAGATCCCATCCCAGCCGCCCGCCAATGATGATGCCCAGGGTCGCCCACACCACCAGATCGCCGATATCGTCCATCGTGGCGGGGGGCCGGCCGTTGAATGGCGGGTTCTTCCACAGCGAAATATTTCGCAACGCCCGGCTGATAATCCACCAACTCAGCAGAATGCCAACAATGTAGGAGATCGCGTACCAGCGAATGGCGAGCGGACCCAGGTGAAGAAGGACGGGATCGATGTGCGGGTAGGGCAGCAGCGCTTCAGACATGGCGGCAAACAACGCGGTTTTGCGGGAACGCTGTCAAGACAGCGGCGCTTGCCGCGATGTCACGGAACCGCCATATAGAAAGTATGCAAACCGACAATCCGATGCTCGACGGACTGGCGAAATTTTTCACCGACGCCGCCGGCGCCGCCAACAGCGTACGCAATGAAATCGATACGTTCATGCGTCAGCGGTTGGAGAAGCTGGTCACCGATATGGATTTTGTGCCGCGCGAGGAATTCGAAGCGGTGAAAGCCATGGCGGCGGCGGCGCGCATGGAGAATGAGCGGTTGGCCGCGCGGCTCGCCGCGCTTGAGCAGAAGCTGGACGCCGCCGCGCCGCCGAAACCTGGAGCGGAACCGCTCTGA
>DATAVW010000244.1:0-51286 GCA_036267515.1 Rhizomicrobium sp.
TGAAGGCTTCAAAGTTTACAGCCACCACGAATAGTTCTCATGGCACTCAGTCACTCAACACCGATCTACGTCGCCGGGCATCGAGGCCTGGTTGGATCAGCCCTGGTTAGAGTCCTTCAGAAGCGCGGCTTCGACAATCTCGTTATCCGCTCACATCAGGAACTCGATCTAACCGAGCAAGGCGCGGTAAGGCAATTCTTCGAGACGACCCGTCCCCAAGTCATCATCATGGCCGCAGCACGGGTCGGCGGTATCCACGCGAACAATTCCCATCCCGCAGGATTTCTGCGCGACAATTTACTAATTCAAGACAATGTTATTGATGCCGCCTATCGATCCGGCGCGGATAAGTTTGTGTTCTTAGGCTCGAGTTGCATCTATCCTAAAATGGCGCCACAACCCATCAAGGAGGATTACCTGCTCACCGGGCCGCTCGAGCCCACCAACGAGTGGTACGCCATCGCCAAAATCGCGGGTATCAAGATGTGCCAAGCGTATCGCCGTGAATTCGGCTTCAATGCTATTTCGTTGATGCCGACTAACCTATACGGTCCCGGCGACAACTTTGATTTGCAAAGTTCGCACGTCCTTCCCGCCTTGATTCGCAAATTTCACGTGGCGAAGGAGAAAAAGGACAAAAGTGTCGAGATTTGGGGTACTGGGACACCGCGACGCGAGTTTTTGCATGTGGAAGATCTTGCCGAAGCTGTTTTATTTCTCCTACAAAACTACGATGAGGAACCGATCGTCAATATTGGATGGGGCGAGGACCTGACGATTCGTGAGTTGGCGGAGACGATCATGTCGGCAATTGGCTACACGGGTTCGCTAACATTCGATCATTCGAAGCCCGATGGGACGCCACGCAAGTTGCTCGACGTCTCACGTGTCCACGCATTGGGCTGGCGGCCACGCATATCGCTCAAAGCGGGCATCGAAAGCACCTATGCCTGGTTCAAAGAGCACGCCTTGGACGCGCGGCTGTAAAGCCGATTGCCCCGCCGGTCAACCGGATTAACCGCTCCGCGTTCTTCCTTAAGTGTGCGCAATCTGCGAACACGGTGTTCAATTCTCTTGCGGATTCGGTACACTGTGCACGCGGAAGGACTTGTTGTCGAAGGGGCGGAACTAAAATAAGCCTCAACGACCCAAACGGCTGGTAGGGCTGAAATCAGGGAGGTTTGGATTTGGATCCCAAGCTGATGCTGAAAGGCGGAGATTTCGCCCGCAGAACGGTGGAGTTGCCGCGTCGGCTGAAGCGTTTCATCTCCGTTTGCACCGATTGCCTAATGATCCCGCTGGCCCTCTGGACCGCAATAAGCCTTAAGGCGGGATATCCCGAATCGAATCTCTCCGACTGGCCGGCCTTCCTCGCCGTCGTTGCCATTAGCATTCCGATTTTCGTCCGCGCCGGTTTGTACCGCGCGGTGATCCGATTCCTCGGCCACAAGGCGATATTTGCGGTGGCCCTGTCGGTGGCCGCCAGCGCCGTAATCTTGGGGATCCTCGGGGTGCTGCTTAAGATCCCGGCTCTCTCATGGAGCGTGGTCGCGATCTATTCGTTCGTCGCGTTGCTCTATGTGGCCGGCTCTCGCTTTGTCGTACGGTATTACCTGCTGCGCCGATACATCATGCCGACCGTAGCCCGAGTCGCTATTTACGGCGCGGGAGAAGCCGGCGCGCATCTTTCCAATCTATTGCTGACCACGCGCGCGTTTGACCCTGTTATCTTCATCGACGATAACAAGGGCCTGCGGGGACGCTTCGTCAACGGCATCAAGGTACAGCTGTCGGAGCACCTGCCGACGCTGATCAAGACCCAACGCATCGATCGCATTCTTCTGGCTGTGCCATCGCTGACCCGGCGACGCCGACGCGAGATTCTGACTCAACTTGAGCCGCTGGGCGTTCACGTTCAAACCGTTCCCGACATTGAGCAGCTCGTGACCGGTATGGCCAACCTGGCGGATTTGCGCGAAGTGGATGTTGCCGACCTGCTGGGCCGGGATGCCGTGCCGCCAAAGGACGGATTGTTCGATGCCTGCATTCGCGACCGCGTGGTCATGGTCACCGGGGCAGGGGGGTCCATTGGATCGGAGCTGTGCCGCCAGATCATCGGATTGAGTCCGAAGCGGCTGGTATTGTTGGAAATGTCGGAGCTTGCGCTTTACAACATCGAGAGAGAGCTTCGCGCTCTCGCTGAAAAACACGTTTTGCAGCTCGAGTTGATCGCGCTCATCGGCAATGCCCACGACCGCTTCCGCTTGCGCGACATTTTCTTGGCGTATCGGGTCCAGACCGTGTATCACGCCGCCGCCTACAAGCATGTGCCCATCGTCGAGCAGAACATCGTCGCGGGCGTTAATAACAATGTCATCGCCACATGGTACGCGGCGGAAGCCGCGCACGAAGCCGAAGTGGAAACCTTCGTGTTGGTGTCTACCGACAAGGCAGTAAATCCTACCAACGTGATGGGTGCCACCAAGCGCTTCGCCGAAATTGTCCTGCAAGCCCTGCAACGGCGCGGCAGCAAGACGCGATTCTGCATGGTGCGCTTCGGCAATGTGCTGGCTTCGTCGGGTTCTGTGGTACCCCTGTTCAATGAACAGATCAATGCCGGCGGCCCCGTCACGGTCACGCATCCCGAAGTGATCCGCTACTTCATGACCATCCCGGAGGCGGCGCAGCTGGTGATCCAGGCAGGCTCCATGGCGGAAGGCGGGGATGTGTTCGTGCTCGACATGGGAAAACCGGTAAGGATCGGCGATCTCGCCCGGCGCATGATTCATCTGGCCGGCCTCACTGTACGCGACGAGCAGCATCCGGAGGGCGACATCGAGATCTCTTATACGGGCCTGCGCCCCGCGGAGAAATTGTACGAAGAGCTGCTCATCGGCAACAACGTCACCGGCACCGAGCATCCCATGATTTTGCGTGCCATCGAACACTCCCTGCCCTGGGATCAGGTGCAAGAATTGCTGAACGAGATCATGGCGGCCATGAGCCGATTCGATTGTCCCCGTACGCTGCAACTGCTGAACGATGTCGTGGCGGAATACACGCCCGCTCCGCAGCCGCACGACTTGGTATGGGCGCGTCAGAGCACCATGACCAGCGATGACCGCAAGGTGACCAGCCTTAAACCCCGACGAGTTGCTAGAATCACCGGTCCTTCGGATACCGCAAGGCCGAGTTAGTTCTAGGCGATCGTCGGGGAGAGTCAATGGCACATGGGGCGATTCTGGTCACCGGCGGCGCCGGCTACATTGGCAGTCACGTCGTGCGGCAGCTGGGCGAGGCCGGCGAGCGAGTCGTCGTCCTCGACAATTTGAGCAAGGGTTTCCGGCAGGCGGTCACGGCGGGCGAGTTGATCGTCGGCGAGGCCGGCGACCATGCGCTGGTGACGCGGCTCATGTCGGATCATCAGGTCGACACGGTGATGCACTTCGCAGCACATACCGTGGTGCCGGAATCGGTGGCCTTGCCGCTCAAATACTACGGCAACAATACGTGCGCCACGCGCAGCCTGCTGCAGGCTTGCATCGAAAACAGCGTCAAGAATTTTGTATTTTCTTCAACCGCGGCGGTCTACGGCATGCCGCAGGACGGTTACGCCAGCGAAGAATCTCCGACAGCTCCGATCAACGCCTATGGTACCTCGAAGCTCATGAGCGAATGGATGCTGCGGGATGTCGCGGCGGTCAACCCGCTGCGCTACGTCGCTTTGCGCTATTTCAACGTGGGCGGTTCCCACCCCGGCGGGCTGATCGGGCAGTCGACGCCGGGCGCGACCTTGCTCACCAAGGCGGCCTGCGAGGCCATGGTCGGCAAACGTCCGCACATATCGGTGTTCGGCAGCGACTACCCCACACCGGACGGCACGGGGGTGCGCGACTATTTGCACGTCGAAGATCTGGCGGCCGCGCACCTAAACGCG
This sequence comes from Rhizomicrobium sp., assembly GCA_036267515.1. Lineage (GTDB taxonomy): Bacteria > Pseudomonadota > Alphaproteobacteria > Micropepsales > Micropepsaceae > Rhizomicrobium. The sequence goes on from DATAVW010000244.1 coordinate 3,938, forward strand.
CTCAATTACCTGCGAAGCGGCGGCAAGTCGACGATTCTCAATGTCGGCTATGGTCACGGCTACTCGGTGCGCGAGGTGTTGCGCATGGTGGAAAAGGTCGCTGGAAAGTCTCTGAACGTCCGCGAGGAGCCGCGCCGTTTGGGGGATCCGGCTTATCTGGTGGCGCGTGCCGAACGGGTGCGCAACGAACTCGGATGGCAGCCGCGCTACGACGATCTGTCGGCCATTGTGTCGAGTGCCCTCGCCTGGGAGCGCAAACTGCTTCAAGACCCCTGGAAGAACTGACTTTTAAATTCCGATGACCTGGCGCCGCTCAGTCTTTACTTGACCTCGCAAAACCGCTAGGCTTTCTGGCTCTTTTCCCAGTTAAATCAGAATATTACGGATGCGAATTACGATATTCGGCGCAGGTTATGTGGGCCTCGTCACGGGGGCCTGTCTCGCGGATGCGGGCAATGATGTGCTCTGCGTGGACGTCGATGAACGCAAGGTCGCCATGCTCCAACGCGGCGAGGTGCCGATCCACGAGCCAGGCTTGGATAGTCTCATCAAACGCGGCGCCGATGCGGGACGCCTGCACTTTACGACCAACGCCAAAGAGGGCGTCGACCACGGACTGTTTCAGCTAATCGCCGTGGGCACCCCGCCCGACGAGGACGGCTCGGCCGACCTACGGTATGTGGTGGCGGTGGCCCGCAGCATCGGCGAACTGATGAACAACTACAAAGTGGTTGTGACCAAATCAACCGTCCCGGTCGGAACCGCGGACAAAGTGCGCGCTGCGGTTTCGGAGTCCCTCGCCAAGCGTGGGGCGAGCTTGGACTTCGATATGGCCTCCAATCCCGAGTTCTTGAAGGAAGGCGCCGCCATCGCCGATTTCATGAAGCCCGATAGGGTGGTGGTGGGGACCGACAGCGACCGCGCGGCAGAGCTGCTGCGTGCCTTATACGAGCCATTCACCCGCAATCGCGAGCGCATGATCGTGATGGATGTCCGATCGGCGGAGCTGACCAAGTACGCGGCCAATGCCATGCTCGCCACCAAGATCAGCTTCATGAACGAATTGGCGAATTTGGCGGAGCGATTTGGCGCCGATATCGAATCGGTCCGCATCGGCTTGGGGTCCGATCCCCGGATCGGCTATGCCTTTATCTATCCGGGCGTGGGATACGGCGGCTCGTGTTTTCCCAAGGACGTACAGGCCCTACAGCGCTCCGCCGAAGAGGTCGGCTACGACGCCAGCATCCTCGCGGCGGTGGAGAGCGTCAATGCTCGCCAGAAGCAGGTGCTGTTCGCCAAGATCAAGGCTCATTTCGGCGATTTGCGCGGCAAGACGGTGGCGATCTGGGGTCTGGCATTCAAGCCCAATACCGACGACATGCGCGAGGCCGCGAGCCGCGTGCTCATGGAGTCGCTCTGGTCGGCGGGGGCCAACGTACGTGCCTTCGATCCGGTGGCCATGGCCGAATGCCGCAGGATCTATGGCGAGCGGGCGGACCTGACCTTGTGCAAGACCAGTCCCGAAGCGCTGCAGGGCGCCGACGCGCTGGCCATCGTCACGGAATGGCGCGAGTTCCGCAGTCCGGACTTCGAACACATCAAAGGCGCGTTGCGCTCGCCGGTCATCTTCGACGGGCGCAATCTTTATGATCCGGAGCAGATGAGCAAGGCGGGTTTTGACTACTATGCGATCGGCAGGGGGAAGCTTTCAAAGTGAGTAGATCGTGGCTACGGTGATTCCGGTCATCTTGTCGGGCGGCGCCGGCACCCGCCTCTGGCCGTTGTCCAGAGAGATGTATCCGAAGCAATTGCTGGCCCTCACCAGCAAGCAGACCATGCTGCAAGATACGGCGGCGCGCTTGGCGCAAATTGCCGAGGCCAAAGCGCCGCTCGTGGTGTGCAACGAGGCGCATCGCTTCACGGTCGCCGAACAACTGCGCGCGCTCGATATGCAGGCATCGGCGATCTTGCTCGAGCCGGCGGGCCGCAACACGGCGCCGGCCGTGGCGCTCGCCGCCCTCACGGCCCTTACCCTGGATGCCGATGCGACGCTGATGGTTGCGCCTGCGGATCATGTGATTCGCGATGCGCGGAAATTCGCTCAGGCAGCCGATGTGGCCGTGTCGCTGGCAGAGCATGGCAAGCTGGTGACGTTCGGGATCGTGGCGCATGCGCCGGAGACCGGCTACGGCTACATTCGCCGCGGCGAAGGCGGCGGCCCCGCTTACCCGGTGGCGCAATTCATCGAAAAGCCGCCGCTCGATTTGGCGGTGCAGTTTGTGGCCACCGGCGATTACTACTGGAACAGCGGCATGTTCGTGTTCAAGGCGAGCCGCTATCTGGCCGAGCTCGGCAGCTTTGCGCCGGATATCCTGGAAGCCTGCAAAGCGGCACTCGCGGCCGCCAAGAGCGATTTGGACTTTGTGCGCATCGACAAGGCGGCATTCATCCAGTGCCGCAGCGAATCGATCGACTACGCGGTAATGGAAAAGACCAAGGATGCGCTGGTGCTGCCGCTCGATGTGGGCTGGAGCGATGTGGGTTCCTGGTCGTCGCTGTTCGATGCGCTGCCGGCGGATGAGGACGGCAATGTGCTGCAAGGCGACGTGCTGATGCACGACACGCATGATTGCTACGTGCACTCGACCAGCCGCTTGGTAGCGGCCGTCGGCATGGAAGATCACATTATCGTCGAAACCAAAGACGCCATTTTGGTGGCGCCGAAGGACCGCGTGCAGGATGTGAAGGATCTGGTCGCCAAAATCAAAAAATCCGGCCGCACCGAATCGTCGCTGCATCGCGAAGTGTTCAGGCCCTGGGGCAGTTACGATTCCATCGACAGCGGCGAGCGCTTCCAGGTCAAGCGGCTGACGGTGAAGCCGGGCGGGGTATTGTCGCTGCAAATGCACCATCACCGCGCCGAACACTGGATCGTGGTGCAGGGCGCGGCGCGCATCACGCGCAATGACGAGACCTTTCTGCTGGCGGAAAACGAGTCGACCTACATCCCGGTCGGCGCGACGCACCGCATCGAGAATCCCGGCAAGGTGCCGCTGCACATCATCGAAGTGCAATCCGGGTCGTATCTCGGCGAAGATGACATCGTGCGCTTCGAAGATAATTACGGCCGCAAAGGCACCAACACGTGAACTCGATCGCGTGCTTCAAAGCTTACGACTTGCGCGGCCGCATCCCCGATGAGCTCAATGACGAGGTGGCGTACCGGGTTGCGCGCGGCTATGCGCAATTCCTCTCGCCCGCACGCGTCGTCGTCGGGCGCGACATTCGTTTGAGCAGCGCAGGACTGGCCGATGCGGTATGCCGTGGTTTGACCGACAGCGGCGTCGATGTGTACGACATCGGCGTCTGCGGCACGGAAGGCGTGTACTTCGCGACCTTCGACGGCGCTTACGACGGCGGCATCATGATCACGGCCAGCCACAATCCGCCGGATTACAACGGCATGAAGTTCGTGCGCGAACAGTCTAGACCGATCAGCGGCGACAATGGGTTGGCGGAAATTCGTGCCTGTGCCGAGCGCGGCGCTTTCGCCACTGCCGCGCGCAGCGGTGTGCGGCATCGAATCGACACGATGACGGCGTATGTTCAGCACTTGCTCTCATACGTCGAATTGCCGAAGCTCAAACCGCTCAAAATTGTCGTCAATGCCGGCAACGGCGGCGCGGGGCGCATCATCGATGAGCTCGAACCGCATCTGCCGTTCAACTTCCTCAAGGTCCATCATGAAGCGGACGGCCGATTTCCCAACGGCATCCCGAATCCCATGCTCGAGGAAAACCGGAAATCCACCGTTGATGCGATTCGCGCGCACGGCGCCGATTTCGGCATCGCCTGGGACGGAGATTTCGACCGCTGTTTCCTGTTCGATGAACAGGGCGGCTTCATCGAGGGATACTACATCGTCGGATTATTGGCCTCGATTTTGCTGCGCGGACAGCCGGGCGGAAAGGTCGTGCATGATCCGCGGCTGACCTGGAATACCATCGAAATCGTCAATTCCAGCGGCGGCACCGCGGTTTTGTCCAAATCCGGCCATGCCTTTATCAAGCAGCGCATGCGCGAAGTGGATGGCGTGTACGGCGGCGAGATGAGCGCGCACCATTATTTTCGACGTTTCGCCTATTGCGACAGCGGCATGATTCCCTGGCTGGTGGTCGCGCAGTTGCTGTGCGAATCGGGCAGAAAACTCTCCGCGCTCGTGGGCGAGCGCATCGGCCGATATCCGGTCAGCGGCGAACTCAACTACCGCATTCCGGACGCCAAGGCGGCGATGGCGGTGTTCGAGACGCGTTACGCAAGCCAAGCCATTGCGCTCGATCGCACCGACGGCATCTCGTTCGAATTTGCGGATTGGCGCTTCAATCTGCGCACCTCGAACACCGAGCCGTTGATCCGCCTCAATGTCGAGGCGCGCGGTTCGGTGCAACTGATGCAAACCAAGACCGCGGAATTGCTGAGCCTGTTGAAATCGCACGGCGCGGTCGCGGCGGATCACTAAAGCATGTACCTGCCGAAGCTCAGCGTCGTCATTCCGGTTTATAACGAGGAGGCGGTGCTGCCCACCTTGTTCCAGCGCCTGTATTCGGCGCTCGATGCCCTGCACATTCCGTTTGAAATCGTCTACGTCAACGACGGCAGCAAGGATAAATCGGTGGCGCTGCTGCGCCAGCAATTTCTGGCCCGTCCGCAGGAGACGCGGGTAGTGCTGTTTCATGCGAATTTCGGCCAGCATTCGGCCGTCATGGCCGGATTGGCCTACGCGCGCGGCGAGTACATCGTGACGCTGGACGCGGACCTGCAAAATCCACCGGAAGAAATCGGCAAGCTGGTGGATAAGCTGGATGAAGGCTACGACTATGTCGGCACCATCCGCCGGCAACGGCAGGATTCGCTGTGGCGCCGCACCTTCTCCAAGGCAATCAACAAGCTGCGCGAATGGATCACGCCGGTGCGCATCACCGACCAGGGCTGCATGATGCGCGGCTACTCGCGGGCCGTGGTGACAGCGCTCAACCAGACCCGCGAAGTCAACACTTTCATTCCGGCGCTGGCATCGCTGTACGCGATGAATCCGATCGAAGTATCGATCACGCATGAAGAGCGCTTTGCGGGACGCTCCAAGTACTCGCTGTACAGCTTGATCCGTTTGAATTTCGACCTGATCACGGGGTTCTCCGTCGTGCCGCTGCAGTTGTTCTCCATGGTGGGCATGGCGGTGTCGCTGCTGTCGGCGTTGTTCTTCGTATTCTTGCTCGTACGCCGTTTGATCGTCGGACCTGAAGCCGAGGGCTTGTTCACGCTGTTCGGCATCGTGTTCTTCCTGATCGGCGTGGCCCTGTTCGGCATCGGCTTGCTCGGCGAATATGTCGGGCGCATCTACGCCCAGGTACGCGAGCGGCCGCGCTACATCGTGGAGGGCGTGCTGGAGCAGGGCGAGGACGCTCCCGTCCTCGAGCGCAGAGTGGCGCAGCATCCTCCGCCGCAGGAAATCTTGTAAGTGACCACGGCGGTGGTATTTGCCTACAGCGAAGTCGGCGTGCGCTGTGTGCGGGAATTGCTGGCCCAGGGGATTGAGATCCCCTTGCTGTTCAGCCACGCCGATGATGCCGCTGAGAGCCAATGGTTCGGCAGCGTGGTGCAGTTGGCGCGGGATCACGGCATTAGAGTCGTCACGCCGGACTCGCCCAACACCCCATCGTGGCTCGCCGCAGGCGCGGCCCGCCATCCCGATCTGGTGTTTTCCTTCTACTACCGCCACCTGCTCGATAAGGCGTGGCTGGCGCTGCCGCGCTTAGGCGCGCTCAACATGCATGGCTCGTTGTTGCCGAAATACCGCGGCAGGGCGCCGGTGCATTGGGCCATCATTCACGGCGAGACCCTGACCGGCGCCAGCCTGCACTACATGGTGGAAAAGCCCGATGCCGGCGCGCTGGTCGATCAGGAGGCCGTGCCCATTTTGGAGAACGACACGGCGCTCGAGGTCTCCATCAAGGTCGCCGCCGCGGCCGCCACGATTCTGCGCCGCAGCCTGCCGCGGCTGATCGCCGGCACCGCGGCGGCGCAAGCCCTGGACCTGAGCAAGGGTTCGTATTTCGGGCGTCGCCGGCCGGAAGACGGCAGGATTGATTGGCGCCGCGGGGCGCGTGCCGTTCACGATCTGGTCCGTGCGGTCGCGCCGCCATTTCCGGGTGCATTTACCGAGGTCAATGGTTGCAAGCTGGGGGTCCTTGAGACCCGGATGGATACGCATCCGGTGACTTACCCCGGTCAGAGCCCGTGTCTCTACGCCGCCGGCGGCGATTGGTACGCCGACTGTGCCGACGGTCAGCGCCTTAAGATTGTGCAATTGACTGCAAATGGCGAGCCCGTGGCCCACAATACCGTGCCGCGCGCGCTGTCGAATCAACCGCTGCCGCTCGTCTGAAGCGCAATCGGAAGAGGTTATCTTGAAAAACGTTCTCATTCTCGGCGTCAATGGCTTCATCGGCCATCACTTGAGCAAGTACATTCTGGCTCAGACCGATTGGCATATTTTCGGCATGGATCTGCAGTCGGAACGCGTCGGCACGCTGCTCGGCAATCCGCGGTTTCATTTCGTGGAAGGCGACATCACCATCAACTTGGAGTGGGTGGAGTATCACGTGCGCAAGTGCGATGTGATCCTGCCGCTCGTGGCCATCGCGACGCCGGCGACCTATGTTCGCGAACCCTTGAGGGTGTTCGAGCTGGACTTCGAAGCCAACCTGCCCATCATCCGCCACTGCGTGAAATACAAGAAACGCGTGGTGTTTCCGTCGACCTCGGAGGTGTATGGCGCCAGCCGCGACAAGGAATTCGATCCGGAAACCTCTGAATTGGTCTTAGGTCCGATTCACAAGCAGCGCTGGATCTACTCCTGCGTCAAGCAGCTGTTGGATCGGATCATCTGGGCCTATGGTCAGCAGGGCCTGCAGTTCACCTTGTTTCGCCCTTTCAACTGGATCGGATCCGGCCTCGACAGCATGGACGACCCGAAGGAGGGCAGCTCGCGCGTGCTCACGCAATTCTTAGGGCACATCGTGCGCGGCGAGCCGATCAAGCTGGTGGAGGGCGGCACGCAGACGCGCGCCTTTACTTTCATCGATGATGCGGTGGAGTGTCTCACGACCATCATCGACAACCCGCAGGGCATCGCCGACGGCAAGATCTACAACATCGGCAACCCGCACAATCTGTACTCGATCCGCAAGCTGGCGGAGATGATGCTGGAGATCGCCCTGTCCCGCGCCGAGTACGCGCCCACCGCGCGCAACACCAAGCTGATCGACATTTCAGCCTTGGACTACTATGGCAAGGGTTATGCGGACATTCCGGCGCGCCTGCCATCCATCAAGAACACCACGGCGGAGCTTGGCTGGAAACCAAAGACCGGCATGCGCGCGGCGCTTAATGCGATCTTCGATTCCTATGCGCACGCGCTGCCTTCCGCCTCGGCGCTGTTGTCGCGCGATGCTTAATGCCGCGCGCATCGGCCTGAAGGTCGATGTCGATACCTTGAGGGGCACGCGCGAGGGCGTGCCGCGGCTCGCCGCGCTGTTCAAAGAGCTCAACGTCGATGCCACGTTTTACTTCTCGGTCGGTCCCGATCACACCGGACGCGCACTGCGCCGGGTGTTTCGCAAAGGCTTTGCGCAAAAAGTCGCCCGCACCTCGGTCCTTAGGCACTACGGACTGAAAACCTTGTTATACGGCGTGCTGCTGCCGGGACCGGACATCGGGCGATGCGCCGGCGCCGTCATGCGCCGCGTACAGGATTCTGGTTTTGAGGTGGGGCTGCATACCTATGATCACGTGCGCTGGCAGGACCACGTGGCCGGTGCTTCCGCGGCGTGGACGCGGATCGAATTCGAGCGCGGGATGAATGCCTTCGAACGGGTGTTCGGCTGCTATCCCACATCGCATGCCGCCGCCGGCTGGCAAATCAACGCTCACGCCCTGGGGTTGGAGCGCGAATACGGACTGCGCTATGCCAGCGACACGCGCGGCCGCACGCCGTTCTGGCCCGTGGTCGGCGGAATGCGCAGCTCCTGCCCGCAGCTGCCCACCACGCTCCCCACCTTCGACGAGCTGCTCGGCCGCGACGGCATCGAGGAGTCGAACATTGCCGAGGCGCTATTCCAGTTGTCGCAGAACAGCGCCGCCGCCTCAACCTCGGGCCGTATGCAGGTGTTCACTCTGCACGCGGAGTTGGAGGGCATGTTGTTGCTCGATGCCTTCGAGTCGCTGCTGAGGAAGTGGCAGGCGGCGGGAGCGACGCTCACCGGCATGGCCAGCATTCATGAACGCGCCCTTCAGGCATCGCTGCCGGATCAGACCGTCGTGATGGGCGAAGTCCCGGGGCGCTCGGGGTTGCTCGCGATTCAGCCGAGCGAGACGACGGCGTGAATCAAAACCTTGTCTCGAGCCTGCGCGAGCGTTGGTTGTTCGTCGGACTTGCCGCACTCGTGAGCCTCGTATGGCTCTCGACGCTGTCCGGCCGGCCGCTGTTCAATCCGGACGAAGGGCGCTATGCGGAGATTCCGCGCGAGATGCTGAGCGGCGGCGATTGGGTGGTGCCGCATTTGAACGGCCTCGATTACATTGAAAAGCCGCCGCTGCAGTACTGGGCGACGGCCCTGGCCTACCGGCTTTTCGGCGTGAACGAGTTCGCGGCGCGCCTGTACACGGCGCTCACCGCACTCGCCAGCATTGCGCTCGCAGGATTTCTCGCGGCTCGCTTCTTCGGCAACGAGGCGGGCTGGCGCGCCGCGGCGATTCTGTGCGGCATGTTCATGCTCGTGGTGTTAGGGCAGCTCATGACGCTCGACATGAGTCTGAGCTTTTGGATGACGGCGAGCCTTGCCGGTTTTTTGCTGGCGCAGCGCGATGGGCCGCGGCAGCGGCGCTGGATGCTGTTGGCCTGGATTGCGGCGGCCTGCGGGGTGTTGACCAAAGGCCTGGTGGCCGCCGCGATTCCCGCCGCGGTGCTGGTGATTTACAGTCTGTGGTCGCGCGATTTCGCACCCTGGCGCAAGCTGCATCCGACTCTGGGGCTGCCGCTATTTCTGGCCATCAGCGTCCCCTGGCATTGGCTCGCGGCACGGCGCCTCAACGATTTCCTGCAGTTTTTTTTCGTGCACGAGCATTTTGCGCGCTACTTGACGCCCATCGCTGATCGGCACGAGCCCTGGTGGTTTTTCGGCTGGGTGTTCCTGGCAGGCACCGTTCCCTGGACCGTGCCGGCGCTTCGGGTCGTGCTCAGCGGCTGGCGCGCGCCGGCGCCTCGAGGTGAGTTTCGCCCGACGCTGTTTCTCTGGATCTGGGTCATGTTCGTGTGCGTGTTCTTTTCTCTTTCCGACTCGAAGCTCATGCCTTACATTTTGCCGGCCATTCCGGCTTTGGCGGTTTTGATCGCGGCATTGCCGGGCGCCGCTTTGAAGCGTGATTTCCTGCTGACCGGCATCCTGACGACGGCGGCTGGGCTGGCCTTGGGCGCGGCGAGTCTCCGCCTGCCCGCACTCATTCCGCCCTCGGGCGGCCGGCCGTACTTTCTGTTGCTGGCCAAGCCCGCCCGAGAAGTTGCCGCGGTGCTGCTGGCGTCAGGCCTCTACGTCTGGGTTCAAGGGGCGCGCAAGGTGACCCGCTGCGGGGTCGTGCTGGGCGTGGGCTGGTGCTTAGGCGTGCTGCTCCTGATCCGCGGCGCAACTCTGATCGCGCCGATCTATTCCGGAATCGACCTGGCCGCCGCGCTGCCCGCGGCGGAACGCAATGCGCCGCTGTACAGTGTGCGCACCTACGATCAATCGCTGACATTCTATTTGCAGCGTACCGTCAAGCTGGTCGAGTATCGTGGCGAGCTCGACTATGGATTGCGCCGGACACCCGATCGGGAGATCGCGGATGTCGATGCCTTCCTCACGGAGTGGGACGCGCAGGCACGAGCCTACGCGGTCATGGATAAGCGGACGTTTGATAAATTAAAGGAGCGCGGCGTGCCAATGCGGTCAATCGGTCAAACTGTGGGTCAAGTGATGGTGGCGCGGCGATGAGCGGGGTGACTTGGGTTTTGATATTGACCGGCGTCGGCCTGAATGCAGCGGCGCAATTGCTGCTGAAAGTCGCCGCCCGGCCGCTGGCGCATTTCAGCGCCTTCAATGCCGATACCTTGAACAGCAGCATCGTGATTCTGTTCAAGAGCCTGCCGTTCTGGAGCGGCATGGTGTGTTACGCCGCCAGCGTCTGCGTTTGGCTAGCCGCCCTGTCCAAGGCGCCGGTGAGTACCGCGTATCCCATGTTGTCCCTGGGCTATGTCGTGGTTGCTGCCTATTCGGTGACCTGGCTGGGCGAGAGCCTCAACCCGGCCAAGGTGCTGGGTATTGCCCTCATCTGCAGCGGTGTCGTCCTGGTGTCGCGGAGTTCCGTATGAAGCCCTTCCTCCCCTTCGCTCGGCCCTCCATCGATGAGCAAAGCATTGTCGCGGTCGCGCAGGTGTTCCGCTCGGGGCAGCTGGCCAGCGGCCCCAAGGTGGCTGCGTTCGAAGCGGATCTGGTCGCCTATTTGGGCGCCGGCCGCCAAGTGCGGGTCATGACCTCGGCGACGGCCGGGCTCGAGATGGCGCTCGAGGTCGCCGGCATCGGTCCCGGCGATGAGGTCATCGTGCCCGCGATGAGCTTCGCGGCGAGTGCCAACGTCATCGCCCGCCTGCGCGCCAAACCGGTGTTCGTCGATATCGACCTCTATACCCGCAACATCAATCTCGAGTGCGTGCCGGCTGCGATTACGCGCAAAACGCGCGCCATCATGCCGGTGCATTTCGCCGGAATGCCGGTGGATATGGATAGGCTCTATGGGCTCGCCGCCGAGCATGGATTGCGGGTGGTCGAAGACGCCGCGCATGCCATCGGTTCCAAGTTCAGGGGCAAACGCATCGGTAGTTTCGGCGATCTGGTGGTATTCAGTTTCCATCCGAACAAAAACATGACGACCATCGAGGGCGGCGCCATCAGCACGGGCGATGCCGCGGCGGCGGAACTCCTGGAGCAATACCGTTTCCATGGCATCAAAAAAAACGCGGCCGGCGAAGTCGATGTGATGTTCCCCGCAGCGAAGAGCAATCTCACCGATGTGGCCGCGCAAGTCGGCATCGATCAACTGCGGCGTCTGGAGGGATTCAATGCACGCAGGCTCGAGCTTGCCGGCAAATATTTCGACGCCTTCCGCGATTTCCCCGGTGTCGTACTGCCGGCGCGCGGCGACTCGGGCCACAGCTGGCATATGTTTCAGGTGCTGATCGATTTCGCCGCGCGCGGCATGACGCGCGCAGGGTTCCAGACAGCCATGGCGGAGCGGGGCATCGGCATCGGCGTGCACTATCCGAGCATTCCCAGCCTCAAGTTTTATCGCGAGGCAGGCTATCGCGACGAAGCAACGCCGATCGCCGCTCGGGTCGGGCGCGAGACCGTGACGCTGCCCTTGTTTCCGGCGATGGCGGACGAGGATGTCGGGCGCGTGGTGCAAGAAATGCGAGCGGTTTTGCGCTAGGCCGGCCGGATTTTCATGACCACGCTGCAGTCAAATTCGATCTCTTGCGACGCAAAAATGGATGGCGCAGACTGCCAACCCCCAAAGCTTTACCTCTCGAAAGGAATTCCAAACATGAAGCGTTTAATGATTCTTGCGCTGGGCAGCGCAGTACTGGCGGCGCCGTTGTATGCGGCATTGGCGCCCGGCGCTCAAGCGCCTGATTTCACCACCCAGGCGACCCTCGCCGGCAAACCCTTCACCTTCTCGTTGGCGGATGCCTTGAAGAAAGGTCCCGTGGTGCTGTACTTCTATCCCGCCGCCTTCACGCCGGGCTGCACCGTAGAGGCGCATAACTTCGCTGAGGCGACCGACAAGTTCAAAGCCCTGGGTGCGACCGTCATCGGGGTATCGCATGACAACATCGACACGCTCAACAAGTTCTCGGTGAGCGAATGCCGCAACAAGTTTGCCGTCGCGTCTGATGCGGATCAGAAGATCACCAAGGAATACGATGCGGTGCTGGCGCAAAAGCCCGAGTACGCGAACCGCACCTCGTACGTGATTGCGCCGAACGGCAAGATCATCTACGAGTACACGGCATTGAATCCCGACAAGCATGTCGAGAACACCATGGCCGAGGTTCAGAAGTGGAAGGCGGAGCATAAGAGCTAAATCGCCTATTGTTAAATCGGGCCGGCAATCGCCGGCCCGGTTGCTACCGAGGCGCTCGCGCTTTCCATGCAGCCGCCGCTCTGCGCAGCAGGCTCGGATGCAATACCCCGAGACTTGGGATTTGGCCGCAGGGCGCCGCCGGCGGTATTGCGAACCAGACCGAGGCATAGGGCAGTTCAACGGCGGTCGCGCGATTGAACTTTGTTGGATAACTGAGTCCCGCGAGCCTGTAGGCCTCGCCATCCGCGGGCGTAATTTTAAATTCGCCGGCATAAAGCTTGTCCGTTTTTCGGCTGGTGCCGTATGCCACTAGGACGCGGAACAATGGATCGTCGTCGTCGAAAACGGTAAGAATCAATGCTGGCCGCGGCTTCGGTCCCGACTTCGGCGCATTGAGCTCAGGAAAGCGACACCACACGATTTGGCCCGCTTCAGGAGTCGGCCAGGAGTGCGGAAGTAAGCTCAAAATAGCGACGAACGAACCGATCGGCCGCGCGGACCACCCGCGAGTTTCTCGATCATCTTGGTTTGACGTGCGCTCAAGGGACCGTCGTCCGGCGAATAAGAAGGCAACACGTTGAGCGCCAGTTGACCCAGGGCATAATGAATAACCTGAGTCTCATTGAGACCCAACTGTTCGGCCATTTTTACCAGAGTTGCACGAGTTACACCGAATCGGTTATCTATCCCGCGGAAGCGCAGTAGTAATTTATCAGCACGAGCAGCCATGCGGATCCTCCGAGTTTAATTGTATATATGAAGTATATACCTTTGGGCGGCCACCAACAACATGTCGGTGTCACCCAAATCCGCGGATAGTAGAATCCCGATGGCAACCTTGCCCTAGGAGTATCTCCTGACCGATAAAATCGCCTTCTACCACAACCCGCAGTCGCGCGGCCGTATCGTCCACTGGATGCTGGAGGAGGCGGGTGCGCCCTACGAGATCAAGGTCATCGATTTCGAGAAGAAAGAGCACAAGTCGGCCGAGTATCTCGCGATCAATCCGATGGGAAAAATACCGGCCATCGTTCATCGCGGCATGGTCGTGACGGAATGCGCCGCCATTTGCGCCTATCTGGCGGATGCCTTTCCATCCGCGGGTCTCGCGCCGAAGCTCGATGATCCCACTCGAGGCACCTATCTGCGCTGGCTGTTTTTCGGCGCCGGCTGCCTGGAGCCGGCCATCATCGATCACATGTTCTCGCGTCCGCCGCCCAGCCGCCCGACGGCCATGGGCTATGGAAATTACGCCGACACGATCAATACGCTGGAGACGGCGCTAACGCCCGGTCCCTTTGTCTTGGGCGAGCACTTCAGCGCGGCCGACGTCTACTTGGGTTCCGCCATGGGCTGGGCGCTGTCGTTGAAGGCTCTGGAGCCGCGACCCGTATTCGTCGCCTATCTCGGGCGCATCGGCCAGCGCCCGGCGTATCAGCAGGCGATGGCGCAGAGCGAGGCGCTTGTCAAAAAGGCTTGAGCGGCGCGGCTACTCGTGCGCGCGCGGCATGAGCAGCTTGGCAATCAGCGAGGTCCATCCCGATTGGTGTGAAGCGCCGACGCCGCGGCCGGTGTCGCCGTGGAAGTATTCGTAGAACGGGATGCAGTCGCGGTAGTTGGGATCCGTCTGCAATTGCGGCTGGTGGCGCAGGACCGGCCGCTCACCCTTATCATCCTTCAAGAAAATTCGCGACAGACGCCGCGAGAGCTCCGTCGCCACCTCATCGATGGTCAAAAACTTTCCCGACCCCGTCGGGCATTCGATCTTGAAGTCGTTGCCGTAATAGTGATGGAATTTCTGCAACGACTCGATCAGGAGAAAATTCAACGGAAACCAGATAGGTCCGCGCCAATTGGAATTGCCGCCGAATTGACGCGACCCGGATTCGGCCGGCGTGTAGCGCACGGACTCATCGACGTGGCCCACTTTAAGCTCAAAAGGATGCTCGAGATGCCATTTGGACAGGGCGCGCACGCCGTAATCGGAGAGAAATTCGGATTCATCCAGCATGCGCGTCAGCAGCTTTTTCATGCGATGGCCTCGCAGCAGCGACAGCAAACGCCGTTCGCCGCGGCCGGGCGACTGCCAGTGCGACACCAGGCTCGCCAGGTCCGGCCGATGCATCAAAAACCATTCCAGGCGGCGCCTGAAGCCGGGCAGCCGTTGCAGCAGTTCCGGCTCCAAGGTTTCGACCGCGAACAACGGAATCAAGCCCACCATGGATCGTATGCGCAGCCGCACGCGCTGATCGTCAGGCAGGCAGAGCACATCGTAAAAGAATTTATCCTCATCGTCCCACAAGCCCACATCGTTGCTGAACATGCAGCTCATGGCCTCGGCGATGTTCAAGAAATGTTCGAAAAATTTACTGGCGATGTCTTCGTACACATGATTGTGCTCGGACAGTTCCAGCGCGATGCGCATGAGATTGAGCGCATACATGGCCATCCAGCTGGTGCCGTCGGACTGATTGATATAGCCGCCGGTGGGCAGCCGGGCACTGCGGTCGAATACGCCGATGTTGTCCAGCCCCAGGAATCCCCCTTGGAAGATGTTGCGGCCGAGGTTGTCCTTACGGTTCACCCACCAGGTGAAGTTCAGCATCAGCTTGTGGAACACCCGTTCGAGGAATTCCAGATCCCCTTTGCCGGCCCGCTGCTTGCGATCGATTTGGTAGACCCGCCACGTCGCCCAGGCATGCACCGGTGGATTGACATCGCTGAAGGCCCACTCGTAGGCAGGAATCTGGCCGTTGGGATGCATGTACCATTCGCGTGTCAGCAACACCAATTGATGCTTCGCGAACTCGGCATCGATCAGTGCAAATGGTATGCAGTGAAACGCCAAGTCCCAGGAGGCGTACCAGGGATACTCCCATTTGTCGGGCATCGAAAGAATGTCGGCGTTATTGAGATTTCGCCAATCGACATCGCGTCCGTGCAGGCGCGAGTCCGGCGGTTTCACCTGCCCGGGATCGCCTTTGAGCCAGCGCGGCACATCGAAGTAGTAGAACTGCTTGTTCCAGATGAGCCCGGCAAAGGCTTGTCGCTGCACGGTGCGCTCATCGGCCGACGTCATGCCCCGCTGCAATTCGGCATAGTAGGCATCGGCCTCGCGGTGTCGCTGACTCAAGGTGCCGTCGAAATCCTCGAAGGGTGAGGCATGCGAGCGGCGCGACAGCCGCAAGCGAAATTCCCGCTTCCCGTTCGCAGGGATCGTGCACCGATGCCAAATGCCGGCCTTGGTGCCTTTGTGCGCAGGATTCACGCATTCGGTGTGCCCGCCGACGATGCGCTCGTGGAACCCATCCTTGAAGTAGCCGGCCGGTCCGTAATTGAAGAGGCGCCGCGCATTGGATTCGTTTTCCGTGTACAGCACCTCGGCATCGCCGTCGAAGTACAAGCGGCTCACGCCCAAGCTTGCCGGTTCCACGGCAATGGCGCCGGGCTCGGCCGCTTTGAGCTCAGGCTTCTCCGAGCCCGGTTCCCAGCTCCAGGTATTGCGCAGCACCAGCTGCGGAATGAGGTGCAGCTCAGCCGCCGGGCCCCGATTCCACGCCGTCACCTTCATGAGAAGGTCGCCGGGCTCGGCTTGCGCGTACTCGACGAATAGGTCGAAATATCGATCCTCGGAAAAGATGCCGGTGTCCAACAATTCATATTCCGGGACGTCGGTCCCACGCCGCGCATTCTCGGCGACCAGATCGGCATACGGAAAGGCGCGATGCGGATATTTGTAGAGCATCTTCAAGTAGGAATGCGTCGGGGTGGCATCCAAATAAAAATAGTGCTCTTTGACGTCCTCGCCGTGATTGCCTTCCGCGTTGTTCAAGCCGAACAGGCGTTCCTTCAAGATGGGATCGGCGCCGTTCCACAATGCCAGGGACAGGCAGACCAATTGTTCGGCATCGGAGATGCCGGCGATGCCGTCTTCGCCCCACCGGTAGGCCCGGCTGCGGGCATGCTCGTGCGGGAAATAATCCCAGGCGGTGCCGCCGGGGCTGTAATCCTCGCGCACCGTGCCCCACTGGCGTTCGCTCAAATAAGGGCCCCAGTGTTTCCAACCGTCGGGGCCGAGCACATTGGCGTGCAGACGCTCTCGTTCGGTGTTCATGCCGAAACCTTCAGGCCTTGGCGATCTTGCGTTCGAGGTAGATCCATGAGCGCAGTATCTCAGCCACGCTCCAGGCCTGCGCGAAACAGCCGCGCGCATTGTGAGGTGCGTCACCATCAAAAATCTCACTCACCGTGCCCAAGCAGGCGCTGTTCACGTGCTGAGCCACCGGATCGAGCAGTGTTTGCGCGCGGCGCGCATCGCCATAGACGCGATAGTGGGCGCGGGCGAAAGGCCCGAGGAGCCACGCCCAGACCGTACCCATGTGATACGCGGCGTCGCGCTGCTTCGGATCGCCCGCGTAGCTGCCGATGTAGCCCGCATCGCTCGCACTCAAGCTGCGCAATCCGTAGCTGGTCAACAGGTCCCGGCCGCAGCGATCCACCACCGCACGCATCTGCGCCTCGGGAAGCGGGCAGTAAGGCAGGGAGATCGCGAGAATCTGGTTGGGGCGGATTCGCTCATCGCGCGCGTCGGTGCCATCGACGTCGAGCACATCGTACAGGCAGCCGCGTTCCTGGTTCCAGTAGCGGCCAAAGCTTAAGCTGGCGCGCTCCAGCAGCGAGACATAGAAGCGCTTATCGTCCACGTTGCGCAGGCGAGCGGCATAGCGGACCACCACATTCAAGGCATTGAGCCACAGCGCGTTGATCTCCACCGGCTTGCCGATCCGCGGCGTGAACACCTGATCTCCATGCTTGGCGTCCATCCAGGTCAGTTGCGTACCAGGCTCGCCGGCGTGCAGCAACCCGTCCTCGGCGTCGACGTGAATTCCGAAGCGTGTGCCGTCGATGTGAGCGTGAATGATCGATGTCAAGGTCGGAAACAAATCGCTGAGCAGCTTCGGATCGGGTTTGGCCTGCAGACAGTCGTCCAGCGCGTGGAACAGCCACAGCGTCGCGTCGGCGGTGTTGTACTCGGCAGCTTCGCCGCCGTCCGGAAAACGGTTGGGCAACATGCCGCCATCGACAAAGGACGCATAGGTTCTAAGGATGTTGGCGGCCACATCGTGGCGGCCCAGAATGGTCGCGAGGCCGGGCAGCGATATCATGGTGTCGCGGCCCCAGTCGGCAAACCAGGGATAGCCGGCAATGATGCTCGCCGCCGCGGCACCCGGAGTTGCGCGGCGCACGATGAATTGATCCGAGGCAATGGCGAGCGTGCGGATCCAGGGCGGCGCGTTCTTGGGCAGCGATGCCGTCAAGGCCTTGCAATCGCCGCGAAGCGCTTTCAAGACATCGCCGGCCGCTGCGGGCGCTTCGCTCTCAGCGGTGGCGATCAACACCATCGGCACCTGCGCGGCGAGTTCCGCAGTGAAGCTGCCGGGGAAAAATAAATCCTCCGACTCATCGAGGCCACGTTGCGCTTCCTCGCGGTGCCGGAAATTCCAGTACCAGGCACGAGCGGGCGTGAAGTGACCGTGGCTGACCGTGAGCCGGTAGGGGCGGGCGCCGGCAAAGGCTCGAATACAGCACTGATCAGCCGCAGACTGCAACTCGAACGGCTGCGCGCCGTGTCCGTGAGCGTGATGATCGCGATAGGCGACATAGGGTTTCAGCGTGACGCGCATCGGCGCCGAGCTTCGCAGCATCTCCAGGCTCAAATAGCTGGTGTTGGCCCCCTGCGCCATGAAGATTTTCAGTTCAATGAGCGCATCGGCACAGGCGAAATGCCAGGTCGGTATACCGTCCAGGACGGCAAAGGATTCCAGGTGCACGAAACCTTGCGGACTGATTGTGCCGTCCGCGAATTCGTTGGCGGTCAGATCGGCCTCGAGGCCGAGATACTCGACCCGGATATCGGTCTTGGCGACCAGCAGCATGCGCTGCACGGGCGGGGCGAGGCTCGCCACCAGAAGCCCGTGATAGCGGCGGGTATTGGCGAGCGCCACGGTGCCGCAGGCATAACCGCCGAGGCCGTTCGTCACCAGCCATTCGTGGCCGGTGGCGCCATGCCATTGGCCACAGGTTTGCCGGCCCAGCGTCAGAATCGTAATCCTTTCATCATAAACCAAGCCTTGCGACTGCCTGTAGAATAGCCGTTTGTCCCAACCAAGGTGTCGGATGGCGCTTACATTTGCGAAGGATGCGGCTGCGTTGATTTGCGGATCTGTGGCCTATGACACCATTTTAGTGTTTCCGGACCGATTCAAGAACCACATTTTGGCGGACAAGATCCACATGCTGAATGTGTCCTTCTTGGTGCCGGAAATGCGGCGCGAGTTCGGCGGCTGCGCGGCGAACATTGCCTACGGCTTAAAGCTTCTCGGCGATCGCGGCATCGCCATGGCGACCGCCGGCCATGATTTTGCGCCTTACCGCGAACGCATGACTTCGCAGGGCCTGTCGGTCGAGCACATCAAAGTCGTCGATGATACCTTCACCGCACAGGCTTTTATCACCACGGATTTGGACGACAACCAAATCACCGCCTTTCACCCCGGCGCCATGCAATTCGCGCATTTGAACAACGTGGCGGATGCGGGCGCAAAAATCGGGCTTGGCATCGTCGCGCCCGACGGCCGTCAAGCCATGATCGAGCATGCAGCCCAGTTCGCCGCCGCATCGATTCCCTTCATTTTCGACCCCGGTCAGGGCATGCCGATGTTTGACGGCAATGAGCTGAAGGCATTCATCCGCCAGGCGCGCTGGGTCACGCTGAACGACTATGAGTGGGAAATGCTGCAGCAAAAGACGGGACATAATGCCGCGCAAGTTGCGGCGCAGGTCGAGGCACTGATCGTGACGTCGGGATCGACAGGATCCAGGATCTATACTGGCGGCCGCACGTTGAACATCCCCTGTGCCAAGCCTAACGCAGTAATTGATCCCACCGGTTGCGGGGACGCCTATCGGGCTGGTCTAATTCACGGGTTGCTGCGGGGCCTGGACTGGGAAACCACCGGGAGGACCGCCTCGCTGATGGGCGCGATCAAAATCGAATCGCGTGGGCCCCAGAATCACCGCTTTACCCGGACCGAATTCGAGCAGCGATATCGGGAAAATTTCTCATAAATTTCAAGGAATTATGGCAATGAGTAGAAGTTTTTCATTCACTTCAGAATCGGTTTCTGAAGGCCATCCCGACAAAGTTGCCGATCAGATTTCGGACGCGGTGCTCGATGCCATTTTGGCGGCCGATCCTCGCGGCCGCGTGGCCTGCGAAACGCTGGTCAAGACCGGCGTGGTCATTGTCGCCGGCGAGGTGACGACCAGCGCATGGGTGGACGTCGAGGCGCTGGTGCGCAAGACCGTGCTGGACGTCGGCTATGACACCTCCGACATGGGATTCGACGGTGCGAGTTGCGGCGTGCTCAACATCATCGGCAAGCAGTCGCCCGACATCGCTCAGGGTGTGGATCGCAAGGACGAACGCAAGCAAGGCGCCGGAGATCAGGGGCTGATGTTCGGCTACGCCACCAATGAAACGGATGTCTTGATGCCGGCACCGATCACCCTGGCGCATCGGCTGGTGAAGCGCCAAGCGCAGGTGCGCAAGAACGGCAAGCTGCCCTGGCTGCGTCCGGATGCGAAGAGCCAGGTCACGTTGCGCTATGAGAACG
Organism: Rhizomicrobium sp.; assembly: GCA_036267515.1. Taxonomy (GTDB): domain Bacteria; phylum Pseudomonadota; class Alphaproteobacteria; order Micropepsales; family Micropepsaceae; genus Rhizomicrobium. The sequence goes on from DATAVW010000244.1 coordinate 23,848, forward strand.
ATAAGCCGGTGGGACTCGAGGCGGTGGTGCTGTCGACCCAGCATTCGGACGACATCAGCACCAAGCAACTGCGCGAAGCGGTCATGGAGGAGATTTTAAAGCCGGTGCTGCCGGCCAAGTGGATCGACAAGCGCACCAAGTATCACATCAATCCCACGGGACGATTCGTCATTGGCGGACCGGTGGGCGACTGCGGGCTCACGGGACGCAAAATCATCGTCGACACGTACGGTGGTTTTGCCCGCCATGGCGGCGGCGCCTTCTCCGGCAAGGACCCTTCCAAGGTCGATCGATCCGCCGCTTATGCGGCGCGTTACGTGGCGAAGAACATCGTGGCCGCCGGGCTCGCGGATCGTTGCGAGGTGCAGGTTTCCTATGCGATCGGTGTCGCCGAGCCCACGTCCATCATGGTCGAAACTTTTGGCACCGGCAAACTCCCGGACACGCGCCTGACGCAGCTGGTGCGGGCGCATTTCGATCTGACCCCGTTTGGCTTGCGTGAAATGTTGGATCTGGCGCGGCCGATTTATCAAAAAACCGCCGCGTACGGCCATTTCGGCCGCAAGGAACAAGAATTCAGCTGGGAGCGCACCGACAAGGCCGAAACGCTCGGCGCTGAATCGAAAGCAACGCGCGCTGCCTAAGCCGCTTTAAGGAGTCGAACCGTCATGAATGCTGCTATCAAGGCTCAGGCCGACTACGTCGTCAAGGATCTCGCGCTCAAGGAGTGGGGCCGCAAGGAAATCAAGATTGCCGAAACCGAAATGCCGGGGCTCATGGCCATTCGCCACGAGTTCGCGGCACAGCAGCCCTTGCGCGGCGCGCGCATCACCGGTTCCTTGCACATGACCATTCAAACCGCGGTGCTCATCGAAACGCTGAACGCGCTGGGTGCCCAGGTGCGATGGGCGTCCTGCAATATCTACTCGACCCAAGATCACGCCGCGGCGGCGATCGCGGCGGGCGGCACGCCGGTGTTCGCGGTGAAGGGCGAGTCCTTGGCCGAGTATTGGGACTATTCGCATCGCATCTTCGAGTGGCCCGACGGCGGGCACTCCAACATGATTTTGGACGACGGCGGGGATGCCACGCTCTTGCTGCACTTGGGCGCCAAGGCCGAGAAGGACGCATCGCTCATCGGCCAGCCGGGCAACGAAGAGGAGGAACTCCTGTTCGCCGCCATCAAGGCGAAACTCAAGCTCGATCCGAAGTGGTACTCGACCCGGCTCGGGAAGATCAAAGGCGTGACCGAAGAGACCACCACCGGGGTCAAACGGCTGTACCAGATGGCGAAGGATGGGCAGCTCGCATTCCCGGCGTTCAATGTGAACGACTCGGTCACCAAGTCTAAATTCGACAATCTATACGGTTGCCGCGAATCCTTGGTCGATGCCATCAAGCGCGCCACGGATGTCATGGTCGCCGGCAAAGTTGCCCTGGTCTGCGGCTACGGCGACGTCGGCAAGGGCTCGGCGCAGGCGCTGCGCGCGCTGTCGGCGCAGGTCTGGGTGACGGAAATCGATCCGATCTGCGCGCTGCAGGCCTCGATGGAAGGCTATCGCGTCGTGACGATGGATTATGCCTGCGACAAGGCCGATATTTTCGTCTCTGCGACAGGCAACTTCCACGTGATCACTCATGATCACATGAAGCGCATGAAAGACCAGGCCATCGTCTGCAACATCGGCCACTTCGACAATGAGATCGAGGTCGCGGCGCTGCGCCAGCACACCTGGGAGAACATCAAACCCCAGGTCGATCATGTGATTTTTCCGGACGGCAAACGCATCATCTTGCTGGCCGAGGGCCGCTTGGTTAATTTGGGCTGCGGCACCGGACACCCTTCCTATGTGATGAGCTCATCGTTCGCGAATCAGGTGCTGGCGCAAATCGAACTGTTCGGCAACACCAAGAAATATCCGGTGGGCGTGTATGTGCTGCCCAAGCATTTGGACGAAAAGGTTGCTCGGCTGCAGCTCTCGAAGCTCGGTGCACAGCTCACCCAGCTCACCGAGGTGCAGGCGAAATATATCGGTGTGAGTCAGCAGGGTCCCTACAAGGTTGATCAGTACCGCTACTAGGGGTTAAAAGCGTGGCATCTCGGGCGACGTCGAAAAAAGTGTATGCGGACGCGGCTTCGGCCCTCGAGGGCGTGGTCCAAGATGGCATGACCTTGATGTGCGGCGGATTCGGCGTTTGCGGCATTCCGGAAAATTTGATTGCCGCGCTGCACGCTTCGGGGACACGCAACCTGACGGTGGTGTCCAACAATGCCGGCCTCGACGGGGTGGGCTTAGGCTTGCTGCTGCAGGCACGGCAAATCCGCAAAATGATCTCTTCCTATGTGGGCGAGAACAAAGAATTCGAGCGCCAGTTCCTGGCCGGCGAAGTGCAAATTGAATTCAATCCGCAGGGGACGATGGCCGAACGGATCCGCGCGGGCGGGGCCGGAATTTATGGATTTTTCACCAAGACCGGGGCGGGCACGCAGGTGGCGGAGGGCAAGGAAACGCGCGTCATCGACGGTGAGACCTATGTGCTGGAAAAGGGCTTGGTGGCCGACGTTGCTCTGGTCAAGGCCTGGAAGGGCGATACCGAGGGCAACCTGATTTACCGCAAGACGGCGCGCAATTTCAACCCGGTCATGGCGACGGCGGCGCACGTGACTCTGGCTGAAGTCGAGGAATTGGTCGAACCGGGGGTATTGGACGGCGACGCCATTCACACGCCGGGAATTTTCGTTCAGCGAATCATCCAGGGTGTCAATTACTCGAAAATGATCGAGAAGCGCACCGTGCGCAAACGTGCGGAGGGTTCACGTGCCGTGGTCGCGTGAGGACTTGGCCTCGCGCGCGGCCAAGGAACTGCAAGACGGCTTTTACGTCAATCTCGGCATCGGCATTCCGACGCTGGTGGCGAACTACATCCCGCCCGGCATGCACGTGGTGCTGCAGTCCGAGAACGGCATGCTCGGCACAGGTCCCTTCCCGCTCGAGGGCGACGAAGATCCCGATCTGATCAATGCCGGCAAACAAACGGTAACCGCGCTGCCCACCACCTCGTTTTTCTCCTCTGCGGACAGCTTCGCCATGATTCGCGGCGGGCACATCAATTTGGCCATCCTGGGCGCGATGGAAGTGGCCGAGAATGGCGATCTCGCCAATTGGATGATTCCCGGCAAGATGGTCAAAGGCATGGGCGGGGCGATGGATTTGGTCGCCGGCGTCAAACGTGTCGTGGTGGTCATGGATCACACCTCGAAGGAGGGCGACCCGAAATTCAAGGCTGCCTGCGAATTGCCGCTCACCGGCGCCAATGTGGTCGATCTGTTGATTACCGATCTCGCGGTGTTCTCGCGGCCGACGCGCAGGGACTCATTCAGACTCATCGAAACCGCGCCCGGCGTGACGCGCGATCAAATTAGAGCGAAGACTCCGGCAAAGTACCTGGATTAAACCGCGGCCCGCAGCATGGCGCGCCGCTGCTGCTCCTCGCGAACGTCTGAATCGGCCAGCCCGGTATTCGCGGCAATAATATCCACCAATCGATGCGCCGGATCCTTGGGCAGGGTGACTTCATGAATTCGCTCCCAGATGCGGATGCGTTCCTCCGCCGTCTTGAGCCGCGATGATTGTTCGGCCAAATCCAGGCGGCGCCGCTCCGCGGCCTCAGCCTGCTGATGCACCAGCCGTGCTCGAAAGTCCATCATGGGATCCTCGGGCGAGGATGCTGAGGGCCGTCCGAGGCCGGGGCTTGGCTTGTATGGGTTCACGCGAGTCTCCTACAGATACCCGCCACGTTAACACTGTATCGATGGCCGCGAGGTAGTTTTGCAAGCGATGGCGATTTCAGCGCTCCCCGCTCATTTCGTCGACCGATGCGACGCTGCCAGCTTGGGCCAACGGCGGATGTAGTCGGTCTGTTCCGCCGTTTGCGGAATCGAGGGCCAGCTCACGGCGCGTTCGCTCTGCTGCCACATCTGATTCAACTCCTTGAGTACGGACTTGCTGTGTCCCGCGGCGTCCGCCAAATAGCAGCCCACCACCAGTCCGGTGCGGCCAATGCCCGCGCGGCAATGGACGTAGGTGCAATGTTGGGACTCAACCGCGGTGCGAATGTCCGACAGCAGATCCAAGACTTGGCTCGCGCTCGCCGGCACGCAGGCGTCCGCGATCGGCGAGTTCCGATAGCGGCTATGGACCGGCAGCAAGTGCCGGTACTCCGGCAATTCGCCTTTCTCAGTCAGATCGATGAAGCAATTGATGCCGGCCTCGCGAAATCGCGCCAAGCGCGCGCGGGCATCGGTGTAATCGCTGCCAATGGGATATTCGCCGGCGAGTAGGCGGCCGGGAATGACCCAATAGCTGTTCGGCAGCGGCCGGTTCAAAGCGATTTGCTTGTGTCGTTAGGCTACAGACATGCGCGATGTTAGCAGCGATTGACTTTCAACAGGTGCTGCAGCAGCCCCAGCCGATTGGTTCAAATCGTCTTGCTGCCGACATTCGACTCAGGACTGTCGGAGCCGGCTTCATTAAACGCGACGACCGTAAAATAGTAAGTGCCGGATGCAAGTCCACTCACCACATAGGAGGTTTCCGATGCGTCCAACACCGTAATGGTCGAGGTCCACGCACCCTCGGTGGTGCCGTAATAGATGTGGTACCCGGCAAGATCGCTCAGCGGCGTTCCATCGGTGTTCTGGGTGGGCACGCTCCAAGACAGCGTCGCTGAACCCGATGTAGGGCTGGCCGGAGGCGTGGGGGCGCCGCTGGGCGAGGAGACCGCGGCGGCTGTCGAGGAGCCCGAAGAGACGCCGACCCCATTCCCACAGGCGGTCAGGATCAGCCCGGCGGCAACGAGGGCCGAGAGCGAAAATAACGTCTTGAATGGCCTGATTGCTGGCATGCCGCGATTAAAATACGGCCGTTTACTTCGTGCAATCTGTCGCAGTTTGGGGACTTAACGCGGCCCAGAATGTGACGCGCTCTATTGCAGACGTTTAACTAAATATTTGGGGCAGGGATGAGACAGGGGTATGCATATTTGGTCGGCAGCCGCCAATGCGGCGAGGTAAGATAGCGCCCGTGCTGTCCGCCAACCCGTTGAAAATGCAAACCTTCCTTGTTCGTGCACTGTCCGCGCTATCGATTCTGGCCGCCTTGATATGGTTTCCGGCCGTCTCTGCGGAGCTACCGCCCGCGGCGCCCGCACCCGGGCCAGGGGTGCCGGCCGACTATCGGATCGGTCCTGGCGATACCTTGAAAGTGTATGTTTTTCAAAACGAAGAACTCTCCGCTACCGTTCCGGTTCGGCCCGACGGGAAGATTTCCACCCCGCTGGTCGAGGATATGGTTGCGGTGGGCAAGAGTCCCTCGCAATTGGCGCGCGACATCGAAAAATCGCTGGCCGAATACGTCAAATCGCCGAAGGTCAATGTGGTCGTGATGCTCGCGGTGAGTGTGTTCAGCCAGGTGAAGATCATCGGCCAGGTTAAAAGTCCGCAAGCCTTGCCCTATCGCGATGGAATGACGGTCCTCGATGCCGTGCTTGCCGTGGGCGGGTTGGGTCAGTTCGCCGCCGGTAATCGGGCCCACATCGTGAGAGATGAAAGCGGCAAACAAACCGAAATCAAAGTAAAACTCGATGCGTTGCTCAACAATGGCGACATGAAACAGAACTTGCTTCTGAAGCCCGGCGATGTATTGGTAGTTCCGGAAACGCGGTTTTGAGTTCGCGGGGCAATTCATGACACCCACATTGGATTACGTCTTCGATGAAGTCCGCGGCGCTTGGCGGTTTCGTTGGATCGCGCTGATGACGGCGTTCATCGTTGCTTTGGTCGGATGGATAGTCGTGTTCGCTTTGCCGGATCGCTACGAAGCCGATGCACGCGTGTTCGTCGACACCCGCACGGGGCTAAAGCCGGCCCTGCAGGGTTTGACCATCGACCAGAATGTCGACGCGCAAATCAACTATGTGCGTCAATCCCTGCTGGAAGGTCCGCAACTGGTGCAGATCGCCAAGGAGGCCGGCGTTCTGCCGCCGGCCGCAACCGACGAGCGCGCGCGCGCGAGGATTTTGGGTTCTCTGAGTGATCGCATCGTCCTTGGAGTTTTCAGTGCGGGCAGCCAAGGCGACGAGCGCAGCACGGCGGGGAGGATTTACAGTTTTCATTACACGGATGGTGACCGAGAGCGCGGCCTACGCGTAGTCGAATCCTTGCTGAATACCTTCGTGGAGGAGACCCTGGGAGGCAAGCGCGAAAGCTCACAACATGCGCAGCAATTTCTCGAAACGCAGATCAAGGACTATGAACAGCGATTGAGTGCCGCAGAGGACAAGCTGGCGGCGTTCAAGAAAAAGAATGTGGGGCTGATGCCGAGCGATCAAGGCGGCTACTTCGCACAGCTGCAAAAGGAAGTGGATGCCACAAAGAAGGCTGAGTCGGACCTATCCGTGGCCATGAGCCGGCGCGAGGAGTTGGCCAAGCAATTGCACAGCGACTCGGTGGTATCGGCCGCAGGCAGTTCGGCACCGGGCAGCGGACGCGGGGTTGGCGGCGGCGATACCCTGAGCCGCATCCAGGAAACACAGGCGAGATTGGACGAACTGCTGCTGAAGTACACCGACAGGCACCCCGACGTGATTGCGACGCGCGCCACCCTCGCCGAACTCAAACAGCGGCGCGTAACGGAACTCGCGAATTTGCGCCGCGGCGATGCCAGCGCGATTGCCTCGAGCGGCGCCGGAAATAATCCTGTCTATCAAAGCATGCAGCTCGAACTCAACAAAGTAGACGTCGATATCGCTGCCCTGCGGCGCGAGTTGGCACAGCATCAAGGCACCGTGGCAGATCTTCGCCAACGCCTCAACAGCGCCCCGCAAGTCGAGGCGGAGTATCAACAGCTGAATCGCGATTACGATGTGAACAAAGCCCAGTACACGGCATTGCTCGAGAGTTACCAGAAGGCGCGATTGGGCGAGCGCGCCGACAACGCAGGCTCTGTGCGATTTGAAATCGTGCTTCCGCCGACCTCGCCGCTGGTTCCGGTATGGCCGCGGCGAACACTATTGCTTGCACTCATATGGCTCGCCGCGCTCGGTGTGGGCGGCGCGGTCGCCTACGGTCTGCATACCCTCAAGCCGATCCTAAGTTCCGTTCAAGCGGCCAATAGATTGAGCGCTTTCCCCGTGCTCGGCATGGTGAGCGTTGCCTTTCCGACCGCGCAGAAGAAGAGATTTTGGCGTCACCTGTGGCGAATTTCCGCGGCTTCCGCCTGCCTGGTTGTCGCTCTCGGTATAGTGCTCGCGCTGAACTCATCGGGCGTTAGGCTCAGAATTGATGCCATCCAGTCCTTGGTGAATATATGAGTCTCGTCGAGCAAGCCATCGCCCGCCTCAGGAACCAGCAGTCCGGCGTGAAAATGCCGGCCATGGGAGGCGCTGCGCCTAAATCCGCCGCACCGCCCGTCGTGAATCAATCAGAGGATTCCAAAGCCGCAAATCGCTTGGTGATCGACATGGCCGCCTTGCGCACCGGTGGCTGTCTTCCGGAAGTGAGCAAAGAGCGGCAGTTCTCCGATCAGTATCGGCGAATCAAGCGGCCGCTGATCGAGAAGGCACTTTCGGGCGATGACGCAGGCGGCGAGCCGCGCGTCATCATGATTGCGAGTGCCGTGCCCGGCGATGGGAAGACATTCACCAGCATCAACCTTGCATTCAGCATGGCACTCGAGCGCGACATTTCCTTGCTGTTGATTGATTCAGACGTTGCAAAGCATCACATCACGGACATATTCGGGCTGCGTGACCGGAAAGGGCTGCTGGATGCATTGACGGACGAGAGTTTGGACCCTGAAACCCTTGTCGTGCCCACGAATTCGCGCGGCTTTTCGATTTTACCCGCGGGCACTCGAATGGAAGGCACCGCAGAGTTGCTCAGCAGCAACCGGATGCGCCAGATTGTCACAAGCCTGTGTGCGCGCAATCCGCGGCGAATCTTATTGTTGGATTCGCCGCCTTTACTGATCACCAACGAAGGACCCGCGCTCGTGAAGGTCGCGGGCCAAGTGGTTCTTGTGGTTCGCGCGGGAGTCACGCCGCGCCACGCCGTGCAAGCTGCAATCGACATGTTCGATGAAAAGCAAGCCGGCGGTCTGATTCTGAATGAAGTCAAGGTTGGACTCACGGAAGGGTACTACGGGTACGGGGCGTATGGGGCTCCCGGCGATGGTTCTTAAGACCTCCCTCCGCTGCGCTTCGTTCGGAATCCCTTTGACTCTGGCGTTGGCGGCGATTGCACATGGACAGGTCAATCGCACCGTCAGCACAGCCGCAAGCGATGCGGACAGCACGACTGGTGCGCAGGGTACCCGCGCACAGTCGCTCACCTATGGCGCCGATGTGGGGATCGGCGAATCGGACAACGTAACCCTCGTTGACACGAACAAGGTCAGTCAGACCATGGCAATAGCCGATCTCGACTTTGATCTTAAAGATCAAAGCCGGCGATTCGATGTGGATGCAAAGGGCGACTTCAGTTATCTCGACTACCTGCAAAATGCCTACAGCAATCAGCTACTCGGACGATTTGACGGCAGAGCCGATGTTGCGCTGATCCCTGAGCGCGTGATCTGGGTGCTCACGGAAAATTTTGGACAAGCTCAGATCGATCCTTTTGTGGCAGCGGTCCCAACCAATCTTCAAAACATCAATTATGTAGCTACGGGACCGGATGTCGCCCTTAGATTGGCACCGACGGTTTTTTTGGATTTGAGCGCGCGCTATGCGAAGACCACTTATCAGACCGATCCCTTCGATAGCAATGTAGTTCTTGGAAGCGCAGCCCTGGGACGCGCGCTCTCTGCTCAGTCAAGCATTTCGATCAATGGCAGTTTTGAGCGGGCATCATTCGAAAATACCGGCCTCAACACGGATTTCGACCGTAGCAGCCTCTACGCACATTATGAGATACAAGGCGCGCGAACGAATGTGAGCGCGAACCTGGGTGCAACCAAGGTCGAACAAGGTTCGGTGTCGTTCACCGGACCCAATGCGAAGTTGCAGCTGTCGCGCAAGCTTTCATCGGTTTCCACGCTCACATTTACGCTGGGACGCGATATCACCGACGGCAGCACAGCCTTCGCCAATTTGCAGAGCGGCGCGATCGGCGGAATTGCTACCGCGGCCGCCATCGTTTCGCAGAACAACTACACCGTGACTTACGGCTCTGTCGGCTGGGAATATGCGCGCAATCGCACGACGATTGGCGTGAGCGGCACCTGGGAAAAAGACTCCTATGATGGCCTGCCGTCCTTAGATGTCACGCGCGGCAGCGCTGAGCTTCGGATTGAGCGGAAACTAACCAGCGTGTTGACCGGGCAACTCCTCGGCCGGCTATATCGAAACGACTACGCGAATACGGACTTTTCTGAAACGGATGGGCTTGTCGGAGCGGCTCTGATGTTTCACGCAGGCCGGGGGCTGGAAATCAAACTACGTTACGATCATTCGAGCCGAGCCGCGTCGGGTGTGGGAGTTGTGCCGGGCGTGACCAACGGTTATGGCGAAAACCGCGCGTTTTTGACAATCGGCTATCGGCCGAGAGCAGCCCAACCAACGTGACATACCGGGCGCACCGCGCGCCCGGAGAATCTTGAGAGTTAGGCCTTCGCGATGCTGAACTTGCTGCGACGACCGCGCAACACCGCCAAACCGCCGAGCATCAGGGTCAGTCCAGCGACCGCCGAAGCCGCGTCGATCTCTGGGGCAGCCACAGGCGTGGGCTTGGGATTAGCGGTGCAGACTTCGTAGGGAATGAAGCCCAAAAAGTAGTGCGTGGTGCATGTCACACCCGAGGAGGTAGAGGTAGCCGACGCGACGCCCGCGGCAGTGGTCAATATGATCGCGAGAGCTAATTTTCTAACCATTTCCATCCTCCAGGGCAGACATGACACTTCTTGGCGCGATAATACCCGGAGCGGTTCCGAGCCATCAACGCCGAAGTGTCGAATCGAGAGCTACTTGACAGTCTCAAATACATTATGTTAAATCGAGGCGCTACCACAATTCAATCAAGTTCGCATTGTTGAAGTCGTCGGTTTCTCAAAATCCTGCCCAATTGCCCGATACCAATGCAACAGCCGCGATCACCAGGTTCGTCGTCATGTGCGCGGTGACGGCCTCGCCCAGTCGACCGTGACGTCTGACGATCCAGCCGTAGGCGATTCCGGCGATGATGCCAGGCAGCCACAAAGCCCCGTGAGCCGCGCCGAAGACAACCGCGCTTAACGTCAGCGAAAGCCAGCTCACGCGTTCATAGGGCAGCGAGTCAAAGTCGCGAGATTGCAGGCGCCGCATCAGGAAGCCGCGATATGCAAGTTCCTCCGCCAGCGGTACCGTCAATACCGACCCCGCGACGCGACAGACGAGCCAGGCCCAGCGTAGTGATGGCGAGGCCGCCGCGAGCGCCTGCGGCATCGTGGAATCCGATGCTAGAAAATGTACGCAGACCATCCAAACGAGAAAAACGCCGATGCCGAGCAGCGGGCCGCGCCAGCTCCAGCGCCAGTCGAGCGCTGCAAGACGGCGTCGATAAACGACGATCACCGCCAGGCAGGCGACCAGGCGCAACGGATAAAACCACTCGAACCTGCCGGACAGTGCATGCGACAGCATTCCGACCGCGAGAATCGCGAGCAAGGGCATCAAAAAAACGGACGTCGGATTGTCCGATTGAGCGGCCGGCAGCGGTTCTACGTCCCGATTCACCCAGCGGCTGCGCCGCGTCCAGACTGCGATTCCGACTGCAACGGCGTTGAACACGATCCAGCCCGCCTGCGAATGGAATCCGTATTCGGCGATCTCGGCGTAGCCCGCATTGCCAATCAGCACCAGTACGGAGATGCGCACGGCATTCAGCGCGAACATCAGCGTCACACCGAATGGAATCAGCAATAGCACACGGGGGAAGCGGTATTCTTTTCGAAAATACCAAAGCCACGCGATCATAAAAACAAGGATGAGACTCATGCCCTCGAGACCTGAGCAAAACTCGAGGATCTCGACGGCGAAACGCTCGGTGCCTACGACCCGCGTTGCAGGATCGGCGATCAAACCGGGGAGAAGCGGCAGCAATATGAGCCTGACGAGCTCGAATGTTGCCGCCGCTGTCGATCGCCAAAGATCTTGGGTCAAGGGTATCGCCGCGGCCGCGGCCAGCGCGGCCGCGATCGAGTAGAACCAAATGTTGCCGAGCGCTCGCACGGCTTTCAGCCAAAGCGCCGGGGGCGCCATCGCGACGAAGGCGCAGTAAACAGCGACCGCGGCGCAAGCCAGCCAAAGCCCAATGACGGCTGCGAAAGGGATCGGCGGCGGAGTCTGCGGAAAGAGCTGCGAGCTCAGCCACGCAAGGCACCCGATGAGCGCGAGGTGTGCGGCAATCCACGCCGGTCGAAAGTACGTCATTTGCGGCGTCAACGCCCGCCACGGCTTGCCACGCGCAAACGCGAATACAATCAAGGCGGCGACGAGTGCGACGATGAATCGAAACCCGAAGTGCTGCGCGACGCGAAAGTGTTCGCCGTTGCCCAGCGCCGCATCGGCTCGCTCCAAGTCGACGAAGTGGGTCAGAAAGAACTTTTCGACGAAAAACAAACCGCAGAGAATCGCCGCGCGCGCGGTCAGTCCGAGATTGCCCGGAACTCGCCAGTAGTTTGTCGATGCAGCGGGTTTCAAGCGATGCTGGCAGCGTTGCCGGCTGTCATATGCCGTTCCGCACGCTCACGCCCGCGGTTCGCCGCTCGAGTGGCGCAAATACCATGCCATCGCCTCGGCTAGTCCGTCGCCGATGACATGCGTGGGCTGATATCCGAGCAGCCGATTCGCCTTGCTGACATCTGCGAGCGAATGGCGCACGTCGCCTGGCTGGAAATCGCGATAGATGGGCGTAAATCCCGCCAAGTGGGCAAAGCGCGGCGCGAGCATGCCACGCAGGTGCTCGAGTAGTTCGTTCAGCGAGGTTCGCTGTCCTACGGCAACGTTGTACACCTGGTTCACCGCGGCAGGATCCGAGGTGGTTGCCGCCAACAGATTCGCCTGCACGGCGTTGGCGACGTAACAGAAGTCCCTGCTGGTCTCGCCGTCGCCGTTGATGTAAACGGGCTGATTGTGAATCAGTGCGGCGGTCCATTTAGGGATAACGGCTGCATAGGGCCCATCGGGGTCTTGGCGGGCGCCGAAGATGTTGAAATAGCGCAGGCCAATGGAGGGGAATCCGTAGGTGCCGGCAAAAACTTCGGCATACAGCTCGTTCGCGAGCTTGGTAACCGCGTAAGGCGACAAGGGCTTACCAATCAAGGACTCGACCTTGGGCAGGCCCGGATGATCACCGTACGTCGAAGAGGAAGCAGCGTAGACAAAGCGTTTGACGCCAGCCGAGCGGGCCGCCGTCAACATCTCAAGAAAGCCACTGATATTGACCGAATTCGTGGTGATCGGATCTTGAATCGAGCGCGGCACGCTTCCGAGCGCCGCCTGATGCAGGACGAAATCAATGCCGTCGCAGGCACGACGGCAAGCATCGTGATCGCGAATGTCGCCTTCGATAAAGCGGAAGCGGCGCCACTGCGCAGGCGCCACGCTGCGTTCAACTTCTTGGAGATTCGCGGCGTGCCCGGTGGCAAAATTATCGAAACCGACTACTTGCTGGTCTAGCTCCAACAGGGTCTGCAGAAGATTGCTGCCGATGAAGCCGGCGGCTCCGGTAATCAGCCAGTTCCGCGGGGTCTTTGCAAGCTCGGCGCGCAGCTGCTCATAACGCATCACAGACGCCACATGCGAAATCCCGCCGCGCCGACGGCGGTTCGGTCAAATGCGGACTTCACGTCGATGAATACGCCGTTCGCTTTCAACCGGGACAAGAGCGCGCTCAGCGGCATCGTCAGGTAGTCTTTATGGGGAACCGCTGCGACAACGGCGTCGGCTTGGGCAGGCAGATCTTCCCAGGGCGTGAGCGCCAAGCCGTAGTGCTCCTCCGCCTCTGCGGAGTCCGCGAGCGGATCGTGCACGGTCACCGCGCAACCCAACTCCATCAGCTCGCGAATCACATCGGCGACTTTAGAATTGCGCAGGTCCGGGCAATTTTCCTTGAATGTGAGTCCGAGTACGATCACTTTGGCGCCCGGCAACGGACTTCCATTCTTAATGAGCTGCTTCAGGGTCTGTTGCGCAATGTACGCGCCCATGCCGTCGTTGATGCGCCGCCCCGCCAAAATGACCTGTGGGTGATAGCCGATCATTTCCGCCTTGTGCGTCAGGTAGTAAGGGTCGACGCCGATGCAATGGCCGCCAACGAGACCAGGCCGAAACGGTAGGAAGTTCCACTTCGTGCCGGCTGCTTGCAAGACCTCCAAGGTATCGATACCTATGCGGCCGAAAATCAGCGCCAGCTCGTTCATCAATGCGATGTTGAGATCGCGTTGAGTGTTCTCGATGACCTTGGCGGCCTCGGCGATTTTGATGGAGCCGGCCCTGTGTACTCCAGCGGTAATAATCGAGGCGTAAAGGTCCCCGACTTTTCCCAGCGTCTCCGCGTCATCACCGGAGACCACCTTGACGATCCGCGAAACGGTGTGCTCTTTGTCGCCGGGATTGACTCGCTCAGGAGAATAGCCGACATGAAAATCCTGCTTCCATCGCAGGCCCGAATGGCGCTCCAATATGGGAACACAGACCTCTTCAGTCGCGCCTGGATAGACCGTCGACTCATAAATGACGATTGCACCCTTCTTCATGTGCTGTCCGACCGTGGTCGAAGCGCCGATCAAAGGGGAAAAATCCGGAATGTGCGCCACGTCCACCGGTGTCGGGACCGCGATCACGATGAAATCGGCGCGCCGCAACTCAGAGGGATCGCTGGTAGGTGTCAATCGCGTGGCGGACCGCAGGTCTTCGCCCGAGATCTCCCCGGTGGGATCGCAAAAGCGGCGATAACTGTCGATTTTGGCGGTCGACAAGTCGAAACCGACGGTGTCGAATTTCTTACCAAACTCCACCGCAAGCGGCAGCCCCACATAACCCAACCCGACAATGGCGACGACTTCACTCATCTTAAGCTACTACCTTTTGTATCATGCTGAGGGCGGGCAAATGGCTGCACCGGCCGGAAAGTATAGATGATCGCCCTGCGCCGATCAGCGAAATGCTCCGCATTTCAGGCGTCCGAAAAGGCTGCCAGCAGGGCAGGCGTCGGCGCACGAGGGCATGGTCTGTTATATTTCGGAAATTCGTCCACCGGCAATTGTCCTAAACAGGAGTACATGGGAATGTCTGTAAGGTCTACGATCACGACGATATTCAACCAAGTGGCGCAAGAACAGCAGCGCACACTCGTGCCGATATCGGATGATGTGAAGTTGCTGGAGTCCGGCCTTGACTCGCTGAGCTTCGCAATCATCGTAGCGAAGCTCGAAGACGAAACGGGGTTCGATCCATTCAATTCCGGTGAAATGATCGAATTTCCGATCACATTTGCCGATTTCGTGCGTCTGTACGAAAGCCACCCGCGTTGAATCCGCACGTGCTTTAAAGCTTCAGTTCGAGAATATGGCGAAAAATGCGCTGCAGGAATTCTTTTTCCCCGCCCAACGAGAACGCATAGTTTCGGGCCGATTCTGCGGTGCGTTTGCGCAGCGAATCATCTTCCCATGCGCGCGTGATTGCCTCCTTTAGGGCGGCGACGTCATGTGGTGGCACGAATAGCGCTTGGTCCGTCAGTACATCGGATGCACCGGGTCCGCGGCTGATAATCACGCATTTGCCGAGATACATGGCGTCCAGATAGGTGCTAAGACCAGAGGCGCAGATCGAGGACGCCTGCGTTGGGATGACAACAAGCCGCGCCTTAGCAATATTTCTGACAAGGTCTGCCGCACTCCCGGAATCCCGAAGGATGTTCAGATGAGGCGGCACGTTCTCCTTGGTCCAGGCAAATGTTTCATCTTTGCCCTCAAACTCGCTGAAGCTGAATTCCGGAATCGCCGCGGGATAAGGCAGTGCCGCGATCGCCCGGATATAAGTGTCGTAGTCTCGCAGTGACCGCCCCATCGTGAAGATGTAATCTTCTCCAAATTCCTCGGGCGATAAATGTACGTCCTGTATATTCACCTTAAAAGAAACGTAAGAGCTTCGAGCCCCCGAAATCCCAAAGTACCGCGTGTAACCTGATAGGTCCCGGAAGTAGTGAATGAAATGCGAGACCCGCGAAAACAAGACTCGCTTTATCAGCGCTGCAACTCTTTGTTTGAAATGCATCGGGATGCGCAAGACGAGATCCACGGCTACAAGCGGCTTTCGTGTCCACGGAAAAAGCAGGAAGTGAATGCAAATTCTACGCAGCAGTTGATCCCGGCAGTCGATGACTATAACGTCGGCGCTTTTCAGCAGTTTCCGTACCTCAGGCCATCCATCGCCGCAAGTCACGTCGACGCGTTCGCCCCCGGCGCGTTCGATGAATGCCGGGGAATTCATGAAATTGGTTAGTATGCGCAAGATGTCGCCCGTCGAAGGTCAGTTGGCGGCGGATTTAGGCAACGAGTCCGCAGCGCAGGTATTCCGCATCTCGAGAGCTTCGGCATAATAGCCCAGCAGTCGACGCCGGTATTGGTCCACGGAAAACTCCCGCATCGCCCGGTCAAGCCCGGCTTCGGCTAAACGCGACGCAAGTTCCGGCTCGCGCAGCAGCTGGGCAATAGCCTCGGCAAGGCAGCGGGACTCACCGATGGGCGTCAGTAAACCCGTCTCATTGTGAAGCACTATTTCTGGGTTGCCTCCGGCCCTCGTTGCAACGATTGGCGTCCTTGCCGCCATTGCTTCAAGCAATACGTTCGAGGAACCTTCGCTAACGGATGGGAGTACGAATACGTCAGCAGCCGCATAAAAGGGTCGCACATCCACGTGCGATCCTGCGAATACGACGCACTCGCTGAGATTCAGCGAACCGGTGAGCCGCTTGAGCGAATCGAGCTCGGGACCCGTGCCGACGAGCACCAATTTCCATTTCCGGTCTATTGAGGGCAATTGCGGAAGGGCGCGCAGCAGGTCGGCGTGGCCTTTTTCTTTGGATAGTCGCCCAATTGTGAGAAGCATCGCTTCGTCCTTGCCGATTCCAAGCCGAACGCGTAGTTCGGCCCGCTCGGCGCTAGATACCGGGGGCACGGGCATCGCGGAGTTATGCAAAATGCGTATTCGGTCACGCGTGACCCCACATGACTTGAGGCGCGGTATAAAAGCCTGGCAGACGGTAACGACACGGTCGGCCGAGCGAAGACTCACGCGGTCAACATGGTTGAATAACCTCTGTTTGAAATCTGCGTAGACATCTCCGTGGTGAAAGGCGAGCCACACGTGCCGTCTGCGCAACTCAGGAAGCAACTTGACCAGCAGATGCGACTTATTGTTATGAGTCTGGATGACACGCGGTGCTGATTTTTCCACGATTTCCCGAATCTGCGTCATCACGCCGGGGTCATAACGAAACCGCTCGTGAAGAAGGTACACATCTGCGCCGGCGTCGCGCGCCGCATCGGTAAACGCATGGTTTTCCGCTCCGCTCCTTCTCGAGAACGTGGCTATCGAGATTTTAAGTCCGGTTCGGGCGCCGTCAGAAGTGCGCAACCAGCGGCAAAAGCCGATGAGGTTCTTGGCCGGTCCGGTAACCGAGTTGGCTTCCATCATCGCGAGTACCCGCAGAGTCGGCGGTTCGTTCACGCGCGTGGGAGCCTCATTCGTTTTCGGTAGTTCGTGTCGCAGTATATACTGCGAAGGGTGGAAAGACGACGGGATGGTGCCGCCTCCAATCGGCAATTATGTTCAGCTCTGCCCCGCGTCACACTCAACTATTGAGGATTGAACCGAGAACATGTGCGGCATTGTCGGATACGCCGGCCGTCCGGGCGGCCTTGAGGTGAACCTGCTTACGGCTATGCGCGATGTCATTGCGCATCGAGGTCCTGACGCTTGCGGAATCTGGTCGGCCTCCGACCGGTCTGTGATGCTTGGCCACCGCCGCCTCGCCATCATTGATTTATCGCCGACCGGCGAGCAGCCAATGCTGAATTCCAGCGGAGCGAACATCGTCGTATTCAATGGCGAGATTTATAACCATGAAGAGCTCCGCCGCGAGCTGTCAGCCGGCGGCGTGCATTTCGCCGGACGCAGCGACACCGAAGTCCTGCTGGCGGCCTATGGTGCATGGGGAGAGGAATGCGTTGAGCGCTTACGTGGGATGTTCGCTTTCGTCATCTACGATCAAACTCGAAGAGTGCTGTTCATGGCGCGCGACCGAGCCGGCGAAAAGCCCCTGTTTTGGGCCGAGCATCGTGGGGGCTTGGTTTTCGCGTCGGAACTAAAAGCGCTGATGTCGGACCCGGAATTCCCCAGACGGCTATCGGCTGAAAGCTTGGCCTATTACCTGAGCTTCGGTTATGTCCCCGGAGAAAGGTGCATCCTCGAGGGTGTCCATAAGCTGATGCCGGCCCATTCCTTGAGCTGGTCCCTTGCGGGAGGCGCGCCAAAGATCAAGCGTTATTGGGATGTTCCATTGCATCGTCCTGACGAAACGTCGAGTGTTGACGAATTGACTGATGAGCTGCAGCGCCTGCTGACTGCGGCGGTCGATGAGCAGCTGGTCGCTGACGTGCCTCTCGCAGTGCTATTGAGCGGCGGTGTCGACTCGAGCCTTGTTGCCGCCATTGCTGCAAAAGCTTCCCGCCACAAGGTGCGTACGTTTACCGTAACATTGCCGAATCATCCGCGACTCGATGAAGCCCGCTTTGCGAAAACCGTGGCGCAGTATCTGGGCACGGATCACGTGGAACTGCCGCTTGATCAATCGAGTGCCGATCTAATCCAAAAGCTGGCGCTCCAATTCGACGAGCCGATCGCGGACTCATCGATGATACCGACATACCTGCTTGCCAAGACAGTCAGCCAGCATTGCAAGGTGGTCGTCGGCGGCGATGGCGGCGACGAGCTTTTCGGCGGCTATCTGTCTTATCAGACGGCATTGGAGCGCGAACGGCTGCGCGCGAGAGTCCCTCGGGGAGCCCGCTCAATGATTGCCGCGGCGGCGCGGCACATGTTGCCAAACGGTACCATGGGCCGAAATGCGCTCATGGCTCTCGGCGGTACGGCCAGCGATGGCATCGCTCAGTCGGCTGTTTGGACTGATGCGGCAGATTACTCACGAATTAGTCCCTGGCTTTCGCGACGATCACAAAAGCAGTCGCCAGCTCGGTGGCGTCGGGAATTGGTCGAGGAGGCTCGCGGACTTCCCGGTGCAGCGATGGCTGCGGACTTTAGAACCTATTTGCCGGAAGACATTCTCGTGAAAGTCGACCGGGCAGCCATGCTCTGCTCTCTGGAAGTCCGAGCGCCCTTCCTTGATAGACGGGTCATCGAGTTTGCGTACGAGCGCGTCCCGAGCCGGCTGCAGGCAACGCGGCAGGATCGAAAAATACTTCTCAAGCGTCTTGCGAAACGCCTGCTGCCACCGGCTCTGGACATTGATCGCAAACAGGGATTTACGATCCCGATATCTAGATGGTTGACCCCGGAGATTCTTCAGAGATGGCAGGATGACTGCGGCGAGGAAATTCAATCAGTGCTTTCCGATGCCGCTGTGGCACGCCTAATCAGGCGGCGAGAGAACATGGCCGCCGAACACAGTCTCTATGCAGCCATTATGCTGACAACTTGGATGCATCACTACCGCATCGCGACCTGAGTCGCGGACATCGACGGCGGCAATCCGAGAAGCTCGAGGTATCGAGTCACGATCGCGTCGAGCGCGTAATTCCTGCGAAGATTTGCGGTTGCTTTAGCGACCAGACTTTGTCTTAGTTCGGGCGATCGGGCAACTACGCCCATCGCGTGGGCAAGTGCGGTCGCATCTTCTGCAGGAACCGATAAACCCCTATCGTCCCCAAACAAATCGGCAATGCCTCCTACAGCAGTTGCAACGCACGGTACGCCGGCGGCCATCGCCTCCAATAGCGCCATCGGCAACCCCTCGCTTTTCGAGCTCATGACAAACGCATCCGCCGCGAGCAAGATCTCGGCAACATCGCTGCGAGCCCCCAGAAACGTCACCCGTTCGCTCAGGCCCAGTGTTTCGCGCTTGGTTTCCAACATTTCACGCTCAGGGCCGTCTCCGACCAGGTATAACCGCGTGTGCATGAATTGCGCCGCGGCGAGAGCAGCAAACGCGTCCAACAACGTCCCGAGATCTTTAACTTGATTCAGGCGCCCCACGTAGAAGAAGGCGAACACATTGGGGTCAAGCCCGAACTCGCGACGTTTTTGCTCCACAAGCGCCGAAGTCCTGGCAGATATGCGGATACCATTGGGAATGCAATGCAGTTTAGCAATCGGAAAACCCAGTTCCTTATGAAAATATTCGAGTTGGCGCGGCTCGACCACCGTGATGTCGCTCGCATACCGGCAGTACCGCACCGTGAGCTTACGGGCATCGGCGCGCTCTTGCAATGCTTGCAGTCCATGCTCCGTCATGACCACCCGGGAGATACCGGCCAGTCGCGCAGGAATGCCGCAGAGAATCATGGCGCCGTGATGGTGCACATGAAGCGCGCGAATGCGTTCCTTGCGCAACATGCGCCAAAACGTCCAAAAATAAAGCAAGCGACCCAGAGGTCCGCTGAAGTTCTCACAGTTCAAGTCCAGGCAGCGAATCCCGGCTTTCTCCAATTCCGCGCGCATGGGTCCGTCCGAATCGTGAAATGCGAAGCAGACCACCTGATATCCGCGGCGTTTGAATTCCAAGGCGAGATCGACGCCGACGCGTTCCGATCCGCCGAATTGATACGAGAAAAGGCCAGCGGCAATTACGGGAACGTCAGACATGGCGATTTGATTTCAAATCGCTACCAACCTTCGGGCGGAGCCACCTGCCAAACCACCTTGGCAGGATTGCCCGACACGACCGCGAGTTCAGGCACGCTCATTTTCACGACGGAGCCCATCGCGACCACCGCGCCTCGACCAATCGTCACGCCCTTCATGATAATGCAGCCGCTGCCAATCCACGCGTGGTCGTTCACCGTGATCGAGCCGATTCCTTCGGGACCCGGCGGCTCGTGCCTTGCCCGCGCGTAGGGATCTAGGGGATGTCCGTCGTACCCGATCAGCGATACGCGATTGGCGATCATGACGTGTCTGCCAACCTTGATTGAGGTACCTACGATGAATTCGGTGCCGTACCCGATGCCTGAATCGTCGCCGATTTCCAAAGTCTTGGCCGTGCCGTCCCCGGCGGCGATCCATACCTGCTCACCATTGAGGTGAACGCGGGCGCCGATATTCACGCGAAGATTACCGATGATTTTCGGCATCCCTTCATAGAGCAAGAGCCCAGTGCCGACGCTCTCGCACTCAAGGCGCAATAGGGGCTCGCTGTAGATTTTGTTCCAAATCAGCCGCAGCGGCCCCCTGCGAAAGCGCCGCTCCCCGAGCAGCAGATGATGGGCGCCCGGTATTACCGGAAAATTGACGGCCGAACCCATTTTCAGCAGCGCAAACACGCGCCGCTGAATCGGTGTTTCCCTCCGATGTGCCCACTCCAGAATTCCCAAATCAAGCTCCCCCAGTTATTGCAGTCGTGGCGCTTGCCGTGCATGCACCCACTCGAGAACCAACTGCACAACCCAGCGCTCCGGGCCATCAGGCTTGCCGGAGGCCCACCACAGGAGTGCCGTTATCGCCACGTAGAATGTCACCCCGATCGAGACTTTTATCGCCAGTAGAATCGCGGCGCCCGATGCAATTTCGTGAGCCGACCCCGGAAAAGCGAAGTAAAGCAGCGCCAGCATTCCGAGAGCAGAGGCGCTCACCCGCCATGTTTGGATCAAGAGGTCTGTGAATTTCACGCCCACCAGACGCCGCATCATTGCAAAATTGACTGGCACGAGAAAAGCGTTGGTGACAGCATATGCTAATCCGACGCCTTTGTACCCACCGAAGTGTGAGCAGAATATTGTGACGGGAATAACGACCACCGCGCCTACTGTGGTAATTATCGCGACGACCCGACTGTATCCGAGCGCCCAGTAGACATAGTGCGTGTTGGCAGTCAGCACTGTGAAGACCGTGCCAAGTGCGAGCAACCGGATAATTGTTTCAGCGTCCGCCCAGCGTGGACCGAGAAGCAACGCGACGGCCTCAGGGGCGACAGCCGCGATACCGGCGCACATTGGCAGCGAGACCATCCAAATTAGAGACGCGGTTTTCAGATAAGACTCTGCAAGCCTACGGTTCGCACGGACGTCTTCCGAATACTTCGAATACGCGACTCGGTTGATGGGCGCCGCGATTTCCGACACCGGCATGCGCGCCAATTCCCCGGCCACGGAAAACAAGCCATTGGCCGTGGGGCCAAATACTCGACCCAGATACAAGTCATAAAACCGTTGGCTGAAGTAGTCCACAAGATTGCCGATGAGTAGCCACGATGAAAAACCGACCAGTTCCCGAGCCTTGACGAGGGTGGGTCGGGGTCTATATTCATGAAGTGCATAACTCGACAACGTACTTGCGGCCCTGACCGCCAGCATGCCCGCCACGAGAGCCCAATAAGACCGATAAATCAGTGCAGCGATCACCGTTACGAGAAATCCGGAGAGCTTTGAGATTCCCCGTAACAGAAACTCCCGATGGAAGGCAAAATCACGGCGGAAATAGACTGTGCCAATGTTTTCCAAGGAACCCACCAAGCTCCCCACGCCCAACGCGACCAGAACCAATGTGAGCTGCGGCAGCCGGTAGAAACTAGCCGCTGCCGGTCCAACCAGCGCCAAAGCGCCAAGCGTGAAAAGGCCGAGAAGTACCCGTAAGGTCCACGCCGTATTAAGATAGCTGGCAGAAAGGTCGCGCTGTCGTAGCAGTGCCCAATCAAAGCCGAAGGCGCTGAGGATCTCGATGGCCGCAACCACTGTGCCGGCTACCGCAACGATGCCGAAGTCAGCTGGCAGAAGCAACCGTGCCAAGATTGCGATGCTAACGAGTCCGAGACCCCGCTCGAGACCTTGGGCGGCGATCAGCCATGAGCCGCTGGCCAGAAATCGACCTTTCATCGGGTTTCTATAGCATGACGCGAGGTAGTTGATACCAACACGGATCGCATCCGACGCAGCATTTCACGGACGCCGGTGATCTCAGCCTCAAATTCGATATCGGATGTGTATTCACTGTCCAGATATCGCTTCAGGAGCAAGAGCGAATCGCCGGCGTCGTTGAAGCCTGAATCGCAGGTCGTTGCCGACACAACGCCAAGTCGCGCGAGCCATTCGGGATGCCAAGGCGAGTACTCGCCGCTGGGATAGCAAAAGTGTATTGGTTCGATGCCGGTTAGAGCTGCAATTGCGGACCGATTCTTACGAATCTCGTTGTCCATTTCGTCGAAGTTTTCACTGGGAAGGTGGTGGGTATGCGTATGAAGCTGAATGCTGACACCCCTCCGGGCAAGCGCCGTAATCTGTTCTCCACTTAGAAACTGGAAACGGCCGCCCGCGACGAATGACTCGAAGTCCAGGCCTAAGGTTTCGGCGAGGGGCCGCAGAAGTTGTTGACATTCTTGCAGCGAGCCAATCTTTCCGGTAGCCGCAATGAGTTTGGCTGTCGCTGCCGCCGGGTCCCTTGCGATATTGTAGTCGCCATCGAGCTGGGAATGGATGTTTCGCAAAGAGATAGTCTCCCTTTGCGAGCGGTGAATCATTTGGGCGAGCGTAACGTTGAAGGCCTCGGTGCCGGCACTCAGATGGTCGGTTGTGATGTAGAGACATGACGGAAAGCTGTAACCTTCGAGAATCGGCATGACCAACAGATCGGATGCCCAGCCGTCATCGAACGTAATGACGGTTTCGCCGTTGGAAATTCCGTTGGTGCGCAGGCGTTTTATTGCCTCATCGAGTGAAATTACGGCAAGGCCGCGTTTGCGCAATATGCGCATGCGTCGTGCAAATGTTTCCGTTCGCATGAAGACGTATGGCGCCAGCTCGTGCTCATCCGATATTGAAAATCCGTGGTAGCAAAGAATGCGAAGCTGGTTTCGCGTCATACGCTGTGCAACGGCGAAACCGCCGATTAGGCGGATGCAATGAAAAAGCAGCCGTTTGAGCCGACTCGTCATTTCAGCGGACAGGTGTCCAGACCACCATCCGTTCGCCGCGCAAGTAACGGAGCGCTGCAATGAGAGAGGCTAGATTTGTTAAGAGAAAATAGTACGGCTTCGCA
This sequence comes from Rhizomicrobium sp., assembly GCA_036267515.1. Classification (GTDB taxonomy): domain Bacteria; phylum Pseudomonadota; class Alphaproteobacteria; order Micropepsales; family Micropepsaceae; genus Rhizomicrobium. Next base: position 47,152 of record DATAVW010000244.1, read on the forward strand.
AGCAGGCCAAGATTGTGACGCCTGTCTTGCAATATGAAGCCAGCGACCCCCGCAGCGATAATAGAGCATTGTGCAACAAACATAATGAGATATGCGACATGGTAATTGATAAGTACCATATTGGCGGTCAACGCGCCTATCCACAGGAAGGGGGACGCATAGCGAAACACCTTGTGAGACCAAAGCTGCCAGGCGAATCGTCCATGTTTCACCGGGTTTAGGAAGCGCCGCTCGCGTACAAGCGCGTTAAGACTGCGAACACCTACGCGAACCCTCATTGACAGCTCTCGCGTCCCATTCTCGAGTGTCGCCTCATAACAGCACGCATCAGGCGCCAATACCGTCCGCAGACCTTGTTCTTGCATCTTCATGGCTATCGCGAAGTCACTGATCAGTCCGGGATCAATCGGTCGATAGGCACTCTTGCGAACGGCATAAAGGCATCCGCTCACGCCGATCAATGATCCCAACGAACTTTCTCCGATACGCAGCCGCGTCTCGTAACTCCAATACGCCTCTCCGCCGGAACCGGTCATGTTTTCGACGTTGCTAACGTATTCCAAGCGGCCTCCCACGCAGCCCACCTGCGGGTCCGCAAATTTGCTCGCCATCGCTCGGATAGCGTCCGCCTGCAGCCGTGTAGTCGCATCGGTGAACACCAGAATTTCGCCGTCCGCAACAAGAGCGGCCGCGTTCTGGCATGCTGTCTTGCCCTTGCGACCGTCGACCCGCAGAACGCGAACAGGCCGCAACTCATAGCCCGCGGCGATTTCCTCGGTGGCGTCAGAAGATCCGTCGGATACGACCAAGATTTGGATTAAATCGCGCGGGTATTCAAGTCCAGCCAGATTGTCCAGCTTGGCGCGGATGCAATCGGCCTCGTTATACACTGTTACGATAATTGTCGTTCGGCGCAATGCATCATCGCCGACGACGGGCATTCCAATGCGCTTTGCCAGAATGGCGACCAGCATGGGATACAAAACGTAGCTATAGATCAGCAACGCGCAGCAGGCCCAAAAGACGGTAAGCGCCATAACGGCTGGATTCCTCCACCAACTATTTCGTAAATAATTTCACGCTAGCACAAGTGCGCCATTGACAGGTATTTAAGCCCAAGATTTGTGAAATCAAACGCGGCGGGCACCGAGCCACGGGCGACGCTACGAACCACAGTTTTCGAAGGTTCAGGCCCGATAAGGCTTTCAAAGATGCAAACTCAGGCAAATAAAACACCGCGTACGATAGTAATATTGCATAGATTGTTCTGCGGTAAACGGGCAGTTGTCGATGACAAAAAACGTTGTTCTCTTGGGCGACAAGACCTTAAGTCTGCTAGCGCGAGACCTCAATTCTCAACTGAAACAAGTTGGTTCAGATTGGCACGCCATTGATGCGGGGTACGATAGCTGGCTCGTCGCGCCGCTTGACCAGAGCTGTGATCTCTTCGATAAAAATACGGCGGCTTGGGGATTCGTACTGTCACCCCGGGTACTCGAGAACGTACCTGATATCGCGACGGAGCTGCAGGCGACGCTTGAACGTCTCGCGAGCTTGGAGGCGCCGCCAACCGTGCTGTTCTCGAATTTCTTTCGAGACCCTCGGGGCGGCATGCCTATCTCCAATAATTTGGAGAAGCATTCTTTGGCCAATAAACTCAACGAGCAGCTGTTGACGTTTAGAGAATCGCATTCGTGGTTTCACGTGGTGGACCACCTCGGTTTAGCGTTACAGCACGGGGTTGGTGCCCTGAACGACCAGCGCTTTGAGGCAATCGCGCAAGTATATTTTTCGCCGGCTGGGAATCGCCAATTGAGTCGATTATGGTTTCGCTCGCTACGCTCGCTCGAGCGCCCACAAAAAAAAGTATGCGTAATTGACCTGGACAACACGCTTTGGGGCGGGATTCTGGGCGAAGACGGTCCGGATGCTTTGCAAATGACTGATTCCGGGAGCGGCTTGGTGCATCGGCAGTTCCAACGTACCCTGTTGGAGCTGCGGCGCAGTGGAATTCTACTGGCGATTTGCTCGAAAAATAATCCGGCGGAGGCCATGGAGACGTTGCGGTCGCACCCGGATTGTCTTTTGCGGCCAACCGACTTTGCGCACATGGAAATCGGCTGGGGTCTGAAATCCGAGGCGATCGTCAGAACCGCGGAGAAGCTCAGCCTCGGTTTGGATTCGTTTGTATTCATCGACGATTCACCGGTCGAACGTGAGGAAGTAGCGCACGCGCTCCCTTCGGTCGAAGTGCTTGACTTTCCGAGCGACTCGACTGGACTGGTCAACGCCCTGAATGAATACTCCGGCTTTGATTCACTGCGGCAGACGGACGAAGATCGAAAGCGTGCCGACGCCTATGTACACGAAGCGCAACGCAGCGTGATCAAGGCGACCTCGAAGTCGCCAGAGGAGTTTTACCGTTCGCTTAAGCTGCAGCTTGGGATCTTCTCTGCGCGCGTCGAACAGGCCGGAAGGCTTCACCAGCTGTTAATGAAAACAAATCAATTCAATTTGACCGCCCGTCGTATTTCGGACGAATCGTTTCGGGCGCTGCTCGGCAATGGCGCTTATATGGTGCTTGGAATGCGCGTTTCGGACCGCTTCGGCGACAGCGGAATCACTGGATTGGCAATTGTCGACCGAAATCGACACGATGCATGGATGGTTCAGGACTTCCTGCTCAGTTGCCGCGTTCTTGGGCGTACGGTCGAGAATGCGTTCTTTTCATGGCTCATCGCGCGAGCCGCAAGCGCAGGCGCCTATACCGTTGCAATCCAGTACGTGGCGACCGCAAGGAACCAGGTTCCGCACGGCTTCCTGAAAGAGTCTGGCGGCACGGAATCGGCCGCTGGCGATACCTGGACCTTTGACGTGCGGCGGCCTGAGATAATTCCCGCGCATTATGTTGAGATCGACGATTCGCTGGTTTCCTGAAGGATTTGATTGCTAATGTGAGGGGAATGCTGATGGCCGTCGACAAGGTGAAGTTTCGTAATTGTATCGTCAGGGGATTGAAGCTGCGCGGCGATGAATACCGTGCCGATCTGAAAATTGGGGACATCGAACAATGGGATTCTGTGGCCCATCTGGATCTTATGGCTGAAATCGAGCTGGAATTTGGCGTGCGGTTCGATCTCGATGAGATCACGACATTGACATCACTGCCAGAGTTGCTGAGCCGGCTGGAAAAGGCCTAGTGGCTGAGCGCATTATATGGCCCGACGGAAAGCGCTTTGCATTTTCCGTATTCGACGACACCGATCTGAGCGTTCCGGGGAATTTCGAAGCCATTTACGATCTTCTGGGCTCGCTCGGGATGCGCACGACTAAGTCCGTCTGGCCCGCCACGGGCGCGGACTTGCAGTCTCGTGGTCCGCACGGATCCACTTGCGATGACCCGGAATACCTGCAAAAGGTACTGCAGCTTCAGAGGTCGGGATTTGAGATCGGATATCACAATTCATATTTTGAGGGGTTGCCGAGCCATCGCGTCGAAGAGGCGTTGGACCGATTCAAGGCCCTGTTCGGGCATTTTCCGCACAGCATGGCGAACCATGCGGAGTCCAGCGAAGGCATTTATTGGGGGTACGATCGTGTTTCTGGTATTCCCAAGTCCCTTTATCGCGTAATCATGCGCAGATTTGGAGCGAATCCGCATTGCGGCCACATTCCGGGATCGCCGCACTTCTGGGGAGAGATCTGCCACGATCGGATTCGCTATGTGCGAAACTTTGTCTTTGGCGAAATTGATACGTTGGCAGCCTGTCCGCTGATGCCGTACTACGACCCGCTGCGCCCGTATGTGCAGGCGTGGTACGCGGCGTCCAACGCGCAGATACTGCCGAGTTGCCTAAAGCTGCTGTCCGAGCGAAATCAGGATTTGCTCGAGGAGTCCGGCGGCGCTTGTATCGTCTATACACATTTCGGTTCGGGCTTTCAGCAGAGCCATAAAGTGGACGCACAGTTTGATCTTCTCATGCGGCGGATTGCAACAAAAGACGGCTGGTTCGTTCCCGTGTCGACTCTTCTCGACCATATCCGATCACAGCGCGGCCTGGTCACGCTCAGCGCCCCGCAACGAACCCGCTTGGAGTGGCGCTGGTTCGCCCACAAATTAGTCGCGGGCCGGACT
>DATAVW010000245.1:0-7653 GCA_036267515.1 Rhizomicrobium sp.
CCATGCGTATCTCTGACGACATCCAACGCCTTGCCATTCCCAATGCACTGCACTTCGAAGAAGCCCCCGGCGGCTTAGTCCGCGCCGTCATCTCCACGCCCGCCGCCACAGGCGAAATCTATTTGCACGGCGCCCACGTAACTCAATGGACCCCGCGCGGCGCCCAACCCGTCATCTTCCTCAGTTCGAAGAGCCTCTTCGCGCCCGAGAAAGCGATCCGCGGCGGCGTGCCCGTCATCTTTCCCTGGTTTGGTCCGCGGGGCGATGGCAAACCCGGACCCATGCACGGCTTCGCTCGCATCAGCGCGTGGACTCTCGAATCGACCGCCCTCCGCGACGATGGCGCAGTCGAACTCGTTCTCGCCCTTGACCCGACCGACGCGTCGCGCGCTCTCGGCTTCGACTCCTTCCACCTGCGTTTCCGCGCCGCGTTCGGTCAAACGCTCGAACTGCAGCTTGAGACCCACAACACCGCCGCCTCGGAATTGATCTTTCAGGAAGCGCTGCACACGTATTTTTCTATCGGCGATGTTCGTCAGGTCGCAGTCTCGGGCCTTGAGAACACTACGTACATTGACAAGACCGCCAATTTCGCACGCAAGCGGCAGGGCGCGGAACCTGTGCGAATCTCAAGCGAGACCGATCGCGTCTATCTCGAAACCACCGCCACCTGCGTGATTGACGACGCAGTTCAATCCCGCCGCATCGCTGTCGAGAAGAACGGTTCCCGCACCACAGTCGTCTGGAATCCGTGGACGGAGAAGATCAAGAGCTTATCCGACATGGCGCCGGATGAGTGGCAACGCATGATCTGCGTCGAAACGGCCAACGCCGGCGAGAACGAGGTTCACCTGGCGCCAGGCGCCGTCCACAAGATGGCGGTTTCGATCCGCATAGCTTAACGGCTTCACTCTTGGAAGGCCCTGCGCCCATTAAAGCCGCGTTCTTTATCGCTAACTGTTGTGATACGCTGTCTGCGAGGACGATCATGACCAGACGCGACTACCTCCAACTGATGGCCGCCGGCGCCGCTGCCGCCACAAGCGTGTCCGCCAATCCCGCCGGAGGCGACGCCGACCGCGAACAGCGTTTGAAGTGGTGGCATGAAGCCCGTTTTGGCATGTTCATACACTGGGGTCTCTACAGCCAGCTCGCGCGCCACGAATGGGTGATGGAAAACGAAGGCATTCCCGTCAAGGAATACGAGCAGCTCGCCAAGACTTTCAAGCCCAAACCGAATGCCGCCCGCGATTGGGCGCGTCTGGCCAAGCAGGCCGGCCAGCGCTACATGGTCATGACCACCAAGCATCACGAAGGCTTCTGTCACTTCGATTCCAAGCTCACCGATTACTGCGCGCCCAAACAGGGTCCCGGCCGCGACCTCGTCAAAGAATATGTCGAGGCCGCCCGCGCCGAAGGGATGCGCGTGGGGTTTTACTACTCGCTCATGGATTGGCATCACCCCGACGGCGCCAAATGCGCCACGGATGAAGCCGCGCGCCGCCGCTTCGTCGGCTACATACACGGCCAGATCGGCGAACTCCTGACCAATTACGGCAAAATCGACGTGCTCTGGTATGACGTCGCATGGCCGCTCGACGCCGCTGGTTGGGAGTCGGAAAAGATGAACGCGATGGTCTTTCAACTTCAGCCCGAAATTCTGGTCAACAATCGCAACAAGCTCGATGGCGACTTCTCTACGCCGGAGCAGCGCATCACCGCCGACAACAAACATGCGTGGGAAAGCTGCATGACTATGAACGATAGCTGGGGCTACCAGCGCGCCGATGACAACTGGAAGTCGCCCAAGACCATCGTGCGCAATCTGGTCACCTGCGCGCACGACACCGGCAATTATCTGCTGAACATCGGGCCGCGCGGAGATGGATCCATCCCCGAAGAATCGGTTGCGATCCTTACCAAGGTCGGCGGCTGGATGCAGCATAATGGCCCCACCATTTATCAGAGTGAAAAGTGCCAGCCCGGCCGTTCCAGCCTCGCCAGCTTCTCGCGCAAGGGCAATACGCTCTACATGCACGTTCACTTCTGGCCGGGTTCGACGGTCGCGCTCGGGGGTCTGCGGAATAAAGTGCAATCGGCGAAGCTCTTGGCCACCGGCAAGGAGATCAAGTTCGACCAGGACGACTTCCGCGTGCGCTTCACCGGCCTGCCCGAGAAGGCGCCGGACGATCCGGTCACCACCATTGCCATCCAATGCGATGGCGAACCGCACCAAGATACCGACTACGTGCGGAAACAACGCCCGCGCACCTAGCGCCGCGCGCGCCCGCCCGGCTATTTCGGTTTCACAGAAACTTTTCCGTGATCCACGAGGACTGCGTCGGTGACGCCGATACGGCCATAGCTCTGGCCATTCACAACCAGTTCAGCGCCGGTAATGCGCACATCCGCGTCTCGACACGGCATGTACCGGTAGGCGGCCACTCCGTTCGCGTCCGCCAATCGCTCCGGGCCGGGGGGACTCGATCGGTAACAATCCGTCACCCTCACCGTGTGTCCGCCCACCTCTGCCTCGACCTCGCCCAATAGCAGGTAGTTTGAACGGCTGCACGCGCCCAGCAGGCATGCCGCCGCGATTATCAAAGGCATCCTCATGGCGCAATCCTAAACCACTTTGCACTTCAAAGTCAATGGCGCTGTGAAGCACTCCCCAGGCGGCCGATTGCTTTAGCTCGGCAAATCCGCACGATGAAAGCGCGCAAACTTCAAGAATGCGCCTTCGATTCCATCTGGCTCCGGCCCGCGCGGGTATACGAACAGGAAATCGCGGCGAAGATCCATCTTCTTCACCGTGATTTCCTTCAACATCCCCAGCGCGATCTCCCGCGTCAATGCCCATTCCGAAACGAATCCGACGCCCAACCCCGCGCGCACCGCCGATTTGACCGCTTCGGTTGAATCGAGCTCCATGACTACGCGCAGCTTCTTGAAATCCAGTCCCGCCTTGCGCAGCGCCCGTTCCACCACTTCGCGCGTGCCGGAGCCGCGCTCACGCAGAATCAAGGGCGCGGTCGCCAGCTTCTCGGCGTCAATCGCGCCCGATTCCGCCCACTCGTGTCCCGGCGGCGCGATCAACGGCAGCCTGTCTTCGCGAAACGGCTCTGTCTTTACATCCGTGCGGCCCGGCGGGCCTTCAATTAACGCCAGCGGTACGCGTCCCTCGACCAACGCCGCCACCGCACCGGCAGTGTTCGCGCTCATGATGTCGAGCTCCACGCCCGGCCGTTCCCGAATGAATGCGCCCGCAAGCGCCGGCAGAAGGTACTGCGCAATCGTCGTGGACGCCGCGAGCGCCAGCCGTCCTACGGTCTCGCCGCGCATCGCGGCCAGCGCCTGCTCCGCTTCTTCGCACAGCTCCGCGATCCTCCCCGTATACTCCTGCAGCACTTGGCCTGCCGGCGTCAACGCCAGCCGCTGTCCTGTGCGGTCGAACAGGCGCAAGTGGAGCTCGTCCTCCAGGTTTTTCACCTGCATCGTAACGGCGGGTTGCGTGAGGAATAGCTTTTCGGCGGCGCGCGTGAAGCTCAGCTCTTCCGCTGCAACGCGAAACACCTTGAGCCGGAACGATTCCACTAAATAACGCTACCAGATCAGGCAGCGAATCAGCGTGAAGCTGAAACCGGAGATGAAGAGCCACGCGCCGGAGCCGAGCAGCAGCGGCCGCAGGCCCGCTTCGCGCACTTTGCGGAAACTCGTCTCCAGGCCCATCGCGCCCAGAGAGAGCGCCAGCAGGAACTGATCGATCTGCACAATCATTTTTGTCGCGGGCGCCGGCACAATCCCCAGACTGTTGATCGCGATCATGGCGATGAAGCCGATCACGAACAGCGGAACCGCCACCTTGCGCTTTTTTCCCGGAGTCTCTGCCACATCTTCGCGGCGTTGCGCCGACCAGCCGAGCGCCAGCACCACCGGAGCCAGCAACATCACGCGCGAGAGCTTACTGATCGCGCCCAATTCCCCGCTCACCGGTCCACGTTGGAAGGCCGCCGCCAGCACTTGCGCCGTCTCATGAATTGAAGAGCCCGCCCACAGGCCGTAGGCATGTGGAGGAATTCCCAACAGCGCCGACGCCACTGGATAGAGCACCATCGAAAGCGTACCGAACAGCGTCACTACCGCAATTGCGTACGCTACGTCTTCGTCACTGCCTTCGGTCACCGAGTTGGTCGCGACTATCGCAGAGGCCCCGCAAATCGAAGTGCCCGCGGCGATCAACTGACTCAGCTTGCGGTCGACGCCCAATTGCTTGCCCAGCCAGGTGGTGAATGTGAATGCCGCGCCCAGCGTGGCTGCCACAACCAGCAATCCCGTGCCGCCCACCTCCAGAATCTGCCGGCCGCTCAGTTGAAATCCCAGCAGCACGACTGCGAAACGCAAAATACGCCGCAGTGCGAAGCGGACGCCGGGAGCGCAGACCGCGGGCACGCCGATGGTGTTGCGCACCAGCATTCCCAGGACGATCGCGATCATCAACGCGCTAATCGCTGCGAATTGCGGCAACGAGTGCAGAGCCACAGCTACCCACGCGAGCAATGTAACCGCAGCCAGTCCGGCAATCATCCGTTGCCAGTATCGGCGGACTTCGGCAAACGCGCCAGCCAATCCTTTGAATGGGCTATCAGGGCCTCGAATAAGGGGCATGTCGATGGCGATACGGGACATTCCGGCTATCGTCGCGGCGCATTGATTACAATCGATACGACGCCCCTCGTGACCATCTCTCTTTTCATCACCTGCTACAACGACACGCTCTTCCCCGAGACCGGAAAGGCCGTGGTCGCGGTGCTGGAGCGGCTTGGTCACAAAGTCGAATTCCTGCGGGAGCAGACGTGCTGCGGGCAGATGCATTACAACTCCGGGTATCACCGCGATGCCGCGCGACTGATGCATCATTTCCTCGATGTATTCGAAAAGGTCGAAACCATCTGCGTGCCATCGTCCTCTTGCGTTTCGATGATCCGCGACCACTTCCCCAAGCTGGCGGAAAAGAGCGGCGATAGCAACGACGGGCGCCGCGTCGAAGAACTGCTGCCTCGCGTCTTCGAATTTTCCGAGTTGCTGGTGGACAAACTCGGTGTAGAGGATACGGGCGCGGTGTTTCCGCACGTCGTCACGTTTCACTCTTCCTGCCATGGGCTGCGCTCGCTGCAGCTTGGCGATAAACCCGCGCGTCTGCTGAAGAACGTGCGCGGCATCAAACTGATGGAGCTTCCGGAAAGCGATCAGTGCTGCGGTTTCGGCGGGCTCTTTGCAATCAAAAACGCTGACGTTTCGGCTGCGATGTTGTCGGACAAAGTGCAGTCCATTCTCAGCACCGGCGCGGAGGTCTGCACGGCGTGCGACAACTCCTGCCTGATGCACATTTACGGCGCACTGCACCGTCAGCGCACGGGCATCCGCACGCTGCATCTGGCGGAAATTCTGGCGGCTACGAGATGAGGACGCGTCCGTGAGCAATCGAGTGGGCCGCGCCGCTACTGCACGCAAATTTCCGGACGCCGCACGCGCCGCTATCGGCAATTCACAACTGCGTCACAACGTGCGTCGCGCGACGGATACCATTCGCGCCAAGCGCGGCCGCGTCGTAGACGAAATGCCCGATTGGCAGGCTCTGCGCGACGCGGGCAACGCTATCAAAGAGCACACGATGAGCTTCCTCGATTATTACCTCGAGGAGTTCGAAGCCAATTGCACCCGCGCCGGGGGCCACGTCCACTGGGCGGCCGATGCCGACGAAGCCAATCGCATCATCGTCGACATCATACGCGCGCGCGGCGGCACGGAAGTCATCAAGGTGAAGACGATGACTTCGGACGAAACGCAGCTCAACACCGCGCTCGAAGCCGCCGGAATCGCTCCGTACGAAACCGATCTCGCCGATCTGATCGTGCAGCTCGGCAACGATCAGCCCTCGCACATCGTAGTGCCCGCACTTCACCGCAACCGCAGCGAAATCCGCCGCCTTTTCATCGACAAGATGAAGCTCGAAGGACTTGGCGATAGGCCTGAAGACCTGACGGAGGCCGCACGGCGGTATCTGCGCGACAAGTTTCTGCGCGTGAAGATTGGCATCAGCGGCGCAAATTTCGCTGTCGCGGAGACCGGTTCTGTGTGCGTCGTCGAATCGGAAGGCAATGGGCGCATGTGCACGACGCTTCCGGACATGCTGATCAGTTTGGTCGGCATCGAGAAGATCGTACCGACTTTTCGCGATCTCGAGGTCTTCCTGCAGTTGCTGCCGCGCTCCGCGACCGGCGAGCGCATGAATCCCTACAACTCCATCTGGACCGGTGTTTCCGAAGGCTCCGGCCCGCGCGAGTTTCACGTTGTGTTGCTCGACAACGGGCGCACCGAGATCCTGGCTGATTCCGAATCCCGCGCCACTCTCGATTGCATACGCTGCGGCGCTTGTCTTAACGCGTGCCCGGTTTACCGGCAGACCGGCGGCCATGCATACGGGTCGATCTACTCGGGGCCTATCGGCGCGATTGTGTCGCCGCAGCTTCAATCGATGGAGCACTCGCAGACATTGCCTTACGCTTCGTCTTTATGCGGCGCGTGCTATGAAGTCTGTCCGGTAAAAATCAACATTCCCGAAATTCTGATTCACTTGCGCCACAAGCTGGTCGAAAGCGGCGACGCCGGCTTCGCGGAACGATTCGCGATGAGAGCGGCGGGCATGGCGCTTGCGAGCGCGGGACGCCTGGAGGCTGCGCAGTCTCTTGCTCGCGCGGGTCAGTTGCCATTTGAATCGGACGGATTTTTGAAGTCGGCGCCTGGTCTCAGCGCCTGGAGCAACGTGCGCGATCTGCCCGCCGCGCCGAAGCAGTCTTTCCGGCAATGGTGGGCCGAACGCCAGCAATGAATTCCCGCGATTCGATTCTGGGGAGGATTCGGGCTGCGCGCGCCGGCGCCACGGCATCGCGCGAGAGTTCGTATGCGGCAATACCGCGAGAGTACCGGCAAACGCCCTCGCTGACTCCAGCAGAGCGACTCGCACTTTTCGAGGAGCGGCTGCGCGATTACGGCGTGCATACGACGCGGTCCGCGGATGACGCCATTTCCGCCGCGATCGCACGCATTCTTCAGGAGCGTCAAACCGATGGGTTGCTGATTCCGCCGGGCTTTCCCGCGGCGTGGCTGCCCGCCGGATTTCATTTCACCGAGGCGGCCAATCTCAGCTATCACGAGATCGATGCGGCGCCAGGAGTGATCACGCAATGCGCCGCAGCCATCGCACTTACCGGCACCATCATCTTGCGTGATCTGGCGCCCGGCCAAGGCGCTCGCGCGCTGTCGCTGATTCCGGATTACCACCTCTGTATTGTGAGTGTGGAGCAACTTTTCGAGACGGTTCCCGAAGCGATCCGTGCGATTGACGGGCAGCAGGTCCGCACTTTGACCACAATCTCCGGACCCTCCGCGACGTCGGACATCGAGATGACGCGTGTCCGCGGGGTGCACGGACCGCGAACGCTTGAAGTGATTATTGGCGGCTGCTTGTAACGCCTTCGAGTTCCGGCTGGTGGTGGTCGCTTAAACCGAAGGCCTCCGCGACCAATTCGAATGAGCGGATGCGCGCGCTCACCTCATACGTATGCGTCACCAGCATCTCTTCGTCCGCTGCCG
>DATAVW010000246.1:0-3468 GCA_036267515.1 Rhizomicrobium sp.
AACCACGTACGGCCAAACCGCGTAAACGCGCCAGCGGTTCAGAATGTACAAAACTCCGATTGTGCCCAGACCGATCGCGATCCAGACCAGACTGAATCCCCGCGGATAAAAGATTGCCAGCGTCAGAACCGACAAAATGTCATCGACCACGGCGAACGCAGCGACAAAAACGCGGAGACTCGCGGGAATCCGGGAACCAAACAGCGCGAGTATTCCCAGCGCAAATGCGATATCGGTCGCGGTCGGGACCGACCATCCAGAAGCGGTGCGACCAGCGTTCAGTGCCAGATAAATAGCGGTTGGGACCAGCACGCCGCCAAGCGCGGCGATAATCGGCAACGCGGCAGCGCGGGGATCGGTGAGCGAACCGCTCGTCAATTCACGGCGGATCTCGAGCCCAACAAGCAGGAAGAAGATGGCCAGTAATCCCTCCGAGCACCACTCCGCCACAGGCATTGAAAGAAGGCTGCCAGGTGCTCCGATTCCGAACGGCAGAGTGACAAACCACTCGTAGAGGGGTGCCAACGGGGTGTTTGCGCAAACGAGCGCCAGAACCGCAGCAACCAGCAGCGCGATACCGCCGGACGCCGGCAGACTCGCGAAGGAACGGGCAGAGCGTTGGACACGTGCGGCCACCGGCTGCTCAATCGCCTCCAGCAATGAGTAGAAGTCCCACGCGCCGTCATACCGCAGACCGTCGATAAAGATGGTGGGCGTTCCCGTAACACCGTTGTGCCTCCCCCGCCTTTGATCGGACTCGACGCGCGCCCGCACCTCATCGCTCTCCAGATCCCGCTGAAACCTGCCCATATCGATCCCCAGCGAACGGACCCGATCCAATACCTCCTCCTTGGTGGGAATGGGGTTGTCGAAGAGCCAGTCATGCATTTCCCAGAAGCAGCCTTGCCGCGCAGCCGCTTCTGTTGCCCGCGCGATAAACGTCGAGCCGGGATGAACTTTCTCGTTCGGAAAATGCCGGAAGACATAGACGAGCCGCTCACCGAGTTTTTCGCGCAACTGCGCGATCACAGGGCGTAGGCGTCTGCAATAGGGGCAGAGATAATCGCCATACAGCACAACCGCTACGGCGTTCTTTGCAGAGAGGTCGCCGCGGATGTGATCGCGCCCTTCTTCGACCGGGTGCTGGAGCCACAGGCGATCCGAAGGGGTTTCCTCCGTCATTTACCGCTGCCGCGACGCGATTTCGGACGCGGCGGAGTCACGGCAACAGGATCGCTGGCGGGGAAGGTTTCTTTCAGCGCTTCGTCCAAACGCACGTCCAGGCGATGCAAGTCATTGTTGCTGCTTGGCTGCTGTGGAGCCGGAGGCCGCACACCCTGCGCGGCTCTAATCTTTCGCGTTCTCATTCCGCCAGAGTACATAGAACGGTAGCGAGGGCCATCCTTTCATTGGAAGCCGCGCCGATGCCTGCTTTTTGCAGTCGATCCAACGGCTGAATCAGCCGTTCCATATCTCGCCCTCAGGCGCGCCGCGCCCGAGTTTGTCCGGCAACCGTTCGCCTTTCGGTGTGAAGGCAAGCGACACGGAGTTGATGCAGAATCGCAGACCCGTTGGCGGTGGTCCATCAGGAAAAACGTGCCCCTGATGCGCGCCGCAGCGGGCGCACACAATTTCGGTCCTCACCATTCCGTAACTTGCGTCGCGAATATCGCGCAGATGCTTTTCGGCGAATGGCGTGGTGAAGCTTGGCCAACCTGTGCCGCTTTCAAACTTTGCGCCAGCCCTGAACAATGGCAGACCGCACAAACGGCAAGTGTAAATCCCCTCTCGCTTCTCCGCGAGGAAGACTCCGCAAAATGGCGCTTCCGTGCCGTGTTGCAGCAATACCTCGCGCTCTTCGGCGCTGAGGGTTTCGATCAGTTGGCGCAGCTGTGCTTCAGTTGGCGAGGTGAGATCGAATTGTGCCGCGGAGTCGTCGCTCATCACCATTTCTCCTGCACGCAAGCTTGGCTGTTATTACCCGGGCGAAGATATGCCAATCAGAACTTAAAGTCTGCTACACTCCAGGCACCCGGTCGGCGGGTCAGCATGGCTATCGGACGCCCCCGCGTGGTGAGTTCCATGAAGTGAAATTACCTCCTCCAAGATTGCCGTCAGACCTTTCTTCGCATGGCCGGCTGCGAAGGACTTTGAAGCACCCTTGAATTTTCGTAGAACGCCTCTATATAGGGCCCAATTCGTACCCTTGGACCGTGCAAAGGCGTTTCTCAAGCGCCGTAGTCGAGGGGACCTTCGAGATAAATCTCCGTTAGCTCCAGTTGCGCGTGGAAGGCGGTCAACCGCTCCATAGCGATTCGCCTGCAGCTTCGGCCTGGCGATTCCCGGTGCATAAGGACAAGGAATACCAGTGACTTATTCAACATTTTCCGGTCTCGGGATCTCCGAGCCGCTGTGCCGCGCACTTGCGGCAGAAAACTACACGGATCCCACGCCGATCCAGACGCAAGCCATTCCACGATTGCTGGAAGGCCGCGATTTGCTGGGCATCGCCCAGACCGGCACAGGGAAGACGGCGGCGTTCGCGCTGCCCATTTTGCAAAAGCTCGGCAAACCGCAGCAGCCGGTCGCGCCTCGCTCGGCGCATGCGCTGATTCTCGCACCCACTCGCGAACTCGCCATCCAGATCGGCGAAAGCTTTGCCACCTATGGGCGCCACACCGGTTTGCGTCATACTGTCATTCTCGGCGGCGTCGGCCAGCCGCAGCAGGTGAAGGCGATGGCGCGGGGTGTCGATATCCTCATCGCCACACCTGGCCGGCTCCTGGATCTGGTGCAGCAGAAACATGTGCGGCTCGATGCCGTGAAGCATTTCGTGCTCGATGAAGCCGACCGCATGCTCGACATGGGCTTCATCCGCGATGTGCGAAAGCTCGTCACAATGCTGCCCAAAAAGCGGCAATCGCTACTCTTCTCTGCAACCATGCCTTCCGATGTGGCGAAGCTCGCGTCGGAAATGTTGCACAATCCGCTGCGCGTGGAAGTCGCGCCTGAGGCGGTGACGGTCGATCTCGTCGATCAGCGGGTACATTTCGTGGAGACGGCGCAGAAGCGGGCACTGCTGACCAACCTTCTGGAAGACCCTGCCCTTGCCCGCGTCATTGTCTTCACCCGCACCAAGCACCACGCCAACCGGGTGAGCGAGCATCTGGAGCGCGCCGGCATTTCCAACGATGCGCTGCATGGCAACAAGTCACAGAACGCGCGGCAGCGTGCGCTCCAACGGTTTCGTGCCGGCGATGCCCGGGTATTGGTGGCGACGGATATTGCCTCGCGCGGTATCGACGTGGATGGAGTCACGCACGTCATCAATTTCGAATTGCCGCATGAACCAGAGAGCTATGTGCATCGCATCGGGCGCACTGCGCGGGCCGGAAACACTGGCATCGCGGTTGCCTTTTGCGATGCCTCGGAGCGTCCGTTGCTGCGCGACATCGAGCGCCTGACCCG
>DATAVW010000247.1:0-28422 GCA_036267515.1 Rhizomicrobium sp.
TACCGTTAGGCGCGCGACACCGTTGCATTGCGCCGTATTGTCGACGCTGATCATGTAAGTGGCTGACCGATGTCGAATTGTCACCTCGAAGCCGGGCCAGCGTTTTGGAATCACGGGAGAGATGAACAGCCTTTCTCCGCTAAAGCGGATGCCAAGAATATATTCGATGGCGGTGCGATACATCCAGGCAGCGGATCCCGAGTACCACGTCCATCCGCCACGCCCCGCATTCGGGCCAACGGAATAGACATCGCCACACGAGACATAGGGTTCGACACGATAGCGATCCGCTTCCGCAATGGTACGCGAATGATTGAGCGGGTTAAGAAGTGCAAACAGATCGGCTGCCCTATCACCGTTACCCAACACGGCAAATGCGATCACGCTCCAAAGAACGCCATGCGTGTATTGTCCACCGTTTTCGCGGATTCCAGCAGGATAGCCCTTGATATATCCCGGGTCGTGCAGACTGGCGACGAAAGGTGGCGCAAACAGTGTCAGGAGTCGGTCTTCTGGGCTTACCAGGTATTTGTCGACAGCCTCCATCGCGCGCTCAGCGCGATCGCTGGGGGCGGCCTTAGAGATAACGCTCCAGGCCTGTGCGATCGAGTCGATGCGACATTCCCGGTTTGCAGCCGAGCCAAGTGCGAAGCCGTCGTCAAAAAAGGCGCGCAGATACCACGCACCGTCCCACCCATCCCGCTCCAGCGCTTCTTTTACAGTGTCCATGCGGACAAGCCAGTGCGCACTCCTCGCCGCGTCGCTGCGGGCTTCTGCGTAAGGTATGAAGCGGCTTAGCGAATCATACAGGAACCAGCCGAGCCAAACGCTTTCCCCATGCCCCTTTTCTCCGACCCGGTTCATGCCATCGTTCCAGTCGCCGGTACCCATCAGGGGCAAGCCGTGCTGCCCGACCGCGAGGGATGCATCGAGCGCCCTGGCGCAATGCTCATACAGGGAGGCATGTTCCGGAGAAGCTTCCGGTAGGTAAAACGAGTCGTGCTCATCTTCTCCCAAAGGGGGACCGGTGATGAAGCCAATATCCTCGTCCAGCACCGAATGATCGCCGGTTGAATCGACATATTGGGCGACGACGTAAGCGAGCCATGCCTTGTCGTCGGAGATTTTGGAGCGAATGCCTTTGCCGCTCTCCGACAGCCACCAGTGCTGTACATCTCCTTCAACGAATTGCCGCCCTGCGGCCCTGAGAAGGTGCTCGCGTACAATCGAGGGACGCGCGTGAGTCAGCGCCATGCCGTCCTGAAGCTGATCTCGAAAGCCATAGGCCCCGGAAGCCTGATAAAAACCGGCGCGTCCCCAAATGCGACACGACAATGTTTGATAAAGGAGCCAGCGGTTTACCAAAACATCCATTTCCGGATCGGGCGTCTTTATCTGCAGGGCGCCCAACGTCTCGTCCCAATGGTTCTTCACACACGTCAGGGCCTCGCTGATATCGGCTTCCCGATATTTCCTGACCAGCGCTTCTGCTTCGTCGCGATTGGCGCCCCAGCCAATCGTGATAATGACTTCCTTTTCTTCTCGCGGCTGCAACACCACGTCGGTCTGTTGGACCCCGCACGGGTCGAAGCCGGCCCCGGCACGCCCGGACAATGGGGCGGCGCGCAGCAACGCCGCCGGAGCGTGCATCGCAGAGTTTCGGCCAAGGAACTCGCGGCGATCCCCCGTCCAGCGTTGCTGTTGGCCGTTCATGTCGAGGAAGGCGACTTGGTTGGGGAAATCCAGGCTCGAAGGGTTTCGCACATACAATACGTAAGTTTGAGGATCGATATCCGTTATGAGGTATGGCGCCGAGCGTGCTCGAGAGTCCCTCAAGCACCAGTCTGCGAAATGAGTGAGAGAAAGTTTTCGCGGCTGATTGGTCGTGTTGGCGATGCGCAGCCGCGATATTTTGATAGGATCGCTTGGAGGAACGAACTCAACCAAGTTGATTGACAGCCCGCGGCCTGTCGTTTCGAACTGCGAATAACCTTGGCCATGGCGGGCCACATAGCTGATAGCGGGATCTGCGATCGGCGACGCCGTGGCTGACCATAGATCATTGTTCGCCAAATCGCGTATGTAAATCGCGCTGCCGGATTCATTGGAAACAGGATCGTTCGACCAGGGCGTTATCTTGTTCCCCTGGCTGTTTATCGCCCATGCAAAGCCACCACCTTCCGCGGATACCTGGAAACCAAACTTTTCGTTGGCAATGACGTTGATCCAAGGCGCTGGCGTCGGCTTGCCGGGCTGCACCAGCACGACGTATTCATTGCCTCCAGTGGAGAACCCGCCGTAGCCATTAAAATGATCAAGCGACGGCATCACACCCTCCGGTGCCGGCTCTGGTTTGCAGGCAGTCGCACGGGGCGGCGCAGTTCGCCGCGCGTCACCGTCGGTGACGATGAGAGGCGCGAGTTGGTCCGCGAGACTTCCTCGCCTGCTACTAAGGTCGACGCGGGCTGCGGCGCGCAATGCATAGGCACCCTGGCTTCCTATGACATCGGACTTCACGAGGAAGATGTGGCCGGACTGCGCACCTTGTTCCTGCCCACGATCAAATGTGTGCACAATCTTATCCAGGGCGGACTGCAAATCTTGCGCATAGGATAAGGCACGCTCATTCAGCACCACCAGATCCACGCTGAGACCGCGCATCCGCCAATAGTCGTGCGCGCGTACCAGTTGCCGGACGAAATCCAAATGTTCCTCTTCGCTGATGCGCACGACGACGATGGGAAGGTCGCCAGAGATGCCGTGCGGCCATAAGGCAACCGAAGGCGGTGCCGCGGCATTGAGGACTTCGCGGGGCGCGCGCAACGCTGCGTCGGCGTAGATCACGTAATTGGCCAGTAACTGGAAAAGGTGCGCCTCATCACCCTCAAGGCCAAGATACTGCAATTGGGACTCCGCGTGCGTTGCCGCAAGTGTTGCCGCGCGACCGAATGCTATTGTTTCCTGGTGGCGCTCGACTAGATGCAGGATTTCTTCCCGGCTCTCGGCTACCAAGGTCCAGAATGCAACCGTGACCGTACGGCCGCGCGGTATCTGAATTCGTCTTCGCAGCGAGAATATCGGATCGAGCACGGCACCCGCAGTGTTGGAGAGGGGCCAGCCACCAAAAATGGCGGCGGCTGATCGAACTGTCCGGTTGCGCGAGAGAAAGTTTCCGCGATCGGTTTCGTATTGAACATCGCCGATTGACTCACCGTCGACGATGCTGAGATGCGCTGCAAAGATCGACTGATCAGAAGGACTGCGCGGTCGGCGGGTGCCCAGAAGCGCTCCGGTTTCGCGCATGTATTCCGTCTCGATGAAAAGCTTGGAGAATGCCGGATGGGTGTCGTCATCGTTGGGGGTGGCGAGTGCCAGCTCCATATAGGAGGTGATTTCCAATTCGCGTTGGCGCGTACCCCGATTCGTTATCGACAATCTTCGCACTTCCGCATCGTCTTCCGGCGAGATCAAAATCTCTAAAGACGTCGTCAGGGCACCGTCCGTACGTGTGATCGTCGCGCGATCCTCGGAGAACAGCGCCTCATAGCTGTCCGCCTCGATGCCAACCGGCTGGTGCCCTGCAGACCAAATTCTTCCGTTTGCCAAGTCTCGGAGATAGATGAATGAGCCCCAATTGTCCTGTGTTGGGTCTTCCCTCCAGCGCGTTATCGCCATATCGCGCCAACGGCTGTAACCCGATCCTGCTGCGGTCAGCATGACACTGTATTCGTCGTTGGACAGAAGATGTGTGCGGGGAGTTGTTGTATGGGGAGACGTGAATTTTCGCGGTGACCTGGGGGCGCTGTCGTAGATGGTTACCGCGCCGGTATTCATCTCGGGTGGGAGGCGGGCGACTGACACGTCGCGCGGCATACGCTCCTGCAACAGAAGAACTGCGGCCTTTATCATCGGCTCGGTGTGGAAGCGTTCGCGCATTGCACCGTCGCAAATGACATTTGCGATACCAAGGATCATCATCCCCTGGTGATGAGCCATATAGGCTTGGATCACGACGTGGGTCTTGTTCTCGGGTAAGCGGGCCCGTGTATAGTCAATGGCTTCGTACCAGCCATACACCCCAAGCGCGCCAATGCGTGTGAGACGATCGAGATTCTTACGTGCGGCGACAGGTGCGACCATAACTGCAAGGCCTGACGCGTAAGGCGCAATAACCGTGTTCTCGCCAAGGCCGCGCTTTATACCGAGATCGGGCACGCCGAAACCCGAGTACTGGTAGTTTTGCTCGCGGTCTCGGGCGTTGTATTGAGACTCCGAAATTCCCCACGGCAGTCCGAGGGCGGAAGCATAGTCGATTTGCCGGCGCACTGCTGCCCGGTTGGAAAGTGCCAACAGGCTTCCACTCGGCTCATGCATGACCAGCGAGGGCATCAAGTATTCGAACATCGACCCCGACCACGACTGGAGCGCGGAGGCCCGGCCGGAGGGCGTTAGTGTGCGGCCAAGGCGAAACCAGTGTCGCGTCGGCACATCGTTCTTTGCGATGGCAAAAAAACTGGCGAGACGCGCTTCCGACGCCAACAGATCGTAGACGTTGCCGTCCACCTGCTGATCTTCGATGCGATAGCCGATGCTGAGCAACTGCCGCTCTTTGTCGTAGAGGAACGCGAAATCCATTTCTTCGGTAAGGCGCCGGCAGGTTTCGGCGAGGTCGGCATACCGTTGCGATACTGCATCTGCGCCTTCGTTTGGATACTGATATAGGTCGCGGTCCTTGCGATGACTCCGCGCCCAGTTCGCAATCGCCTCGAGTGCCTCCAGTAGGCCGAGTTGCTCGCCG
Organism: Rhizomicrobium sp.; assembly: GCA_036267515.1. Classification (GTDB taxonomy): domain Bacteria; phylum Pseudomonadota; class Alphaproteobacteria; order Micropepsales; family Micropepsaceae; genus Rhizomicrobium. The sequence continues at coordinate 4,799 of DATAVW010000247.1, forward strand.
CCAGACCCCGAAACTTCGCTCACTAGAGTTTGGGCGTAATCCTCAACCTCATTTAGACCGCTCCAGACGGTTGCACTGCCGTGCTCGGCCCTCGCAAGGCTATCCAAACGGTCGAGTAAATCGCGTACCTGATGTCGAATTGGGTCCGCAATTCGCAAGCCGCTCCCCAGAACGCTGCCGAGCAGGCCGGTTGCATCGTTCAATCCATCGAACAACGTTCCGATCGGCGCCGGCCTTGCGTCAGAGGTCGGTGCATAGGCATTTTTTACCACCAGAAGCGCACCAGCCAGGTTTCCGCTGTCGACGGTGGAGACATAGCGGGGATTCAGCGGTGACAGATTGGTTGTGTCGTACCAATTAAGAAAATGGCCGTGATCGCGCGCCATTTTCTGCAGAGTCCCGAGCGTAGCCTCGAGCCGCTCCGCGGTTTCGATTGCACCAATCCAGCCAAAGTCGCGCGCTGCGATGATGCAGCAGAGGTAAAGGCCAATGTTAGTAGGTGAAGTCCGATGCGCAACTACCGCTTTGGGATTTTCCTGAAAGTTGTCCGGCGGAAGCCAGCTGTCGGTCTCGGTCACAAAACGTTCGAAGAATATCCACGTGCGGCGTGCCGCGAGCCTGAGTGCATCCCGATCGGCTGAAGACATTTCAAGATGTGGCTCAGTCTTGGGAGATTGGCTCGCCCAGCGCGCAATAAGCGGTGAAAGAACCCAGAGGACAAGAAATGGCGCAGCGATATAGATGTTTTGCGGCGCGCGTAAGAGAATGGCAATCGTCGCAACGCCGGCGAAGCCACAACTGCCCAACAATTGAAATGCGAGGGTTGCAAACGTCCCGTGGCGTTTCGTGTAGGCGCTTTGCGCGAACGGAACCCACTCCAGCAGATCTCGCCCGCTGAAGAAGATCCGAAATATCGTTCGCGCTATTGCGTCCAAAGAAAGATAGGCGACGCGCGCAAGGAAGGAGACTGTGAATAGCAGCTGCGTAACAGCCAGCAGGGTGTCTCGCGCGAGATGCCGAAAATGCGACCTACGAGAAAACCCCCGGCGAGTTGGCAGCATCCCGGTAGCAATTGGCAGGAACGGAGGAATAGCCACGGCAGCGAATATGAACACTGTCCAGAATTGTGCGGCTGGGGAAGGAAGCAGCCAACCGCAGAGGAGGCAGAGGAGGAGGGCAGGCGCCGACAACGAGCGGCGCAAATTGTCGATCATCTTCCAGCGGCCAAGTGCGGGAAGATGCGAGTTCTTTAAGGTTGTTCTTCTTGAACTGCCAAATCCTAGTATCCAGGGCAGGAGTTGCCAGTCTCCGCGAACCCAGCGGTGCTGACGCGACAGCTCAACATCATAACGCGAGGGAAATTCCTCGACGACCTCAACGTCAGAAGCAAGGGCGGCCCTGGCGAACGTACCCTCCATTAGATCGTGACTGAGGACAGTGTTGTCCGGAATGCGCCGATCGAGTGCCTGTTCGAATGTGTCGACATCATAGATTCCCTTGCCGACGAATGAGCCTTCGTCGAAAAGATCCTGATACACGTCGGAAACGGCAAAGCTGTAGGGGTCCAAACCGGTAGGCCCGGAAAACGCCCACTGGAACAGCGAACTTTCCGAACCGATGGGCAGGCTTGGCGTTACGCGCGGCTGCAGAATGCCATGCCCGGCGACAACATTGTGGGTCCGGGGGTCGATCTGCGGGGAATTTAGCGAATGCGCCATCTTTCCGATCAGGCGCAGCGCCGCGCCGCGCGGTAATCGCGTATCGGCATCCAGCGTGATGACGTACCGTACTTTTGTTGGAAGCGCGCAGATTGCGGCTTCAGAGCCTAGGAAACTTGTGTCCCGATTACCCCTGAGCAGGAGGTTCAGTTCGTGCAGTTTGCCACGCTTGCGCTCCCAGCCCATCCATTTGCCATGTTTCGCATTCCACAGGCGCCTGCGATGAAGTAAAAGAAAAAGGGGATGGGACGGACTCGGATATCGTTCGTTGAGCGCGGTTATTCCGTCCTGCGCGATGCTTAACAGCGCAGTGTCGTCTGGCGCATGTTCTGTATCTCTGTCGGTCCAGTCGGACAGCAGAATAAACTGCAGCCCCGCGTCCGCATTGGATAAATAGTGCACTTCGAGGCGACGAATATAGTCATCAATCGCTTCGGCTCGAGTCAGCAGGATCGGAACAACCAGGATTGTGCGCAGGTCTTCTGGCACCCCATCTTTAAGCGCCATGGCCGGGAGCGTCTCAGGTCCACCTCGTCGGGTGGCAAATCGGTTGATTAATGCGAGCGCCAGGTCTGACGCTGGTACTAGCGCCAGTATTGCAAGACCGATAAGCGTGATCCGGCCCACACCGAATTGCGCCTCGGCGGTCAGGAGGAGTCCAACAACCCCAGCAGACACCGCGGCGATAGCCAACAAATAACCTGCCAGACCAGTTCGAGCTCCCACACGCACGACACGCTGCCCGAAGGAAGGAGCAAATCCGATCCGCTTCTCGAACTCCTCTCGACCGAGGCCGATCAGATAAAACCCCGGGTCTGTTTCGCATTCCGGTCTTCCAAGATGTTCGGCAGCCCGGGCATCGCGCACGGCGCGTGTGCCAATTTCTATTTCATTCAACCGCGCGCGCCGTGCAAGAACCTCGATCGCGCGGCGATAGCGGTCACGCGTTGGAAAGTCCATCAGCAAATACGTCGGCGCCGCCGACAGCGCCTGATCGACAATACTGACGCTCTCAAAGAAATCCGCCCAGTCGATGTTCGCTATCAGTCGCATTGACGTAATAACATTACGAACGCTGATGTCGTCGGCGGACCGGGCTTGATATTCACCCTGTATAACGGCGTTTGCGGACGCATTATGCTGCTCAAGACGGTTTTCGAGCTCGCGCAGAACTGAGTCGGCCGAGCCGCCCTGGTCCCGAAGAAGTTGTTCGAGACGCGCGAGAAAGGGGGGGGTAACCACAGCGTCCCTGATTTCGGTGACCTGCGCATTTGGTTGTTTCTCGCGCAGCACAGCGGTGAGGATTGCGTTTGCAGCCGTTTCCGCTCGGGCTGAGTCCGTAACTCTCGCGACAACGTTGCGCGTCAAGCGTGCAAGGTTTTCGACCAGTACCAGGCGCAGCGTTATTGCAATGGCCCACAACTCACCAATCGTCAGCTGTGCAACGCTCTGATAAGCGTCAATAAAGAGCTTGAGACGCTGCACGTCCAACGCGCTGTCGCTGTGCGCGAGAATAGCCCATGCGATGCCGTAGACGCGGGGATAGCCCGCTAGTGGCCCGTCGAGCAGTTTTGGAAGTTCGCGATAATAGCGTGCCGGCAAATCCTTGACGACTTCGCGGGTCTGTTCTTCAACGATATAGAAGTTGTCAAGGAACCATTCGCCAGCGGAGGTTATCGGTTTTTCGGCCGTGGCCGTTTTCGCCAGCGCTCGATAGTCATCGACGAGTTGGGCTGCATTGCGGTTGAGCTTTTTTGGCAGCGAAATGATCTGCCAGGGAGCCGGCCCGATGCGCTGGGCTTCGGCTAGAGTCTTGGCATGCTGTTCCAACCTTTCCATGCTGAAAAGCTCGGAACGAATGGGTAAGTCTTGCACGGTTGGATGTAGATCGATTTTCAACTGAGATCCGCCGAAAGGCGACGCGAGATGTCGTCTCGATTATCATACGCTCAAACCACGGGATGTTGATATCTTGGCACTTCGAAAGTGTTCAGTGGCATTTCCGACGATCTACGAACCGAACTTTCTCCACACCCCTTTGCAAACTAGGGTGATGGAACGGTCATGCGTTTGCCGCAGCGTTGGTTGCGGGTAGTGCCGCTGTCAATCGTTCGATGGCTTGAAGCAGTGACAGGACTTCCTTTTCGCGCAGCTCGTCGATCTTGTGGTGAAGAAGCTCGATTTCGAGTTCGGCTTTGACATTGATGTTGTAGTCGCTCTCCGCCTTTTTGCGGTCGATGTCCTGCTGACGGTTTTGACTCATCATGATGAACGGTGCCGCGTACGCCGCTTGAAACGATAGCGCCAAGTTCAGCAGGATGAACGGGTACGGGTCCCAGCGCTGCACATACGCCGTGACATTGAGTACAACCCAGAGGAACAGCATGGCCGACTGTATGATGATGAACCGCCAGGATCCCATGGTCGTGGCGACTTGGTCGGCAATACGCTGGCCGATGGTCAGCCGGTCGGCCGCCTCTGCCGTGTGCGGCGCATGACGCAAAGTCCGGCGGATTCGGCGCAGCTCGTCGAGCAGCCGTTGCTCGGCAAGCTGCAGCTGTTGGCGGGGTGTCGGTGCCGCAGCATTTTCCATCTTGACCCAAGGCAAAAGAAAACATGCCGATGGTTGCTGATTCGGGGCCACGGCGGCAATCGCGATCACCCGAATTGCGCGCGTAAATGCCTCGCAAGCCACCATTTCCGTCGCGACATAGGCAGCGCCCAGCCGGGAGGTAGCGCGCCGATAGGGCAGATCCGAAATTCCGGTCATCGGCGCGGTCAGCACGCGACCGGGTATGCGGGCATCGCCGATCATAAAATGCCCCGGCGGGAGTGATTGGGCCGTTTGGCCGTCAGGCGGCATCGGCCTCACCTGGCGCCTTCAGGTTCGTTGCAAAGCGTCTTCCAAATCGATCAGCCGTCATCATCCCGAGCGAAGGACCTTTGGGGTTCTGCTGGGGCGCCGCCCCTCATCAAGAGCAAATGCGCCGAAAGCCTCAGACGGGATGTAGTCCCCGTCATCGAGGTTGGTGCCGAGTCGCCTCCCTGTGGCGCCGCTGTATCGGCGTCGCACCCAATCGGGCGGACGCTACCGATGACGCGGACAAGGGCAGTAACAGCGATGGTGATACCAAAGGCAATGATGGTGATGATGCATCATTGGAACCGGGGGAGGCGCGGGCACCGTGGGGGGCGGCGGCGGGGGCGGAGGCGGATGAACGCCGCCGGTCCCCTGCGCGAAGGCTGCGGATAGCGCGGCGAATAACAAGAGCGCGAAGAAGGCAGCGCCGATAGCTGTGCGATACATGATTTCCCCCCAGATGGCGATTAAACCATAATATGATAGCGCGCCAGCGGTTTGTAGTAAAATCGTGCGTGAAGAAGATCCAAGATGAACCATCGGTAATCAACGATGCCGCTTCCGCACGAAAAGGCTCTGCCAGGTCGCATTGAAGACATGGTGCGCGCCTTCCGCAGTCGGCGCTTGGATCGGATCGCCATCGGCTATGCGGTAATGGCCTGGGTCATCGTTCAGGCCGCCTCGATTGTCGTGCCGAGCTTCAACGGCAGCGCCCAACTCGTCCGGGCTATCATCATCTTCTTCCTGCTCGGGTTCCCGATCGCGCTGGTCGGCGCGTGGTTTGCGACGCCCCATCTCGGGATTGTTCATCCGCGAAAAAAGCCCTCAAAAACGGGATATGCCGTTTTCGCCGGCAGCATTTTGATCTTCGCGGCGGTGGCGGGCGATCTTTCGCTGTTGCTCTCGAAAATTGAACCTCAGCGGGCTTCTGGCACCGCAACTGTTGCTCTGCAGCCGCCAAAGAATTCGATTGCCGTCTTGCCGTTTGCAAATATGAGCGGCGATCCAAAGAAGGACTATTTCTCAGACGGTATAGCAGACGAACTGCTCAATGATCTGGCGGTGACACCACAGTTGCAGGTGGCGGCACGCACTTCGTCCTTTGCGTTCAAGAACAAGAACGACAGCATCAAGGACATCGCCCGGTTGCTTTCTGTCCGCTCCGTGCTGGAGGGTAGCGTGCGTGAGAGCGGCCAACATTTGCGCATATCAGGCCAGCTCATCGACGCCGCCAGCGGTTACCGTCTGTGGTCCGCAACGTACGATCGTGATTTCACGGACATTCTGGTCATAGAGGAGGGGATTGCGCAGGCGATTACCAGCGCATTGACCAAACAGCTATTGGCGCGCGGCAGGCATTTGCCGACTGCCAAACGCATCAGCCCCGACGCCTACCGCGCATATCTGCTTGGCAAGCGCGAACTCGAGCCGCGAACCGCCAGCGGGGCAGACACAGCGATTTCTCTGTTCAAAAAGACAGTTTCGCAAGCGCCGCAGTTTGCGGATGGATTTGCCGCGCTCGCGGACGCCGATGTCATCCTCGCGGACAAGCTGCCGGGACGCACTGATCTAATTGCTTCGGCGGAGGTCGCACTGAACCACGCGCTCCAACTCGATCCTGACAACGCGGATGCATTGAGCACCCGCCTCGATCTTTCGCTTCACAAGCTCGACTGGGCAGGCGCCAGAGGCGGGGCGCGAAAGCTTCAGCGCGCGGCGCCGAACAGTGCTAAAGTTCTGCATGAGATGTTTCGGTTTTATGAGTTCATGGCCTTTCCCGATCTCGCGTTGGCAGCGGCCGAAGGAGCTGCTCGCCTGGATCCGTTGTCATTCGCCGACCGGTTCAACGTCGAGACCTTCCTGTTGCACGATGCGCGATTTCCCGAAGCGATTGTGGCCGGCAGGGCCGCTCTGGCGTTGCGTCCTCACCAGCCGGTCGCTCTTGCGGTCCTTTGCGTAGCCGCGGCCGGCGCAGGACAATACGGGCTGGCCCATGCTATCGAGAAAGGGCTGGTAGTCTCCGGCGACAAAGGACAAGCGCGCTCAGCCGACGACACATCCGGCCCTTTGTGCCGACTTGCTATCGCAGCAACAGAACATCGCATGCGTGACGCGCAAGTCATTGTCGATAAGTTGGCTCAGGGATTTCCTCGTAGCGGAATCAGCGCCTACGATCTCGGCGAAAAATATGCGATCGTCGGGGACTTCAACAAGGCAGGCTTGTGGTTCAATCGCTCCTATGACAACAAGGAATTCCTGATCTTCCTTCTTCCCGGCGACAAGCTCGTGCCTGCTGGATTTCGGGATAGCCCCGAATATCGTGCGATTCTCGACCGGCCACTGTTCCGAGACTGGAAAGCTGCCCGTTACGCGGTGGCGGGCGATCTCGCCACGCGACAATGAGACGATCCACAGAAAACGGGTGACATAATAGCACTTCAGCCCGAGCATGGACCGACTGATCAGTATGGCCTTTGCGTCATGCTCCCAACCGAGCCGGTTGACCTGTTTTTCCGAAATCGTGAGCGTACGGGCGAGCGGTAGAGACAGCGTTCTTGGTGATTAGATCTATAATTCGCCATAGCCAAAGGGGCATCATCCCCGCGAATTGAGGGAGATGCCGAGGTGAAGCGCCTTCTGACGTAACGCCCCTTCGGTCCTCTTGAACTTGCGAGCAATTTTCGCGGCCGGAACTTTGGATTTCGCTAACGACTTGAGTTCACGAACATCTTCTTTGCTCCACGGGCGTCGCTTGACAGTCTTTGTCGGCATGATTTTTTCCACCTGATGCTCCGCTGTCTGTAGCATGGGTCTGATCAGAATCGATAGCACCCCAGGATGATGTACGGGCGCGCAATGTGGCGTCTGTCGAAGACGTCAGCCGCATGCCCTGCTGCATTCAACGAAAGCCATAGTCGTGAGCGAGGGTTGCCCCGCGCGCAGCTCGAGTGGTGGGAGATCGGCTGAATGACTTAGCGCGCAGAGGAGAAAAAAGGGCTGGCCCCGACTTTTCCAGCGGGTGCGCATGATGTTGGCGAAGTCGAGACGATTGGTACGACGATCCCATTACTTGCTGTCACTCATTACCCGGCTTGCTGCAACGCGCGCTGTCGCCCGATCGCGCGATCGGCATTTGTTGCGATCCAGATGATGTATCGTCCGCCACGGCCCTTGTTGGCGCGCGCCTTGATCTCATCTACGAGGAAGCCTGCGTGAGCAAGCCGGCCCTTGAAGGCCCTATCCGGCGCTGCCGACCATATCGCCAGCAGACCGTCTGGACGGAGCGCTTTGCGCGCGGCCCTAAGGCCACGCAGATCGTAAAGCCGGGCATTCCCGCTTCTGCTGAGCGCGTCGGGACCATTGTCAACGTCGAGCAGGATCGCGTCGAAGCGAGACTGTGCCGACGCAATCAAGCTCTCGACATCGACTTCCCTAACGCTGACTCTCGGATCCCCGAGACAATCGGCAGTGAGTTCTGCCATGGGGCCGTGTGCCCACTTGATGATGGCGGGCACAAGTTCGGCCACCACAACCTCCGCACTTGTAGCAAGTCCGGACAGCGCGGCCCGTAGCGTGAAACCCATCCCATATCCGCCGATGAGTATGCGGCAGTTTCTGCGGGCACGCAGACGGTCGCAAACGAGCTCAGCAAGAGCGATCTCCGAGCCGCTCATACGACTGTTCATGAGGGTGATGGAACCCGCCATGATCGAGAACTCATTGCCGCGTTGCATCAGCTTGAGCTCTCCGCCAGCAGGCACGTTCGCGGTATCTACATGAACCCAAGGAATCACGAATAACCTTCGGCATGGAACGGTGTCGGCCGACTGTTCTCAAGTGGCCGTCGACTGTGGCTGGCTTGATCCAGGTGCCGAGCGTAGCGTCATAGAACGTCTTGGCTTTTTTCCAACCGGATTTACCTCTGCTTCAGCCAACAGAAACATTGGGAACTGCCACCGCCACTCGCCGTGCAAAATGGCCAGGTGGCATTTACAAGCTAAGTGTGTCAGCGCCCAGGCTGAGAACTATTTTGTGCTGACAGCAGCGGCCGCCCTAGCGAGTGGCCGCGATCACGTCAATTTCCGACACTCCTGGGCGTGCTGGCCTTTCGGAAGATTGCGCAAAGTAAGAACCGGCCGGCATGGCCGGCCCGATCAGCCACAGGGTCAAAGGTTAGATCGTTCAGCGCGTTTAGGAGAAACCGGCCAGGCGGAACGACGCGCTCACCACCACTTGTCAGTTCGTCGGCAAACCGGCCGGGAACTATTTTGCGCTGCCGGTAGTTTTCACGGCCATAAAAAAGGGCCGGCGGCTGCTACGCCGGGTTGAACGCAGGAGGCGGTTGAGTAAGTCGGAGGTCGGGGCCATGGAAAATCATCTGACGCGGGCGCAGCGTTACCGCGCGCTTGCCGCACAAATGCGGGAAGCTTCTGAAAGCGAGTCCGATCTAGGACGGCGGAAGGAACTCATGAGTCTCGCCGAGCAATACGAGCACCTCGCGGACAAACTGATTGGCACCGGCGCGATCCGAACTGCCGCGCACACGCAGCCTCAAGGCACCTGATCGGGTGCTTCCCGCCGCCTAGCCAAAGGAGCATCAGCGCATGCACCCGGCGTGTTTTCCCCGTCCAGGATGCACGAATTGTACAGCAGAGCATCCATTGGTGCGGGAACAGAGTTCGCCTGAACTCGTGCGTCAAAAAGCTTGGCAAGAAGAAAGGCCCGCCTTTGCCAGCGGGCCTGCTTCTCCGAAGTAATCTGGCTACTTTTTCGACAGGCTGAACACGACGCCATTGTCGTTGTCGGCGCCATTTTGAGTGGTCCCGTAAAAGACACCGTTGCTCGGGGTTAAGCCGGCCGAGTACTCGTTGCCCGAGGTTGCAGTAAACGCCTCTAGCACCTTCTCCTTGCCCTTCGCCGTAACCTCGTAGATCACGCCGCACTGGCAGCTTGTATCGCCGCCCCCGGTCGTCGTGCTGTACAGACTCGTCCCTTTAAGCAGCATATCGCCTTCGGGATTGCGCCCGTCCGTACCGCCAGTGAAATTGTAGAGCACCGTCAAGTTTCCGTCTGGCGCCAGCCTGAAGACCGTACCGTAACCGTTGCTGCCGCCATCATCGGCGCTGCCGTAAAGGTTCCCATCCTTGTCGATGGCCAGACCGCCGTAGAGAAAACCGCCATCGCTGCCTCCGCTGAAATGGTGAAGCGTTGTGAAGGTGCCGTCCTTGGCGATCTTGTAGATGGTGCCTTCGTCGCTATCGCCGCCGAAAGCGGTGACGCCGTAAAGATTACCAGCCTTGTCGCGCACAACACCGTGTTCCGGAAGGTCACCGTCGGGGCCGCTGAACGTATGCAGCACGGTGAGTTTGCCCCCGGCGCCATATTTGAAAACCGTCCCATCGCCGGTCGTGCCGCCAAAGAGGGCGGTGCCGTAGAAATTGCCCTTCTTGTCCTGGACCAGACGTCCGCGCAGAAAATTGCCTTCGTCAGAGGTGAAAGCGTGCAGCACGGTGTAGGTATCATCCGCCGCCAGCTTCCAGATGACGCCATTGCCGGTTGAGCCGCCGCCTATGGTCGTGCCGATCATGTCTCCATTTGCCTCAATGGTAACCGCACCGTCAGGGTTGTCGCCGTCGCCAGTGCCGCCGAAGGAATGGAGCAGGCTCTCCGCCCCGTTCGTCGCTAGTTTGAAGATGGTGCCGTAGCCGTTGGTGCCGCCGTAATTCGTCGTCCCATATATGTTTCCTGTGCTGTCCAGCGTGACTCCGGCTCCCGAACCGGCGCCGTCGTTTGTCCCTCCGGCGAACTGATGCAGCACTGTATAGGTGGCGCGCGCGCGGGATGATGCCATCAGAGAACTTCTTGCGCCCATCGCGGACGAGTGTTTTCCCTGGGCAGCCAGAACCCGCTTTGCAGCCTCTGTGCGCTGGGCATTTGCGCCAGCTGCCGGGCTCAACGCGAGCAATGCCAGTGCCGAGCCGAAGAGCGTGACACGAAACGGTGTGAGACAAGAATGCATCGAAATTCCCCCTCATTGTTGCATTCAGTTCGCTGTGCTTTAGGCGACGCGCCGGGGCATTGCAAAGGTGAAGTCAATGCGAGGCGTGCCAGCCACGATCACGCGTATAGAGCAAGAGACTTTTCGGTTGCACTGAAGGATACCGCGGCTGACCCGAAAGTCGCACTTTTCCCTGTTCTGGACAGTGGATTTCCCTGTTACGGCAAACCAAATTCTCTGTTATTTTTGAATGGCCGAATGTGCCAACAGCCACATAGAATGTAGGTTTCGTGCTTACCGTTCGCTATTTTTCCGCCCGGAAAGCAATTTTTCCCTGTATTTTTCCCTGTTATGGGCGGAGACCACCTCTCACGAGACTGCGTCCACCACCAACCAGTTTCGACAAACCGACCTTTTCCTGTTTCTGCGACCGACTATCCCGGGCTCGCAATCCTCGCCGCTTCGCCGGGAAATGGGCACGAAGGGCATCGACGGCTTGTCCGATTGTTGAGGCGGCTGGCGGTTCCCGTGGCGGGGGCCATACTCGCCGTCTCGTACGTTCAGACCTGGACGGGCCTGCTGCCGATCGGCAAATCCGATCCTATTGCGCGTATGACGGCAGTTGGGTTTGAGCCGATAGCGCAGGAAATCTCTTCGCTGGCGAAGGCAGACCACGCTGCCGCATTAGTTACCACACGCTATGTCACATCTGGCTGGCTTGCCTTCTACGTTCGCCCGCATCTGCCGGTGCTGCAAACCACCGAAGGCTATCGCTGGGCAGACGCGCCCGTTCCGACATCGATGCTTCTGAAAAAGCCGCTGCTGTACGTCACGCAACATCCGGATCGAGAGCTTCGTGAGATTGCACCTTATTTCGCTCATATTGATCGGGTGGCGTGCATCCCCCGTATGCGGAATGGAGCCTTCATCGACTCCTTTTGCCTGTATGTGCTTGGCGGTTTGCGAGAGCAGCGATCCGGCCTTCATGCCCGCTTCGCCTACGATGACAGCGCAGACACGCCGAGCTCGTTAAAGGCCACGATCGGCCGCTGACAACCGCACTCTGCCTAATGTTGGCCGTATTGGGTGAGCACGAGCGTTTCGTCCACCACGTTACCGATGCCGGGACAGTAGATTTTGTTTTCCGGTGGCGCCTCAGGGTCGAGCCCGTCCGTGTCGAAAACCTTCAAACAACCGGTGAACGATCCCGCTGGGAGCGTAACAGAAACATTATCTTTGATGATCTCGGAGGGGTCGAGTGCGATCGGACCGGCATTCTCCTGCTGAAATCGGGCCCCGATGAGCGCCACGCCCGGCAGTAGCATTCTGAAGGTCGCGCCATTCTCGCCAGCGAGCCATGAACCTTTGTGTCCAACAGCCTGGCCGTCCTTATACTGTGTCGCGTACTCGCCAAAGTAGTAGATGGTGCCCGTTTTCGTCGAGACAGCTTCATAGTTATCTGTGGTTTCGGTGACGATGCCATTCTTTTCTTCATCTTCGGTGACGACTCGCGTCTCAACACCCGCAACCTTCTTTGTCCGGTTCCTCACTGTGACTGTCACCTTAGTCTTGCCATTTGGCGATTCGAGTACCTGGAACAGCCCCGGGGTCGTTGGCGGGAAATAGTTGTTACCGAGCGTGGTGAACGAGTCTTCGCCAAGAAATTCTGAAGTGTAGGCCTTTTCGCGCGTCCATGCTGCTGTGCAGAAAATTCCCTGAGCGAAGAACAGCCCGGTCAAGAGAGTCGCACGAAAACGGTGATGGGGTCGCAGCATCAGGGACCCCTACCGCATAGCCAAGTGTCTAGACTCTAACGGAACGAACTTAAGCCCAGAATAGCAGCCGCAAAATATTTACCTCGGAATCCCGGTGTTGTGTCCATTCGGCGGCGGCGTCTCGTGAACGCGAACCCCGTCTCCTCAATCACGGGTGCGGTGCTTCTGACTTTGGAACTTGTTTTGCAGTTGAAACCGGAAGGCTGTCTCCAAAGACGCGCTAAGCGGTGGCCTACTGCGCAGTAGTGCCGTGATTTGTCTGCAGCATTCCCGTTCCGGCGACTGCGGACAGCCAAGCGCCTCCGACAAGAAAGCCTGCAAGCACGTCGGTCGGATAGTGTACTCCGAGATAAACGCGCGACAATCCGATTCCCAAAATCAGAACGGTAGCACTGATCCATATCCCGAGGCGCAGGGCCTGCCTGTGCATGCGGCTTGCAAACACCGCAGCTAAGGCACCATAGAACGAGAGATTGAAGAGGGCATGACCGCTGGGAAAGCTGAGCGTATCCGGAATCACTCCGAAGAAAACCTCAGGGCGGACTCGGTGAAAGACTGCTTTCAACCCATTGTCCAACAGCACCGCACCTGTCATCACAATTGCCAGACCAAAAGCGGGACTGCGCTCATCCCGAACCCATAGTACCGCGATAGCGATCGCCAAGGCGGGGATCCAGATGAAGGCCGAACCTAAAAAGGTGAGCGCTTGTGCGATTTGCGTAAGTGGCACCGAGGCCCAGGCGTGAATGTAGTCCCGGACCGTCGCGTCAAAGACTATCGTATTGCCGTTCGCTACCATGAGCGCGAGAACGGCGATCAGAAGCCCGCAAACTGCGGCGCAAACATATAGCTTCGCCGAATGCTTATGACGTACGTACGAAATCATGATCAGACGATGCCCTAGCCCTACTATTTTGCCGATGGATCGATGCATATTCCAGCAGCCTTGATGATCGCGACCACCGCTGCGTTCGCGCAAACCTCTTCCGTGCCTCCGCCGCAGCAGCGAGCGGACGCGAACAGCATCACTCTAGGCTACACGCTGCGGATTTTCGGCATATCGTTCGGCAGTCTGGATTATGCGGCGAGGCTTGGAGGAAGGCGCTACGATGCCGAAATCCACTTTCAGACCTACGGACTTGCGGCCGTTCTCTGGAAGGCAAAAATCGATACGGCAGCGGAAGGGCGCGTCGTGTCTGATGCACTTCTCCCCGATTTCTATACATCGCGCTCCTTCAGCCGGAGCGGAACGCAGCGTTGGGTTCGCGTTGACTACACGAATGGTGCCCCGATCATGAAAGCCGACCCGCCTTATGATCTCTCGGATTACCCCGTGAGCGATGCGCAAAAGAGGAATGCGGTTGATCCCGTGACCGCCATTACCTCCATTATCGCCGGACGAAACACGTCGGACCGGGAGCCATGCGGCAGGCCACTCGCTATCTTCGATGGGAGGCGGCGTTACGACATTGTGTTCACGATCATGCATCAAGAACCCAAAGAGAGCAGCGGTCCGCATAGGCGGGTGTGCAAGGGTGAGTACCGCCATCTCGCCGGACTTAAGCAGGAGGTGGTAGATGTATCCAACGTGCCAGCGATCTATGCAGAGTTTGTCGATGTTCCCACTGAGAGCCATCACTATACGATCGCGCGGGCGGTCTGGTCTTCATTTATGTGGCGCGCTGTGAACGCTAGACTCACCGAGGTGCGTATAGATAGCCGACCGATCGCCTTGGAACGGTGAGTCGCTCGCTCGCCGTTCGGCACCATCCGATCAGATTGGTGTAACAGCGGGAAAGAGGATTGATGTTGCCAAGCCTGGTGACGTATCCGCAAGCGTAACCGTTGCCCCATGATACTTGGCGATGGCGGCAACAAGGGCGAAACCAAGACCGCTGCCGGGTGTCGAGCGGGCGCACTCGATCCGGTAAAAGCGCCGGAACACTTTCTCCCGTTCCTCCACCGGAATACCGGGACCGGTATCGGTATCGGCAATTCGCACGAGCGCGCGTCCGTCTTCTTTTCGCGCCTTGAGCAAAATAGACGTTCCAAACGGCGTGTGCACAATGGCGTTCTCGATCAGGTTGGAGAACATTTGTGAAAGCACGACTTTACGCGCCCAGTATATGTGGTTCAAAAGCTGTCGCGGCAAACATTGGCAAAAAACAATGCGAGATGGGGGACGCATATCCTGTTCGGCGTGCTATCTCTTCAGCCAGGCGGGTAACCCGATGAGGAACTCACAATGCGCAAAGTTATTCTACCTGCCGCAACCACTTTGGTAGCTGGCCTAATCTGTTCCGGCCGGGTGCTGGCGGAGGCCAGCGATGCTTATTCCGGCCCGGTGAAGATCAGCATGGCTCAGGCCACGAAAATCGCATTGAAGGCACAGCCTGGAATTGTCACGGACAAGGAGCTGGAACGCGAGTCTGGTGGCACCGGCGTGCGCTACTCGTTTGATATCAGAGCTGGCAAGGTGACGCATGAAATCGGCGTGGATGCAAACACCGGCAAGGTGCTCGAAAATTCCGTTGAGGGTCCAAATCCGGACTGACGTTTCAGGGTCAGTGGCTCGAGAGGTCGCATGCGGGTCGCGCGCTTCTCGCTAGTCCTGTTTCCGCTGTCATCAGCTCGCCCGGCGTCCGGGAGCCGGTCTTTGGTGCCGATAATCCGGAGCCGAACGAGAATCCGAATGCAAATCCTGACATGAACCAAAGACACGAAATCGTAAGCAAGGTCCCCGGCAGTTACGTTCGGATTCTGGATCATAAAGATCGCTGCGACGGCCCTCGGTGAGACAGGCGGCGGCACGGGCCTAAACGTATCGCTCGGTGACGCGAACGTGCGCTTCAGTTAAGTGGAACCCGTACTTCTTAATGTCGTCTAGGCACTCATCAACATTGAGCCCGGCTTGCGGGGAGCCTCTGTTCAATTCAAGAGACTTGAAAGAGGTCCAAGCCCCCAAGCCCGCCGGTAAGTTGGTACCGCTGGCGTCTTCCGTAACACCGAATACGCGTCCTTCAGCCCTGAATATATGCACCTGCATAGTCGAGTGCCTCCTGTAGCGCCCCCTACATTAGCGCTGCGTGAACAGCATGGCGAACTGACGAAGGTATGGGCGGACCTGCTACGGGACCGCTTGGGAAGGCGCGCTGCTTGAGGCCGTGATATAGATCGTCGATTGCCTTTGGAGCGGTCGATTGGTCACGTCGAAGGTCGACGTTTGAGTTTAGCGTTTGCCGTTTCTCACAACTTGTGCAGCTAGGTCTCGGTAAGACTCCGCAATTCGCTTCCATGTTTGGCGGACTAGGTAGTCAGTCGAATGTGCGGCTCGCTGCTCCGCGTCGGCAGCCTTCGCAAGATAGTCATCTCTTAGCGCCGCTGGTGTCGTGAAATAGGATCGTCCACCACATGCACTCGCATAGGACGCCCCTTCGTTCGCCATGTTAAAAAAGCGGCCCTTGCACACGCAAGAGGTGACCTCACACAGAAGCGTTAGCGTCTTCGCCGGATGATCAGCCCCACTGCGATCAGCACGGTTGCGGCAAGGATGAGCAGCCCGTCGATCATTTCAGGCGCGGCCAGCCCAACGCTGAATTATCAGGACGATGATGGCGAACGCGCCGACTAGCAGGATGAGGCCGAGGTACATCTGAGCAGCCATATCGTCAGCGATGCATTTTCACCAAAGGTGCCGATTGATGCAGAATGCCAGATCTAGATCGCAATTGCCGTCAATTCTGCGGTTCTGGCGCCCAGTGCATTCGACGGATTGTACTTCGGTGATTCCATTTTGACGACGACCGGACTCAGTATTGTATGATTTGCACCGCTTCCCGAATAGCCTTCCATCGCTACCAGATATCTTGATCCAACGCGCAAATTACTTTTCGTTAGCAGACAGCAGGGTCTTGATATGGTCCTTCCCTTCGGGACTGTGAATCCACGTTTCCGCCTGTTCAAACGTTTCGAACGTCAGCGGAACACGATGCGGCTTGACGCGCCCCATCGCAGGGACCCGCACCTCAAAAGTTCCGGCGAACCGAATGTCCTTAGTCTCGGCGGCGTAAGGCGGCGCCAGTTCCTTTTCCTTTTTTCTCACCAATTAACCTCTTAAAATCATGGTGCGTCGCCTGGTTCGTTTGACTGAAACAACCTTTGAGCGCACTCGCCGCTGTGCCGCTCTATTGCAATCCAGGCTCTGCCCAGAACGCTTTCAGACCCTCGGTGACTTCCAGGGGCGTTTCAAGCCTGCAGAGGTACGCACGCGCGGCACGCCGCGCGATATCAGATATCCCTACAGTGCTTTCGAGATAGCCGCCCAGATGTTTGCGAAACACGCGCAGCCCAAGCGCCACGCCATAGAAGTGAAGTGTATCCTCGAAATGCTCGAGCGCGATAGACAACCGCTCCTTTGGCCCGGGCTCCAGCAATGTCTCTTCTGTTTGAAGTGCGCGATCGATAGCTGGTGCAATCCACGGCCGTCCGCAGCAGGCACGACCGATCATCACGGCATCCGCGCCGGATTCCGCAAGCGCAAGCCTTGCCGTGCTGGCATCAATAATGTCGCCATTGACGATCACCGGCACCCTCACTGCCGCTTTGACGGCCGCCACCGCTCGCCAGTCTGATTGTCCGCTGTAGAATTGTTGTCGCGTTCGGCCATGAACAGTGATCGCCTTGACGCCAGCCTGTTCGGCGCGCGCCGCGAGTTCAGGCGCAGTTATGCTCGCGGCGTCCCAGCCTAAGCGCATCTTCAGCGTTACGGGGCGGGAAGTCACGCTGATAGCAGCGGCAATCAGGCGCTCTGCCAGATCCAGATCGCGCATCAGGGCGGAGCCCGACAGCGCACCCGTCACTTCCTTGGCAGGGCAACCCATGTTGAGATCGATGATATGAGCACCTGCGGCTTCAGCCATCGCCGCGCCTCGTGCGATCCACCGTGGCTCACGTCCAACAAGCTGAATGACCATCAGGGGAAGGCCGGCACCCACGGCGGCCCGGCGTAGGACATCGGGCCGGCCGCGTGTAAATGCCTCGCAAGCCACCATTTCCGTTGCGACATATGCTGCGCCCAGCCGGGAGGCCGCGCGCCGATATGGTAGATCGGAAATCCCGGTCATCGGCGCAGTCAGCACGCGACCCGGTATGGGGACATCGCCGATCATAAAATGCCACGGCGGGAGTGCCTGGGCCGCTTGCCCGTCAGGCGGCATCGGCCTCATCTGGCGCCTTCAAGTTCGTTGCGAAGTATTTCCAAATCATCCAGCCGTCCCAATCCCGAGCGAACGAGCTTTTGGGGTTCTGCAGGGGACGCCGCCACTCATTAACGGGCCACAGTATTTGCCACAGGTTCTTCCGTGTTATCGGTGGTGGGTTTCCCTGTTATTAGCAAATACGTTCCCTGTTATTTTCAGCCAGCCAAATGCGCCGGAATCCACATAGAATGTGGGTTTCATGCAAACTAGGCAGCCATTTTTCCGCAGAAAATCGAATTTTCCCTGTATTTTTCCCTGTTACAGGCGGAGACCGTCTCTCACGATACTGCGTCCACCACCAGCCATAAGTCATCGATATTAAATGGTTATTTTCTCACAATTCCCCGGCGAAACACCCCGACATTTCCGGCGGTTGGCGCATGGCATGCGCGTTATTTGCTCTCAGTACGCTGAGGAAGTGACGGATTGCGCTGAGAATGCGAGTGGATTCTCAGCGCCTCAATAGTTTCGTTCCCATTCTTGTTACGCGCGCAAACAGAGAGGGTTTGGTCCACCAAATAGAGAGCTGATGGCGTCAACGAATTGGTACGTGCCAGTCATTGGTCCGTTAGATCGTCTCCCAATTTGACGGCAGATGCCATCGCACACCCGCAGCAGATATTTCTAACGGTAAGCTCTGAAGGACTCTTGGGAATCGCTGCATTGAATAAGGTCGTAGCGCCGTCCACAGGTGCGCCAAGAGGTGCATGGTGCAAGGTTCGGCGCGGTATCCCACGGCAGATAAGCACGACGCCGGAGTTCGGCGACCGCCTCTTGGCGGGTCGGGAACTGATCTTCCTGTAACTCCGTATGGAGTTCATCTTCAATGAACCACAAGCCCGCCACCTCAATTCACCCTAGTCGCTCCCGCGAAACCACGGCGTTGCTATAATAAAGCGCTCTGCATCTGCTGGCGATGCGAACGGGCCGACTAACCTACCGGAATGCCGATTCTTGAATGTGGTCCCTTCGACCCATTCCTGCTCGTCGAGATACGTTTCGCCATTGCGAAACTCCAGCACGTCGGCAGCCCGTTTTCCGTCCTCGTTGTATAGCTTGCAGGCGCTTCGGTATTCTTGCCCTTGTATCGAAGACTTACTCATTCGCCGCCTCGCTTTACCCCGACGGGCGGAGCCGGACTTTCTACATATGACCATCGCGAACGCGATCACAAAAAGGAAAGATGGCCTTCATTATCGTGAGGGACGTTGGGTTGGGGTGCTCTCGGCTGCCTCGGATATTCTCACAATGCTGGCTGAGGCAATTTTATTGTGCTGCTTGCGCGAGCTTCTCGCGTTGCTTGGTCAAGCGTTCGAGGAGTGCCTCCTGATCTGCGATACGTTGCGACATCAGCTCTTCGTCCGCGGCACCGGAGTAGGCGGCTGCCTGCTCAACCAGTTCGCGCAAGTTTTCTCTGATGTCCGCAATGCGGGCGTCGATTTCCACGATGTTCGCCGGTGCGTCATCCATGATTCGATGATCTCCTTGTGTATGCGCCTCTACTGTCCCCAAGAGGACCATTGGGCCGACGCCGTGCCGCTATCGAGGCCCGGCGGGGTGCTGACAATCCTGAGCTCATGCATCCTGCCGGTGCTGCCGTCGGTATAGTTGGGCTAAAGATTCAGGTAATTCCAGTGGGAATGGCCTCAAGGTCTCGTTTGCCCTTCGGCGAGCGAAGAATGTCCGCCATCCTTGTCGTGGAGGGCGAAGCCTTATGCCGGGTGAGCTGGATGGCATTGGCCTGGACCGTTGGCTACGCGACAAGCGCCCGCTCTTTCTTTCATTCTCACGTCGGGCCTCCGCAAACTGGACGCTTTGGGGAGCGAAAGGATGCGGCGGAGGCGATCATGTTGGGTCTTGGCAACGTCGCTGGAATGCGCTTCCACACGAAAAATCCTTCCGTATCGTCTTGCTCAAGCAGTGCGTCGGCGCGCATCGCTGCCTTGAGTGTGGCGTCCGACTGTCGTGTTCGACGGGTGCAGTTCGATCACGCCCTCAGTGGCACGCGCTGCGCACATCCGATGGCGTCGCGCCACATCGCGCGCGGAAGCTGCGATTGAAATGGGAGAGATCGTTAAATCCTGCTTCATAGGCAATTTCGGCGATGTTCATATGAGCAAAGCGGGAACTGGTCAGCATGCGATAGGCGCTCTCCAACCGCCTGTCGCGCACGAATTCGGTGAAACTCACGCCCTCCCGCTCGAACAGCTTCTGGATGTAACGGGGGGTGATCCCATGTCGTGCTGCGACGGACTGCAAAGACAGCGCTTGTCCAGAATTTTCAACGATATGGTTCTTGATGATACGCAGATGCGCTGCGGCAAGGCCTCGGCCCTTCGCAATTTCCGCGGCCTCGCGGGTTGCGCCAAGCACCAACGCCATCAGGTCATATACGTGCGACGCCGCGAGCCGCTGGACATCCGGCGCATCAGCGAGTGGAATGTCGGGGAGCCCTTCGAGATAGCTCCGGAGCAGCCATAGGGCGGGCGAATGGGTTGCGACAGGGCGGCCCAGACAATGTTCTTTTTCGCGCAACATTGACAGTGCCGCGGCAGGGACGATCAGGCTCGAAAACGCGCCGCCGACTGGAAGAGTTACGCCGCCTGGCATGGCATGGAGCTTTGCGACGGCCGAGCCGGAACTCAATTCACAATCGCGGCCGGCTTGCCGAACAAGAATTGGAGAGTCCGCAAAGAACATCACAAGGCGATCGTCGCCGTCTTGCGCCAATTCCTTCGTCCGGCTTATCGCGACGGGGGAAAATCTCTGCGAAACATGGAGGAATCCCGGGAGCCTGGAGATCGACATGCTGGCGTGGAAAGGCACTCTAACCTGCGGTTCGACCTGCAGACGCAACACCTGCCGCGCGAAACCCTCGCAGAACATCGCCACGCGGTTTCGTTCCGGCAACGCGTCTGTCGATATGGTTATGCGCGCTGCTGATGGCGGCCCTCGCGATTCGGCGCCGATTTCGGCGAGCATGACGGCCTTCTTTCTGCAACCCGCAGGATAATACCCGAAGAGGACGCCTTTGGCCTATCCGAAGTTCGTCCCTGTCCAAGACCGACGACGGACGGCCGCCGAGTATTCACGGGCTAGACCTTAACGCTGAAAGGAGCCTCGCCATGCCCACCATCGCAAGCAAACTCGCCGTGCGGACCGCCATCGGAAGCGCGCTTATACTCGCCGCCCTCCCTGCCCCCGCTTCCGCAACGGACATCCGCGGCCTGTGGAACGTCTCGGTCACGCCTGTCGACTGCAGCACCGGGGATCCCTTGGCGCCCGCCTTCAATTCGCTGCTGTCGTTCAATGAGGGCGGTACCGAAAGCGAGGACACCAACAATCCCGCTCTCCAGGCTGGGCAGCGCAGCACCGCTTTCGGGGTTTGGAAGCAGAAAAGCGAAAACAAGTATGAGATGAACACCTATGCGCTGATCGTGTTCGGCACCGACGGCCCGCCGCCGATCGAGGCGGGATCGCAGCAAATCCATCAGGACATCGTATTGAATCGCAAAAGCTGGACTGGCAACGCCACGGTCCAGTTCTTCGACGCCAGCGGCACGCTTTACCGCAGTGGCTGCGCAAAAGCCGCCGCCATCCGGCTGAAATAAAATCGATCGTCCTATGTCACCGTCGTCGTACTGGCGCGAAAATGACATTCGAGTGACGGCTCAAATTCTTAGCGAGACAGTCCGTCGCGGCGCAACGTCAGAAGAAACCAGGAGATTGCAATGAAGATCAAGTTTTTTCCAAACAGCGCATGGCAAGCGCCGTGGCGGAAAGCCATACGTAGAATCTGCTTCGTACCACATGAAGCGGCATGCCTGCTGAACTCGACGAACGAGGATGCCGATATCGAAATCACCGTGTTTTTCGAGGATCGTGAACCCGCCGGTCCAGATCGCGTCACCCTGCCGGCGCGACGCACCAAACATCTGCGCTTCAATGACTTGCATGACCCGAAACAATTCCACGCGGCACCTCCTACGCATCGCTCATCCAGCCGACGGTGCCTATCGTGGTGCAGCACACACGCCCTGACTCCCGCAATCCCAGCATCGCGCTCTTGAGCACCATCGCCTTAGCGCTCGACTAGCCGGACCGTGCTCGGCAGTTTTCCCGTCTTTTGCACAAGTTTTCCAGGCTGTGCTTCAGGGGCGGCGATGCAGACCGCAATCACAAGACGGTGACCAGCGCTTTGTGACATGGTCCGGAAGAACACTTTGTCGCAAGCTGACACACTCGACACGAACGGGGATCATCATGCGCAGGCTGCCGTTCACAAGTTTTGCCATTATTGGATTCGTTGTTCCGCTCGGGACGATGTGGGCTCAGCCTGCCAATGCGCTTTGGGCCACTGCAGCTTCCCCTAGCAGCCCTGCCACCGGTGCGTCCGATCCTCGGGCCATGGAAGTGGCGTCCAAGACCGCCGGGCCGGACCGTATCGTTTGCCGGGAGCGAATAGTCACGGGGAGCCGCCTTGCCTACGCCCGAGATTGCCATACGCGAGCGGAATGGGAAGAGATCACCCGCGCAGCGCGCGATTACATCAATGGACAGCAACTGAAGGGCCTCAACGCCGCGCCGCCCAATGACTGATAGGCGACATTTCCGCGGTCAGGAAGCTGGGAAGTCGGGCGTGAAGGTGCAGAGCCTTCGCAAAGGTGAAATCGACACGCCATAGCGGCGGGTGGCGAGCGCCTTTAGCAGCGAGGACTTGCCCGACGAGCAACCGAAAATCACCAGATGTTGCTCTCCTCCGGCAGCGGCTCTAGCCAAATCATATTCGCTTTTCCGGCATTTCCAGGTCTTCAGCGCCTCGCCTGGCACAAGACCCTTCCCCTTTTCCGTCCGCGCCGCTAGAATAGCCGCCTTCCCTGAATGACTAAGCGTTCAAGGAAGGACGGGGTGGAAAGCGCCCCGCCCGGAAAGGAAAGATTCATGTCTGCCGAGACCAAACCTCTGATGCCGAAGGCGACCGCCGTCTGGCTGATCGACAATACTTCCCTCACCTTCGAGCAGATCGCCGAATTCTGCGGTCTTCACCCACTGGAGGTGAAAGGCATCGCCGACGAAGACGTGGCCAAGGGCATCAAGGGCCAGGATCCCGTTTCCGCCGGCCAGCTCACCCGCGAGGCGATCGAGGCAGCAGAAAAGGATCCTGCGAAGCGCCTCAAAATGGCCGCGCCCAAGCACAAGATGCCTGCGGTCAAGATCAAGCGAGCCCCACGCTACACGCCCGTGTCCAAGCGGCAGGACAAACCGGATGCGGTGTACTGGATTCTACGCAATCATCCGGAATTCACCGATGCCGACATCATCAAGCTGATCGGCACCACCAAGGCCACGATTCAGAAAATCCGTGAACGCTCGCATTGGAACGCAGCGGCCATCAAAGCCGTCGATCCGGTGACGCTGGGGCTGTGCTCTCAGTTGGAGCTGGACCTTGCCGTGACCCGGGCGAACCAGAAGCGCGAGCGTCAGGTCAAGAAGGCCGAGAAACGCGGCGAACGTCTCAAGCCCATCGAGGAAACCGTTGGCGCATTCGGCGAGCCGGAACATGCCGGCGAATCTCCGGAACGGGAATCGTATGCCGAACCGGAGACGACGGATCAGTAGCGCAAAGTGCGCCCAACCAAACGGCGCTGAGCAGCTTCTCGGTTGACACGGTTGCACCACTCGCTGCGATGGCTGGAAGGGGTTGCAATCAAGGCTGCCGTTAGCAAGTGCGATTCACGGTGCTCCCCACTGAGACCCAGTGCATCAGCACCGGCCGCCGTGTTCCGCTCTCGCGATCGAGCACGGCCGTCAGCATGGAATCGGTAGGGGCGATGTTCCAGACTGATTCAGCACCATCGCCGCGTCTGTTGACTCAACCGATTACCTTCTCATTCGCAATTCAGATCACGAAGCGGCTTTGGATGGATATCCGGCCCGTGCTCGGAATCCAATCGGGATGATTACGAGGAAGACATAAATGTCTCAGCCGTGCTGGTGTTACCCGTTGGATTGGTC
>DATAVW010000248.1:0-14197 GCA_036267515.1 Rhizomicrobium sp.
TACAAGTGCTTCTGCAGGTCTTCGCGATACTCGAAGCCCTTCAGGGTCAGAAAGCTCAGACCAAGAGCAATCGTCGCAATCAACAACCACCACGCTGTCCGGCCTAGCCCCACCCGCGCCGCTCGTCCTGCCACGGCAATCGTAAGGCTGCTCGTCATCAGGATGGCGGTGTTGAGCGTTCCGTAAACAATGTCCGTCTCGCGCCCCGCGTCGAGAAACCCTTCAGGAAAGAGACTGCGATAGATGCCGTAGCCGGCGAATAATCCGGAAAAAAGCAGAATCTCACTTGCGAGAAACACCCACATGCCGAACGACACTGCCTGATGCTGTCGCGGCAGGCTCTCGAATGGTTTGTTGAGGAACGTTTCGCTCACTCCGCCGGCTCCTGAATTGCGGCCGGCCCTTCCTCCGCGTGATAATCGTAGGGCTCGCTGACCACGGGCGGAAACAGGAAGTTCTCGTGCGGCGGCGGCGAAGGCGCCTGCCACTCAAGGCCCTTGGCCGCCCACGGATTCATGGTTGCGCGCGGACCGTAGCGAAACGACCAAAGCAGGTAGACGAGTGGCATGAAGTACGCAGCCCCCAGCACGGCCGCGCCACTGGTCGACAGCACGTGATAGATCTGAAACTCCGGTGCATACACATGGTAGCGCCGGGGCATTCCGAAATAGCCCATGATGAATTGAGGAAAGAACGTCAGGTTGAAGCCAAAAAACATGAGGATCGCCGCAGCCCGTCCCCACACTTCAGGATAAAGCTTGCCGGTGATCTTCGGCCACCAAAAATGCAACGCGCCGAAGAAGGCTGAAACCGTTCCACCCACCATAATATAGTGGAAGTGGGCGAGCACGAAGTAAGTATCGGTGACATGAATGTCGATGGGAACGGTCGCAAGAAAAAGACCAGTAAGACCGCCGACGGTGAACAACCCAAGAAAGCCGAACACGTACAGCATCGGCGCCTCGAAGGTGATGCTGCCTCGGTAGAGCGTAGCTGTCCAGTTGAACACCTTGATCGCGGAGGGTACGGCCACCATGAATGAAAGGAAGGAGAAGACGACGTTCGCATAGGGCGATTGCCCCGAAACGAACATGTGATGGCCCCAGACGAAAAAGCCAATCACCCCAATCGCGACGAGCGCATAGACCATAAAGGAATAACCGAACAGGCGTCGCCGCGCGAAACAGGCGATGATTTCCGACACGACGCCCATCGCCGGCAAAATCATGATGTAAACGGCGGGGTGGCTGTAGAACCAGAACAAGTGCTGGAACAGCAGCGGATCGCCGCCGCGGCTAGGATCGAAAATGGGCAGATCGAACCAGCGTTCCGCCACGATAAGTAGTAGCGTCATGGCAAGAACGGGCGTCGCGAGCACCATGACGAAACTGGTCGCGTACATTGCCCATACGAACAGGGGAAGCCGAAACCATGTCATGCCTGAGATGCGCAACATGTGTATCGTTGCAATAAAATTGACGCCCGTGAGCACTGACGAGAAGCCGACCACAATCACGCCCGCTACCGCCGTAAGGACGCTGGTGTTCGAGAACATCGTTGAATAGGGCGTGTAGAAGGTCCAACCGGTGTCGACGCCGCCGGCAATCAGCGTTAGCAGCGTGAACGCAGCCCCGCCGACATAGAGGTACCAGGAAAGGAGATTGATGCGCGGGAAAGCAAGATCCTTGGCGCCGATCATCAAGGGCAGGAGGAAATTTCCGAAGGTCGCCGGAATAGATGGGACCAGGAAAAACCACACCATCACGATGCCGTGGATAGTGAACATCTTGTTGTAGGTATCATCCGACACGAGATCGCCTTGCGGCGTGAGCAGCTCAAGCCGGACAACGGAAATCGCCACTGCACCGATGAAGAAGAAGAGCGTTATGGAAATCGCAAACAGGATCGCGATGCGCTTGTGATCCGTGGTGAACAGCCAGGACGAGAGTGAGTGTCCATCGTGCAGATAGTCATTTGGAACTGCGGGCTGATACGCGATATCGGTCATTCCCGCCCCTTCCTGAGCGACTTGATGTAGGCCACGAGTGCCTCGATGTCAGAGGATTTGGCCAGAGCGCCGTAGCTCGGCATGATCGGAGCGTAGCCGGCAACGATCTGGTCGCGCGGGCGCGTTATCGAGTTCCTGATATAGGCATCGTCTGCGCTCACGTGGCTTCCGCTCTCCAGCGCGACGGTACTGCCGTAGAGGCCAACGAGCTTCGGTGCATGGACGTGCGATTCCCGTGCATGGCATGCACCGCATCCAAATTTCGCATAGAGTGCTTCGCCTTCGTGGGCGAGCGTATCGTCATGCGGTTGCGCACCCACCCAGGCGGTATAGGCCGGCGGCGTCATCACGACGATCTTGCCGGTCATGTGCGAATGCTGCGTGCCGCAATATTCGGCGCAAAAGAGATGAAACGTGCCGACTTCCGTGGGCGTAAACACAAGTTCGGTGCTGCGCACCGGCAAGACATCCTGCTTCAGCCGGAACGCCGGCACGTAAAAGCTGTGGATCACGTCCTGTGAGATCATCACGAGACGTATCTGCCTGCCGACGGGGATATGGAGTGCATCGATTTCCCCCGCTCCGTTCGGGTGTTGCGTCTTCCACATCCACTGCTTCGCAACAATATGGATCTCGAGCTGGTTTGGTGCGGCACGCGGCGGCAGCCCGATTCCGGCAACCAGCCACCAAAAAATGAAAATGGCGAGAAATGTAGTGGCGACGGTCCAGCCGATCTCCAATTCCCGACGGAACAACTTTGGCAGTGGGCCGCGCTTTGCCCGCGTGCCGCGACGGTATCGGATGGCGAACGTCACCACCAGGACCAACAACAGAACAAAAATGATGGCCGAGATACCGAACACCCAGGCAAGCGCGATGTCCACTTGATGTGCTGCGACAGAGGCTTCCGGTAGACTAACCCTCACCCCGCTCATGCCGAGCGCCCCGCCCGACGTAGCAACATCACCGCGCCAGCGACGGCTAGCAGCGCCAGAAGGCAGGCGATCTTCAGAAGATTGACAATGCGAAGGCTGTATATGCCTGTTGCCGGATCGTACGCATAACAGAGTAGGCGAACGCGCTCGTACAGGTTATTCGCCCGTGCTGGCGCGCTTAAGAGCTGGCGCAGGTTTGTCGTACTCAGTGCGAAGGGTGAAAGCGCAGTGCGCAACCCTCCGTCCGCCCCGATCATGTAAACGATCGCAGGATGCGCAAACTGATCGATGGCGGGATCGTACACGTAGTGAAATCCGAGCGCCGCCGTAGCACGGCGCACAACGTCCGCCTCTGGCAACAGCATGGTCACAGCGGGCCAGAGTGCTGCGGGAATTTCCTTCCGCTCCATCGCGCGCGCATCTTTCGGCCTATCCTTTGGATCGATGCCGATGACCAGAATGCGGTATTGCGACGGCGCAAGGCGGTTCGTCTGAATTGCGTGCGATAGCAATTCAAGATCGGTACCGCACAGGGTATTGCAGGTGTAGTCCACAAAGCTGACGAAAGCCGGGCGGCCCGCCAGCACGCCGCCTATTGTGCGCCATTTTCCGCTCGCGTCGGGGGCGCTAAGCGCGGGGTCAAGTCGCGCACCGGCTGACGGCGATATGGAAACGGAATCAAACTGAGCACGCGATAGAGCAGCCTTCGCCGAACTCGCAGCCACAAGCAGCATGAGCCCGGCGGCAACGATTTTCACGGCGTTCCTCCGACATGGTTGAAGGCATGCGGGCCTTTCGCCGCGATCGCATTCATCGCAGCATCTATTGGCATTCGGCCATGTGCTCCCTTCAGATCGCGCCTCTGTTTTACTTCGAGCGCGAGCCGTTGCGCCCGCTCGCCGGCAATAACAGCGGGCGCCGGGAAAGGATGGCGGACGGTAAAGGTCTGCCCGATGCGATCACGAAAGAGTGGCTGAAACCCGAATGCTATCAGGGACAGGAGAAGAAGCATGCCGGCGACAATTGCCACCACCCGGTACGTGTTAACCTGCGGGGATTCGCGGCTGGGGTTATCAGCTCTCATGCAGCCCTCGGTGGACGCGCCACTGCAATGCAGCTGCCCAAAGAGCGAGTGTCATCAGGAGCGTTGCGATCACCGCCGGAGCAATCGTGACATTCCCCAGCACGGGAATGATCATCCACCCCGCGTGCAAAGCGATGCCCGAGAGCGCAAATGCCCCGACCCACCGCAATGCCGCCGGTTCGCGTCTGACAAATGGATTGAGAACGGCCAGGAACGGAATCGCCGCCCCGATGAGGAAGCCCGCTAAGGCGATGGCAGGCCAGCCGTTGATCGTGCGTGAGACAAACCAGTGCACCTTTTCAGGGATATTCCCGTACCAGGTGATGAGAAACTCCATGAAGAGGAAGTACACCGTGCCAAGCAGCGTTGTGATCATGATGCCGGCAAGATCGCGCGTAGGCCGCCCAGGTTGCTGTTGTGCCACGACCGCCGCGAACGCGAGCGCTGCGAACATCTGCTCGATGCCGAAGCCAAATCCAAATCCAGCGGACGTGGAACCCGGTTGGATGGTGAGGATCCAGTCGGCTGGAAGAAAAGTCATCAGGATGAAATGCGCAACCAGGCCAATGGCGGCGAACAGTTGCTTGCGCCATGCTTCCATCCACGCGAGCACGCTCCATACCACAAGCCCAAAGACCGTCCGCAGATCGAAAAACAGCGGATTCAGATAGAAGGCGAGCACATCGTGCGGGAGCTTCAGTTCATTCCAATGATAGATCAGCGGCCGGAAAACAATCACCGGCAGAAATGCGAGCAGCAGGAACGGCATCGCGCGCGCGGCGGGAACAAGAACCGGCGCGAGATCGTCACCCCAGTGCCCGCCGCTGATGCCGTAGACGAGAAGCAAGGCGAGGCTGCCGATGGGCACCATCGAGACCAGCACAAAGCCGCAGACCCATGCGCGAACTGCAATCTCCGCGTTGCCCCAAGAGACGAACGCGAGCGCCAGAGCCGCGAGTGCGGCAAGCGACAGGAGCCAGCGCGTCAAGGCCGCATCCCTCGACGATTGCCGGCCAACTGCAGAGCGCGGATATAGGCCACGATCGCCCAGCGGTCCTTCGGCTCGACGCGATCGGAGAACGAATACATGACGCCGTATCCCTGTCCGATCGCGGCGATCAGTTCCTTGGCCGGCGCCTGCATAAGTTGAGGATCGCTGAACGGCTTCGGCTTCGGAAACCCCCGTGCCACGACAATGCCGTCGGCGGCGCCGGTGAGCCCGTGACACACGGAGCAATAGATGTCGTAGCGTTCCTGTCCGCGGTGAAGGAGGGCCACTGAGACCGGCGGCGGCTTCGCGGTTTCACGTTCACGCGCCGTCGCACCTTGCGCCACCGTGCCTTTGACCAGGGGCAGCGCTTCGCCCTTGCCCGGCCACGCCGATGTGCCTTGAGCCAAGCCGTAGGTTTTCAGCCGATTCTGATGATCCATGCTCTCGCCGCAGGCGGCAAGCGCGAACAAGAGGAGCATCACCGCGGCGCGCGTCATTCACGGATCTCGTGCAAGGCGAGCGGTTCGAGGTTCGTGCTGACCCACTGCGCCAGTGTGACGTCATCCGGGAACACCAGCAGATATCGATCCTGCACGGCGCGCTCGGTCACTGCGGCCGCAAATAAGGAATGAAACAATTTCGGCAGACCGCACATCCACATCCAGCCGAGGATTCCAATCACCGCGGCAGATAGAATGGCGGTTTCGTAGGGCACCAGCAGAAAGGCAGGCCAGCTGTTGAGCGGTCGCCCACCTGCATCGATCGGGTAGTCGACAACGGCGCTGTACCATTGCATCAAATAACCGGCGGCGGCGCCGAGCACACCGGCGGCGAACATGACCCAACCAATCGGACTTCTTGAGCGCCGCGGCGCGAGGTACTCCGTGATTCCCTCTATCGGATTGGGCGTCAGTACATCTTCGGGCGCGCGTTTGGCTTCGAAGGCGCTGCGCGCGGCGGCGACCGTCTGCCTTGCGGTCACGAATTCCGCGAGAAGGTATCCGCTCATGCGGCATTCTCCTCGATCCAGAGTTTGCGCAGCTCGTGCG
The DNA here is from genome assembly GCA_036267515.1 of Rhizomicrobium sp. Lineage (GTDB taxonomy): Bacteria > Pseudomonadota > Alphaproteobacteria > Micropepsales > Micropepsaceae > Rhizomicrobium. The sequence continues at coordinate 6,068 of DATAVW010000248.1, forward strand.
CGGGAAGCGCCGGAAGAACCCGCACGAAAATCAGGAACAGGAACATGAAGGCGCCAAGGGAGCCAGACAGCAGCAGCCAGTCCCACACGGTCGGCAGGAAGAGGCGCCAGGCGCTGGGCAGGTAGTCGCGCGACAAGGTCGCCCACACAATGAGAATGCGTTCGAGCCACATTCCGATATTGATCACGATCGAAATGAGGACGACCGCTGCAATGCTTCGCCGCACCCGCACGAACCACAGCGCCTGCGGAACGAACACGTTGAACAGAAGCTGTGCGTAGTAAAGCGGCGCATAAGGACCGGTGAACAGGAATGCCACCAGATGCCGTTCGGTGCGCTCGCCGCCGTACCAGGACCAGAACCACTCTGTGGCATACGACATCCCCATGATGAGGGATGCCATGAGAAGCACGCGTCCGATCATTTCGAAATGCCTGGGGGTGACAAACGCCTCGAACGAACAGCCCCAGCGGACCGCAGCGGCGAGCACCGCCACCATCGCGAAACCTGAATACAGTGCACCGACCACGAAATAGGGTGGGTAGATCGTATCTGACCAGCCCGGCTCGAGACTCGCGGCAAAGTCGAGACTGACGATGCTGTGCACCGAAACCACGAGCGGAACCGCAAGCGCCGCCATATAGCGATAAAAGCGGTCGTGGATTTCCCAATGGCGTGACGATCCGCGCCAGCCGAGCGCAAACGCGCCGTAGAGGCGGCGCACGACGCGACTTTTTGCGCGCTCCCGCAGCATGGCAAGATCGGGGATCAGCCCCGCGTACCAAAACAGGATCGAAAAGGTGAGATAGGTGCCGACCGCCCAGAAATCCCACACCAGCGCACTGCGCCATTGCGGCCATACGCCTTGGACGTTCGGATAAGGAAGGATCCAGTACACGTAATACGGCCGGCCCAGGTGAAAGATCGGCATCAACCCCGCCATGGCGACCGCGAACAGCGTCATCGCCTCGGCAAAGCGATTAAGCGAACCGCGCCACTTCTGCCGTGTCAGCAGCAGCAACGCGGAGATGAGTGTTCCGGCGTGGCCGATCCCAAGCCACCACACATAATTGGCAATGGGAAAGCCCCAAACAATCGTGGTGTTGTTTCCGAAGATGCCTATGCCATGGGCGAAAAGCCATACGACGACGGACAGCATCATTAGAGCCATACCGCCAGAAAAGGCTAGCGCGACCCACCAGCGCCAAGTGTGCCGGGGCGCGAGAATGGGCGCGGAGATGCGGGCGTTGATATCTTCGAGGCTGCGAATTTCTTCGCCGATCCACCTCTCTCTTGCCGCCCCCGCTCCGCTCATGCGGTCTCATCACTATTGTAAATCCGCTTCAGATAAGTGGTGCGCGGACGGGTATTGAGCTCCTCCAGCAACACGTAGTGCTGCGGCAAACGTTTGGTCCGCGAGACGTCGGAGTTTGGATCGTTGATATTGCCGAAGTGAATTGCACGGGTCGGACATGCCGCCTGGCACGCGGTGATCATTTCTCCGTCTGCGATTTCGCGGTCCTGCTTTTCAGCGGTCTTGCGCGCCCGGCTGATGCGCTGCAGACAATAATTGCACTTTTCCATGACGCCCCGACCGCGTGCAGACACATCCGGATTGTGTTGAGCTTTGAGCGCCGGACCTTCGCCCGCGTAAGCCTGGCCGCCCGAGTAGTCGAACCAGTTGAAGCGACGTACCTTGTACGGGCAATTCGCTTCACAGAAGCGCGTGCCGATGCAACGATTGTACACTTGCACGTTCAGACCTTCGTGATCGTGTACCGAGGCCTCGACAGGACAAACCGGCTCGCATGGCGCAAGCTCACAATGCATGCACGGCACCGGCTCGAAACCGCGCCGAACCGCGTAGCCGTGAGACCGCTCATAGGAATCCACGCGCAACCAGTGCATGTCGCGGCCAAGGCTGACCTCCTCGGGTCCGACGACCGGCACGTTGTTTTCGGCCTGGCAAGCGACCACGCACGCGTTGCAGCCGATGCACGCGTCCGTGTCCACCACCATCGCCCAAGCGTATTCGCCGCGCTGAGGTATTTCGAGCAGGCTCGGCGGCGTCGCTTCGCTTTTTTTGGCACGCGCAAGATCGGCAAGCGAGGCGATCTGGAAAAGGTCCTCGGCGCGCCCATTGAGGCGCGTGTGCGCCTGCAGGGACCGGAAGGGAACGCTTCCGGCATTCGTGGCGATCTGCGCACCCTCAAGGATACGCGCAAATGGGACCGCGCCAAATTCGCAGAACCGCACACCGACGTCGGTGCCGATCCGACCGGCGTGCGTGCGGCCCTGTCCCCAACTGGCGCCGATCACGCCATCGGCTTGGCCCGCCACAATTATCGCTGGAGCCGTTATGACTCTACCGCCGACCGTTAGCTTGATTGTGCTTTCATCTGCGATTGCAAGGCGTTCGGCATCGGCGGGCGAGATTTGAACGGCATTGCCCCATACTTCCCGCGTGAATGGCTTTGCGCATTCCTGTAGCCACGCATTGTTGGAAAAGCGGCCATCCCAGACCGAGGGATCGGGCGAAAGGCTGAGCACGAAGCCAGAGTTTGCTTCCGAGTAAGGCAAGCTAGGGATACGGGAGGCGGACACTGCGGTCGGCTGCGCCGCGCTATCGGCGACCATCCCCTCTTCCAGCCAACTGCGCCATGTGGTCTCGAAGTCACCGTTCGCAGTTTCCCGCAGGGTATTTCGCGTCAAGGCGTAGGCCTTGGACACCGTTTCGCTAGCCAGTCGGGCAAGATATTCGTCGGTCGTACACGTCTGATGAAGGTGCTGAATGAGCGGCTGGACGATTGAGACAGTGCCATCGAGAGCTCTGCCATCCCCCCAGCTTTCTAATGGATGGCTCAGCGGCAAGTGCCACGTGCAGCGATGAGCCGTCTCATCCTGATAAAGTCCGAGGTGAATACTGAGCGGGACCTGAGCGATTCCTTCGCCGATGTGCAGGTGATCCGGTGCATCATAAACCGGGTTCGCGTCGGCCACGATCAGTGTTTCAATTCGTTGAGAATGAAGGTCGCTTGCGAGCGCCAACAGTTCGGCGCCATGGTCGTTCTCAACCGGGTCTGATGACGGCAGATAGTCGATGGGTGCGTTAAGCTGCGCATTGATCCAGTGACAGAGTGCGTGAAGCTCCGGCGGCTGCCCCTCACCGGTCAGCACCAGAGCTCGCCCGCGTGCGGCACGCAGTTCGCGGCTTGCGGCTTGCGCGAATCCGAGCGTTCGATTTGAAAGGCGCGGCTCGCCGAGATTGGCCCCGAGCTCGTTTGCAACCAGGCGTCCAATTTCGCGGACCATGGCAGGATACGTTGCTGCACGGACATCCGCCGTAGCGCCCGTCAACGTCCAAACAGGCTCTGCCGCATAAACACGCTGGCGCTTGGCGTCGCCGTGCCGCCGCAAAGCATAGGCGCGAGCAACGCGCAGCTCATCAGGCCCATGTCCTATCGGATCCGCATCGAGCACCAGCACCACGTCAGCATCTGCCCAGCGTGGCAGCGCCGTCACCACACGTCCGAACGCCATCCGCGCGCCGGACCGCGCACCATCATCGTTGACCGGCTCGTAGCGATACCAGCGCAATTGCGGGAAGCGCTGGCGCAGCGCATTTATCCGCGCCAACGTCGTGGGAGAAACCACACGGCCGGTGACCAGCCCCAAACCCTCACGGTTCTGGTTGTCGGTCAGGCGGTGCCAATCAGCCTCGAAAGCTTTCCACCCCGCTCCGGCACCTTTGCGGCGCATCGCGTTCGAGCGGTCGGGGTCATAGAGCGATAGCACTTCCGCTTCTGCAAAGATGTCCGTGGCACCGAGGCTGAACGGATGACGCGGATTGCCCTCTATTTTGATCGGCCGCCCGTCTACCGAGATGGCAAGAAACCCTCGTGCATAGCCGGAGAGGGCCAATGTGGTAGCAAATCGCATCGGTTCGCCCGCCACCAAGCCCTCCGGCATATTCACATACGGGATAATTGCTTCGCTCGGCCGGCTGCAGCGCGCCATGCTCGTTGCAATTGCAGCCGCAAGCGTCTTCAGCGCGCTACGCCGGTTGAGTTCAACACGGCTGCTCAGCGATGGCATGTCGAGCAATCAGTCATGTGCGCGGTATGGATGAGATATTGCGCGATTAACTTGCGCCCGTTGGCGATCTGATCGGGAGGCATGCTCCAGAACATGTTGAAGACCTGGGCGCGCGGGCGGATGTATCGCTCCGGGTGGCGATGGCAGGAAAGGCACCAGCCCATTGTGAGTGGTTGTTGCTGGCGCATTAAGGCCATAGTCTGCACAGGCCCGTGGCAAATCGAACAGCCGATGCCTTTCGCTATATGAATGCTGTGGTCGAAAAAAACGTAATCCGGCACCCGATTCACCCGTTGCCAATGCAACGGCTGACCTGATTTCAGGCTTTGGCGTACCGGCGCCAACATCTGCGCATTCGTCCAGATTTGCGAATGACAGGTCATACAGGTGTGAGTCGGGGGTATGCCTGCAGAGGCCGTCTTCTCCACGCCGGTGTGGCACATCCGACAATCAATTCCGAGCACGCCAACATGATGTTCGTGGCTGAATGGGACGGGTTGTGCGAGCGTCAGGTACTGATCAGTCGCGTAAGGGGAATTCCAAAGTATGTAGGTAAGTGCAATTGCCCCGGCAGGAACGAGAAAGATCGCAGCAATGACGATGACAGAAATGCTGTTTGCACCCGGCCGGAACAACTGGGCCATTTAGGGTCCCCAATCTGTCTTGCTCACGCGACCGCGTGAGAAGCTACGCAAGTCTGTCCATCGTTCAATTGGAGACTGATCTGTCATGTTGATCCAACGCCCGCACTAGAGACAGTGACTCGCGAAGTTTTGCCACATCGTGAGCCGACACGGATGACGCACGATTGCCCCAGCTGTTGCGGATGTAAGTAACAACGTCAGCAACTTGCTGATCGGTCAACTTCCATGCGAACGCCGGCATGGACACAGGCGAGGGACGCGTCGGCGTCGGACCTGCGCGGCCGCCAGCAAGAGTCAAGCGAATCACACCGGTGGGATCGGACTGCTGGGTGATGGCGCTTCCCGCTAGTGGTGGAAAAAATCTCGGACTACCTTGGCCTCGGACATAATGGCATGCCGTGCATGAATCAAAATAGACGGCAGCCCCAGTCTTCAGAGCTTTTGTGTCGGGAGCGTCGGGTTCTTTTGTCGTGCTCGCGGGGATATCCTTCAGGTAGGCCGCGATCGCCTTCAAGTCTCCGTCTGAGAGTTGCGACGTTGAGTAGGACACTACCTCAGCCATCGTGCCTGCGGCGTCCGAATGCACGTTGCGGCCGGTCTTCAGGAATTCGACAATCTCTGCAGGGCTCCACCGGCCAAGACCCATGCGTGGGTTGCCAGTGAGATCGGGAGCCACCCAGTTGTCCAGCGTAGCACCCTGCAACAGGCGTGATTTGTTTTCGGCCCCGAAGAGGTTTTTCGGGGTGTGACAGGCGCCGCAATGCTCTGGGCCTTCGACGAGATAAGCCCCGCGATTCCACGCTGCCGATTTTGATTTGTCGGGATGGAAGCCGTGACTTCGGAAGAACAACACCTGCCATGCGGCGGCGCTGATCCGAAGATTGATCGGAAACGGAAGACGATTAGCCGGCGGTGTATCAGCTACGCCGGGAACAGTCTTGAGATACGCGAGGATCGCATCTGAATCCTCGCGGCTGATGATGGTAAAGTGCGGAAAGGGGAACGCCGGATAAAGATGCGTGCCATTCGCCGCGACGCCGTCGTTCAGTGCGCGAAAAAACTGCGGTTGGGTCCACTTGCCGATACCAGTCGCGGTATCGCCGCTGATATCGGGCGTGTAGATGGTGCCGAAAGGCGTTCGCAAGCCGCGTCCGCCGTTGAAGGGGCGTCCTCCCGCCCGCGTATGACAGGATGCGCAATCGCCCGCGATCACCAGATAGCGGCCGCGCCGCAGGAGCGAAGCGCCGGGTCCGTTCGGGATTGGGCGCATGAGCATCGCAAAGGGCGCGGGCGGTGGTTCGACAATGTTCGGTTGGTGGGTCTCCGACCACAGCCACGAACCAAGCGCACCGAATGCGAGCAGCAAAACGACTGCAATGATGGCGGCTCCGAACCAGAGCCACACACTGTGGGTGCGGCCCTGCGTGTTCACGCAGGTGCCAATGGGCCAGGAGATTTCACGAACTTCGTTTTGATTGCTTCGGCTGACATGAAGGCAAGCGCTGCAAGCGTTGCCGTCGGGTTGTAGCCGGCGTTCTGCGGATACAACCCCGCGCCGGTGACAAACACATTCGGTATGTCCCAACTCTGCCCATAGCGATTGACGACGCTATCCGATGGATTCTCGCCCATCATCGTGCCGCCGACATTGTGCGTCGTTTGATAGGGGACGAGACTATAAGGGCCTTTCCTCGGCTTGGGATTGATCGAAGATGCGCCCATCGCCTGCGCCACCTCTGCAGCCCGATCGGTGCAGTATTGTGCCATCTTCAAGTCATTCGGAGGAAAATCGAACGTCATGCGCAGCATCGGACGGCCGAATTCATCCTTATAGGCGGGGTCCAGGTCCAGATAGTTGCCGGCTTGCGCGTAGCTCGATCCATGCACGGAGATCGAAAAGCTGCGCAGGAAATACTTTGCGGCCGCGTGTTTCCAGTCGAGTCCCCATTTGCCTATCCCCTTAGGCACTCGCACCATCTCGATAGGCCGCGCGCCGGTCACGAGCGCCGCGATATATGCGCCGCCGATGAAGCCGAGACCTGTGTGGTCGAAATTGTCCCCGTTGTAATCGTCAATCACCGAGGCGAGAGCGCCGGCCCCGATAAACGGATTGAGCAACTTGTCCTCGAAAAACACTTCGACCGAACTCATCGTCTGATAGCAGTAATTCTTGCCGACAACGCCGTTGCCGGTATGCGGGTCGTAGGGCGTGCCGATGCCGGACAGAAGCAGGAGGTGCACATTGTGCAGCTGATAGGCAGTCAGCAGTAGGATCGAGGCCGGCTGAAAATACTTCGTTCCCGAACTGTCGATGTAGGTGACGCCCGTTGCATGTTTCCCGTCCGCCGTCTTTTCGATTTTCAGCACCTCGCATTCGGCGCGCAATTCGAAATTCGGCTTCTGCATGATGTAGGGGATCAGGGTCGTCTGCGGTGACGATTTGGAGTAGTTCCCGCAACCAAACTTTTCGCAGAAGCCGCAGAACGTGCAGGGAGCGAGCTGCACACCGAAAGGATTCGTATAGGCTTTGGACAGATTACCGGCCGGGTGCGGGAACGGGTGCCGCCCCAATCCTGCGGCGGCCTCTGCAAACAGCGTCGGCGCATACGTCATCGGCAACGGTGGGGTGGGATATTCACTGCTGCGCCGTCCCTCGAACGGGTTTCCGCCCGGTTGAATTGCTCCTTTTAGATTTCCTGCTTTGCCAGAAGTTCCACAGATCAAATCGAACTGAGCGTAGTACGGCTCGAGTTCGTCATACGTGACCGGCCAGTCCTGAATCGTAAGGCCCTCGGTTGCCTGTTTGCCGTACCGCTGCTCGTTGTGACTCTTGAGTTTGAAGTCGGTCGGCAGAAACCGCCAAATCTGACCGTTCCAGTGTATTCCAGCTCCGCCGACGGCGGTGCCGGGAAGAAACGAACCGAGCTGCCGCATTGGCAGCGCCTGCTGACTGGTGTTGTTGCGAAACGTCAACGTCGAATATTTGACATTCTGAAACAGGTGGTGGCGCCACATATAGCGCAACTCGTCCTGGTCGAACGTGGTGGCGAAGTTTTCTGGTGTGGTTTGCGCGGCTGCGCGTTCGAGCGCCAGCACTTTCAACCCGGCGTCACACAGCTGTTGCGCCATGATGGCGCCCGTCCATCCGAAGCCGATCAAGACAACGTCAACAGGTTTCTGACGAATGGCCATCCCGCTCAACCCCGCTTCCAATCAAGACGGCCGAGCAATCCGACAGGCTTAACGGGCACCGGCTTGTTGTGGGCTTTGACCCACGGCGAGTAATCGTAATGCGCGCCAGGAAAGCCGATCATGGCCCAGGCACCGCCGTTTTTGTTCCCGCCATAGAGCGGATCGGAGAAGAACCCTTCCTTCACGTTCTGCAGGAACA
>DATAVW010000249.1:0-10286 GCA_036267515.1 Rhizomicrobium sp.
CGAGATCGTAAGCTCCTGATCGAGAACGAAAAAGCCTTTGAGGTTGTTTTGCGGATTCCTGTACCCCTCCCCCTGACAGCGAAGCAGGAAGCGGAATTGTTCGTTTTGTTCGGCGGAAATTGCCCACCTCCTCCCCTCGGGCGGTATTCGTTTGCAAAAAACAGCGGGGAGGGGGCCCCCACTTTTCATCATTATGGGCCGGGCTCGACCGAGTCATCCAGCGTGCGAGCGTCGGCGAGCGATGGCGTTTGTTCAGCGCGCCATCTTGCGAACACGCTGTCGCGCGCACGCCGGATGGATGGCTCTTGGTTGGGCGGCCATGACGGCAAAGGCAATGATCTGTGACGCCAGCGCTTCTCATGTGCGGAAGTGTAAGGCCGCTTTGCCGGTGGAGAACGAATTTATTTTCACAGTTGATTTCTCGCGATTTTTGGCGCCGGAGCGGAAATTTCCAGGGCGTATTCGCGCACTGCATGGAGAACGGCGCCCATAGAAAGCACCGCAGATCGACTCGCCGGGACGAGCAGCTTGCGTCGCGGTGCTTGTCTCATTAGTATGACGGTGTCATTCACAGAAGGTGTTCAGCTATGCCGCGCACCAGTTCTCCGCTGACCGTGACCTTGGGCGACCTCAAGGAGCGCGTTGACGCGCGTGTTCAATCGGGGAGCTACGCTTCGGCGAGCGAAGTGTTGCGTGCGGCGGTGCGCGCGCTGGATCGCGAAGACGAGGCCCTCCGCAGCGCCTTGCGCGAGGAAATCGAGCGGTCGCTGAACGATCCCCGCCCGAGCATTCCAGCCGAAAAGCTCTTCGCCAGACTGCGCCAGAGGCACGCACGGCGCGGCCGCGGCGGAACGTGAAAAGTTACAAGGTCGTTTTCCGGCCGATGGCCGAAGACGATCTCCTCAGCCTGTACGATTACATTGCGGAGCATGGAGGACGGAAAGCCGCCGGCGATTACATTGCGCGCATTGAAGCGGTTTGCTTGTCGCTGAAGCAAGCGCCGCTGCGCGGCACGCCGCGCGACGACATCAGCAAAGGCGTGCGCATTATCGGATTCGAGCGCCGCGCCGTGATCGTGTTTCGCGTCGTGCGGTCTGAAGTTGTGATTGTGCGAGTCTTCTATGGCGGCCGCGACTACGAGCGGATCCTGCGCAGCGCTCCCGAGACATAGAAACGGGTCAGGGGACAGACTTCCCCATTTTCACGCGCAGCACGACTCGATGGGAATCGGTATCGTGGTGCCAAATTCGACTTGGAAACGGATCACGCGTGCGATCGATGATCTGTCACGTGAGAAGCGGAAGCCTCGTGAGCCGCTGAATTGAAAGCGATGATTTATCCCGGCTTTGTACCGTGTCAGGGACAGCACCGTCCCGTGCATGTGAGGCGGTTTTGAAACAAAAGTGCATGTCTTTCCAACGGTTTGACATAATAATTCAGATCACTTGGCTTTTGTGTCAAATGTGGTCAGTATCCCCCTTGCGAAGCGGGGGTATTATGAAATTCGAGATCGTTGAGCCTGGCCAACATCGGCTGCCAAAACGTTGGCTTCTCCATCGCCTTAGCTACCCAGCCTTTGCGGTTGCGGGTCTATTGGTGGTGTGCCCGCCTGCCGCACAGGCGTTCTCTTTCAGTCTTGTGCATACGTTTGGCTCGACTGGCGACGGCACTCAGCCCATCGGAGGGCTTACCCGGAAAAATCATCGCCTCTGGGGCACCACCTGCACCGGCGGCGGATCAGGCTTCGGAACGGTCTACAGATTCAAGATCAGCAATCCATCGATCTACAACGTCGTGTATAATTTTTCGGGCCCGTCGGACGGTTCATGCCCGGCCGCCGATCTCACGCATGTTGGCGGCGGAGGTGGTGGCACATTCTACGGCGTCACCTGGTTTGGCGGCAATCTCTCCGGTTTTCATGGAGGTACGGTTTTCAAGATCCAGGCGAACGCGCCGTTTGGCTACACTCAGCTATACAAGTTCAACGGGGGGCTTTCTGATGGCGAAAGACCGCTCGGGCAGCTTACTTACAACGCGGGACTGCTTTGGGGCACTACCGAGCTTGGAGGGAACGTCAATGGCAATTTTGGCACCGTATTTACGGTTCCCGCGTCTGGCGGCAGCGACACCATCAAATATAACTTTACCGGCCCCTTGTTGGATGGCGACGTCCCAGAAGTTGGCCTGACCTACGTTGCAAGTTCCAATACCTTCTTTGGCACCACCGGGAAGGGTGGAACTGACACCAACGGCACGGCCTTCAAAATCGACACGGCGGGATCGTACACGTTGCTGCATTCGTTCGGGCCATCGAATACTCCTTCCGACGGCGGACTGCCGCGTACGAAGCTGATCAAGGTCGGCGGCATCTTCTATGGTGCGAACGCCGGTAACACACTTTTCAAAATGAACCCGGGCGGCGCCGTCACCCTGATTTACACGTTTGCCGGCTACCCGGGCGATGGCGATTTCCCGACCGGCGATATCGTTTACGCAAACCTGGGCAGTGGACCACGGATTTACGGAACTACCGAGACTGGCGGCGCGAATGATATGGGCACGGTGTTCGAAATCGATCCTGCAACAGGCGTGGAGACCAGCCTTTATAATTTCACGGGCGGCTCTGATGGGGCCTATCCAGAATCCGGTTTGCAGATGGTCACTGTCGGCGGCATGCCGGTTTTGTATGGTACGGCCTCTGCTGGCGGCAGCGGCAGTGGAACCATTTTCAAGGTTCAGTAAAGCCTGCCGATTGGCGGTCGGGAGCTGCCGAACGGCTCCCGCCGCCCGTTCGGCCAGCGCAAAAGCGATCTCCGCACGCATACGAGCGTTGCCAAGGCATGTCGCGGTGATCCTCGCAAACCCAGCCGAGGCTATCGCAGACATCGCACTGAGGCTGGTTATCGCTCATTGGGGCGTGCGCTCATTGCCCGGACTGGCGCCTGCTTAACCGAGTCTTAGCTCAGGGATGTCAAGGTCACAGCTATCACCCCCTTTTGAGTACCCCCTTGGGCGGCCCCGCTTACGATGCCGGGGCCAGCCCCTTTTCTTTTGTGAGGTCGATGCGTGGCAGATTCACACAAGCGCTCAGCTTTCTTCGCATATCGTGCCAAGAGCCTTGTGTATCCCTTCGTGGGCTTCTTCGCCCCGTTGGGGTCTTATAGATAAGGCAACCAGGCGGGGGTGGGGGTGCGAGGCGTCCCATGCTTGCGGTTGCCGCTCACCGCCTTGGCCAGAGCGCGCAGCACCTCCTGAACGCCGTCGCCGCTGACGCCAGACATCATCAGCACCTCGCCGCCGCACGCTTTCGCGAGGGCCGCGCGCTTGCGCGACAGCGCCGATTTCTCAATCGCATCGATCTTGTTCAGCACCACGATCTCGGGTTTCTCGGTAAGGCCGTGGCCGTACATCTCCAGCTCGCCGCGAATGGTGCGATAGGCATCCACGATCCCGCTTTGGGTTCCGTCCACCAGATGCAGGATCACGCTGCAGCGTTCCGCATGGCCCAGGAAACGGTCGCCCAGCCCTGCGCCTTCGTGCGCACCTTCGATCAGCCCCGGCAGATCGGCAAGCACGAAATCCGTCTGATCCACGCGCACCATGCCGAGCTGCGGGTTCAACGTGGTGAACGGGTAGTCGGCAATCTTCGGCCTGGCGGCGGAGACGCGTGAGAGAAACGTGGATTTGCCGGCATTGGGCAAACCGATCAGCCCCACATCGGCGATCAGCTTCAGCCGCAGGATGATGGTTTTCTCTTCCGCCGGTTGGCCGGGATTGGCATGTCGCGGCGCCTGGTTGGTGGAGGTTTTGAAATGCGCGTTGCCGAAACCGCCCTTGCCGCCTTTCAGCAGCAGCGCGCGGGCACCGGTGCGATCGAGATCGGCAATCGGCGTTTCGCCATCTTCCTCGAAGATCTGCGTGCCAACCGGCACGCGTATCACCGCGTCCGGGCCGGCGGCGCCGGTCATTTCCTTGCCCATGCCGTGCTGGCCGTTCTTCGCCTTGATGTGCTGCTGGAATCGGTAATCGATCAGCGTGTTGAGGTTCTCCACCGCTTCCGCCCACACATCGCCGCCGCGGCCGCCGTCGCCGCCGTTCGGTCCGCCGAACTCGATGAACTTCTCGCGGCGGAACGCGACGCAGCCGTTTCCGCCCGCGCCGCTCGCGATATACACCTTGGCCTGATCCAGAAATTTCATGCGGCCTGCTTCAGGTGAAAGCCTTCACGCGTCAGCACCATCATATTGCAGCGGACCGTGTGCCCGCGCGAGCGGCATTCGCGTTCTTCCGCACCGGTACGCGTGCAGCCAAGCTTCTCGAGGATGTGCCCTGAAGCAGAATTGTCGGAGAACCAGCCTGCCGTCAGGGTCTCGATCTTCAGCTCCTCGAACGCGAACTCTACCAACCGGCGCGCCGCTTCGGTTGCGTATCCACTTCCCCAACACGGCTTGCCGATCCAGTAGCCGAATTCCCAGTCGCCGTTTTCGCGCAAATGCACCCCGCATCCGCCGATGTAGCGCTCATCCGGTTTCAGCAGAATCGCAAAGTTGAAATCTGTGCCGCTCGCGCGCCGCTCCCGCGCCTGATCGAAGAATGAGTAAGCGTCTTCTTCTGTATACGGATACGGCACCCGGCTCAAATTCTTGGCCACCTCCCAGTCGCCGATCAGCGGAACGAGCGCCGGAATGTCGCGCCGCTCAGGCTTTCGCAACAGCAATCTCTCGGTTTCCAGTTCTTCATTCATGGCACTCCCCTCGAGTCTGGCGAGGGAAACAAAAAAGGGAAGATGGCGGACCATCTTCCCTCGCCCATGATGGGCCGCCAATTCGTGGCGGCTCGATGTTCAAGCCGCCTATTCGGTCGCGGGTCGCTCCGCGCTGGCCGATACGACAGACACATACGTGCGCCGCTTATAGCCTTCGCGGAACTGCACCTTGCCGTCCACCGTGGCGAACAGGGTGTGGTCGCGTCCCATGCCGACATTGTCTCCGGCGTGAAATTTGGTGCCGCGCTGGCGGACGATGATGTTGCCGGCGGAAATCGCCTGGCCGCCGAACATCTTCACGCCCAATCTCTGGCCGGGTGAGTCGCGGCCGTTGCGCGAGGAGCCGCCTGCTTTCTTGTGCGCCATGTTACGCTTCCGATCCCGCGGAAATTCCCGTGATCTTCACTTTGGTGAAGTGCTGGCGGGAGCCGCGCTTTCTGTGTGTGTTCTTGCGCCGCTTTTTCTTGAAGGCGATGACCTTCGGCCCGCGGCCGTGCTCGACGATTTCCGCTTCCACGCTGGCGCCGGAAATGAGGGGCGTGCCGGATTTCGGCTTGTCTCCGCCCAGCATGAGGACATCCGAAAGCGCGATCTTCGCGCCCACTTCGCCTTCGAGCTTTGCGAGCGAGATCACGTCGTTCTCGGCAACCCGATACTGTTTTCCGCCACTGCGGATGACCGCAAACATGGTAAGTCCTTGAAATCGCTGTAAACCCGCCGGAGCCGCGCCCCGCAGGAAGCGGCGCAATATACGGATCGAACCCGCGTGGTCAAGCCAGCATCTCCGGGCTGCGGGTTCGCCGCAGCGGGGGAGTTCTGCAAGGTGCCGCCCGGTCAGGCGGGGTGAGCGCCGCCTAATCCACGATGTGGTAGACGGGCGCTTTCTCCATCTCCCAACCGCCGGTGTTGCGGTCGTAACGGGAGAGGGTGAAGGCGTGCCAGTTCTCATCATCCAGCTTGGGATGATCGGCGCGGTAGTAGTAACCGGGCCAGCGGGTTTCGGTGCGGTAGAGCGTGTGGTGCGCCACGGCTTCCGAAGCCAGCACGCGGTGCTCCAGCTCCCAGGCGCGCTGCAGCTGGTGCAAATCTTCCGCGCCGATATAGGCCAAGTCTTCCTTCAGCATGGCCAACAGCTCGAGGCCGCGGGTCAGCAGCGGCTCATTGGTGGTGTAATTCGCGCCGATGCCGCCGACATATTCGTCCATCAGCTTTTCCAGCCGCTGTAATCCATGGATGGGCAGGAGGTAGCTGGGTGAAACGGTGCCCGCGACGATCTCGTTGCGGTACACCGCGTAGTGCTCCATCGGCTGGAACACGGTTTTCTTCAGCGCGTCGCATTCTGCGTCGCTCGCTTGCGGCTGATCTCGCAAGTCCAGCACGTAGTTCACCGCCGCCTTGGCGGCGATGCGGCCTTCCGTGAACGAGCCGGAGGAGAATTTGTGTGCGGTACCGCCGATGGTGTCGCCGGCGCCAAACAGGCCATCCACCGTCATCATGCGGTTGTAGCCCCACTGGTATTCCGCGGGTGCGTAATCGGAAGGTCCGCTCGCCCAGGCGCCGGAGCAGGTGGCGTGCGAGCCCATGACATAGGGCTCTGATGTCGTGAGTTCGGGATTGATGTGCTTGGGATCGATGTTCTGCGAGGCCCACACCACCGCCTGGCCGATGGTCATGCCGAGGAAGTTTTCCCAGCCGACCGTTTCCTTGTGCGGATCCTGAAAGGCTTCCTTCGTCACCATCCGAATGGGGCCGCGCCCGGCTTTCGTTTCCTCGAGGAAGGCGTGATTGCGCAGGCAGGTCGGCACCGGATGGTGATCGACATAATCCCCGATACTTTCGCGCAGTTTGTCGAACCAGCGGGTTTCGTACTCCTCGCCATAGGCGTTCTGCGTGTAGGTCTTCAGGTGCAGGAAGTACGCGCCGACGGGACCGTAGCCATCCTTGAAACGCGTCAGCACGATGCGGTTTTCCATCTGCATCATTTTGGCGCCGGCGAGGATCGGCAGCGCGTAAGCCGACGCGCTGCTCCATGGCGCGTACCATGTGCGGCCCATGCCTTCGCCAACTGAGCGCGGCTTGAAGATGTGCGATGCGCCGCCCGCACACACAATCACCGCCTTTGCGCGGAACACGTAGAAATCGCCGGTGCGCACGTTGAAGCCAACGGCGCCGGCCACGCGATTCGGATTCTTCGCATCCATCAGCAGATGCGTGATCATGATGCGGTTGTAGATTTGGGTTGCTGCCTTGCGGGCGGCTTCCGCGACGATGGGCTTATAGCTCTCGCCGTGTATCATGATCTGCCATTTGCCCTCGCGCTGATACCGCCCGGTGTCGGGATCGCGCATGATCGGCAGACCCCATTCCTCGAATTTGTGCACCGTGGAATCGACGTGGCGCGCGATGTCGTAGCCGAGATCCTCGCGGACCAGACCCATCAGGTCGTTGCGGGCGTAGCGCACGTGATCTTCCGGCTGGTTCTCGCCCCATTGCATGCCCATGTAGCAGTTGATAGCGTAGAGCCCTTGCGCCACCGCGCCGCTGCGCTCGATGTTCGCCTTCTCCACACAGACGATGTTCAGATCCCGGCCCCAGTAGCGGGATTCATAGGCGGCGCCGCACCCCGCCATGCCGCCGCCGACAATCAGAATATCGGAGTCGACGTGAATGGTTTTGCGGCGTGAGAACAGCCCCATCAGAGGACGCCCTGTTTCAACTTCTCGGGTGCGATCACCGGCAGTTGCGGAACATTCAGCGCGTCCGGCTCATGCGCCAGTTCCTGCGCGGCGAAGGCTTCTTTGCCTGGTGGCGCGTATTCGGACGGACCCTTGATCGAGCCCCACGGCGTGGTGCGGATCGGCGAAACGAAATCCTTCTCGCGGCCGTCGCGGAATTTGATCTTCCACGAAATTGTGCCTTTCTTCTCCTCGCGTAGCACGCGCACGCTGTGGCCCAGCGGCGCGAAATCGGCATAACCGCGCACATCGATGGCGTTCTGCGGACACGCCTTCACGCAGGAATAGCACTCCCAGCAGAAGTTCGGCTCGATGTTGAAGGCGCGCCGGTAGGTCTCGTCGATGTGCATGATATCGGAGGGGCAGATATCAACGCAGTGGCCGCAGCCATCGCAACTCGTCATGTAAACGAAAGTCGGCATTTCAGCCTCTGTGCTCGTGAATTGAATCAATAATGGCGCGGCAGCTCGCGCGTGCTGCCGAAGGTTTCTGGCTTGTCGGCGCCTGCCGGCAAATTCATGCGCGAGCCGCGCGCCTCTTCCAGCCGCCGCTGAAATGCCGCCGCCGGCTTGTAGAACATGTGGGAGAATTTCGACCACGGCACCGATCCGAACAGCACGGCCGTCATGATAAGATAGAGTCCAAGGGTCCATATCGCGAGCGGGCTATCCATCCATTGCAAGCACGACCAGATGAGCGCCAAGGCGGCACTCTTCACCAGCGATACGATGAACAGGTCCGCACGGACGACGCGAAGCGGAGAATGTCCCTCCGCCGCAATATCCACACGGATGAAAAACCAGAACCAGCAGCCGCCCACGAAAACCATCAAGGCGCCGATGTGCCAAAGCAGCGGGAAGATGGCGGGCGTCGCCACGTTTGGCTCTGAGTACCAGAACACCAGAATGACGGTCGTGATCGCATACAGGATGAAGCCATACATCGCGAGCAGGTGCGCGATGCGGCGGCGTGCATTGCAGAATTCGCCAGAGATCAGCGCCTCGGCCACCGTTTCGGCTGCCAGCAGCATCTTCTTGCCGCCGCCAAGCTCCCGCTGCGCCCGCGCGCGCACGTTCTGCCGATGCTGGAAAAAGTAGGCTGCACTCCGCTTGTGCAGCATGTCGAACAGCGTGCCGCCGGCCACGAATACGACCATCAGGACCAGGAAGGCCTGCATGAAGAGCGGTGGCACGGAACCAGCCAGCGCAGCGAACGGATTGTGGGTAAACATGCAATGCCCCAGCGGTGGCCAGCTCACGGTCCTAAAGAGCGCTGCCTTAATCGAGTTCGCGCCGTTTCGCCAGAGCGGGTCCCCGCTTCGGCAGGCCAGCCAGGTAATTTGCGATCACGGGTTTTCCCGTCGCCAGCCCCGCCCTTATACTGGCAACAAGCGAGGGGAAGCACGGATGGCAGGTCTTTACTTCGAGGAATTTTCGGTCGGACAAAAATTCCAGCATCCGATCCGGCGCACGGTGACGGAAGCCGACAACGTGTTCTTCACCGCGCTCACGCACAATCCGGCGCAGCTTCACCTGGATGAGGAATACGGCAAAACCACTGAGTTCGGCACGCGAATCGTCAACTCGTTGTTCACCCTTGGCCTGATGATCGGCATTTCGGTGGGTGAGACGACGCTCGGCACCACCGTCGCCAATCTTGGTATGGACGAAGTGCGGTTCCCAAAGCCCGTATTTCATGGCGACACGTTACGGATCGAAAGCGAGGTGCTGGAGTTGCGCGAAAGCAAATCACGTCCGCAGAACGGGATCGTGATCTTCGCCCACCGCGCCTTCAACCAGCGGGATGAGCTGGTCGCCTCCTGCAAACGCTCCGCCCTGATGCTGCGCAAGCCGGCCTAGATAGCATTGAAACTGGCATCAGATGATGCTATTTTTGATGCAAATGGAGCCAGAAATGCGTACAACGATCACGATCGACGACGAATTGCTCGCGAGCGCGAAGCGCTATGCAAACCTCGATGAAACCTCGGCGATGGTTCGCGAAGCGCTGACCACCTACGTTCAACTGGAGGCTGGACGCCGTTTGGCACGGCTTGGCGGGAGCGATCCGAACGCAAAGGCCGCGCCTCGGAAGCGGCCGTGGTTAGATCGCCGGTGATTCTTATCGACGCTTCGGTCTGGATCGATCATATTCGCTCGGCAGAAAGTGTCATTTCGGAATTGGTGGATGCTCGCAAGGTGCTTTGCCATCCGTTTGTGATTGGTGAAGTGGCGATGGGACAGTTTCGCAACCGACGCGAATTTTTATCCGAATTGGGAAAACTGCGGAGTGCCGAAGTCGCTGAGAACGACGAGGCGATGGCGCTTGTCGAGCGTCACAGCCTATTCGGGCGAGGGATTGGTTATGTCGATGCACATCTCTTGGCGTCAGCATTTCTTACACCGGAGGCAAGATTATGGACGCGCGACAAACGCCTTAAGGAAACAGCCCAACAGATGAAGTTGGTTGCGGAGGGACTTCGATAAGATGATGTCTCGATCATTCCTGTTTGTCCCGGCAGATAGCGAGAAGAAACTGGTGAAGGCGCGTGGCTCGGCCGCCGATGCGCTGATCCTCGATCTGGAAGATTCGGTTGTGGCGGAAAACCGCTCGAAGGCGCGCGCCATGGTGCGCGAATTCCTGAAAGAGCGGCATTCGCAATCCATCTGGGTGCGGGTGAATCCGCTGGAGGCGGCAGATTTCCGCTCCGATATCGAAGCGGTGGTGCCGGGTGCGCCGGCCGGGCTGGTGATCCCCAAGCCGGACGGGCCACATGTCCTCAACGT